>DJAM01000130.1:0-28381 GCA_002429595.1 Coxiellaceae bacterium UBA6002
CCCATCTTTCCAGCCGCACCAGGGATAGGTTCCCGCCTTCGCGGGAATGACAAAACTACTGAGATAATGACAAGCTACTGAGATAGCGCAAAAAAAGAATTCTTACCGTCATTCATAACCTCTACTTTTGGTGAAACGCGCCCCTGCCTGTAACCCATGTCTACAACTGCAATTGCTAAAATAAACATAAGTAACTCACCAAAACGAAGACTCATCATACTACTTGCAGAATAATCATGCTGTTTAACATCCAGTGATGACATGTAACCATCGTAATCATATGGATGTCGTGCTGAACAGCCAACTTTATCAAACGTCCATGGCCAATTATAACCTTGAGTTTTCGCAAGAGGGAATTGATACCAATCAATGACTAGATTACTGACTAAACACAAACCAATTGCTGTTGCAGCCAAAGCAATCGAAAAAGCTAAATATTTTTTCTCTTTTGTTACGCCAAAACGATAGGCAAAATGAAACGCTGTTATAAGAAACAAGAGATAACTGGACGTTAATAAGGACGTTGGTGTTACACTGGGTCTCGAACTAGTCGGTGGTACTGGTTCAATAGTCGGATCATAGCGACAGTTAATAGAATCGAAGAGACCCTCTGACCAATAGTATTTGAATGTCTTTTGGTAGCTGATGGCAGATTCAAAATAATGAACTGCACCGCTAAGCAGAACCGTAGCACCCCCTGTAAAAAAGCTGAATTTTCTTAGAAAAGATCTAGTCTTAGGTTGGCCAGGAACAAAGCGAATATCCAGTTTGTTATTATCTAAATTCCTTATCGCCGTAAAACCATCGGGAATAATTTGGCGTAACAATACATCACCGTATAAAAACTCTAGTTTTTTATTCGGAGTATCGCCTAAAATCTTCGACATTTTTGCATGTGTAAGTTGTAAAACTTTGATCTTATCGAGAATAGTGAGAATATTTTCAAGGTTATATGCAAGAAGCGTACGAGTGTATAATGAGATAGCGTAACGAGCTGTGTGACACTCTTTATTCGGATCCGTTATTTTATGCAAGACCTCAATAGCTTCGAGAAAGTTTTTTTTGACGGCTAATCGATGGGCACAAACTAAAAAATATTCATAAAGTAACTTTTTTGATTTTCGTAATTGTATTCTTCCTAATACTGATTCAAAAAGTCTTTTATATATATAATTTAAGTGTTCCAGAATAGCAATTTTATCTTTGTAAGATAACAACTCATCATTTGCCAGACGTTCTATAAAGTTCACAGCGTGACGTCGACATGCCGTGTTTAGCGACCCAGATTTAAACCAGGTAGGAAGACCATTCTCAGCAAAGTCAAACATTGCCAATTGATACAAACCATTTTCACTGGCAGTATTGAAACTTTCTTTAAATTGGTCAATCAGACTTAACTCTAGTGAAACACTATAGGCTTTATTGTTTTTAAGCTCTTTTGTAATGTAGCGCCGAGTTAGACTTAAGATTTATGGATGCACTGGCTCTGAAGCTTGATTAGGAAAGATTCGCAAACCAAATAGAAATACCGATAAAAATCCAGCAATAGGGATATCCGCTGCAACTCCTTCAAGAATTTGAGCAATATCTGAACCGCTTACCACGGAGTAACCCCGAATTATTGAACGATACTCTCTAAGCAACTTTTCTTTTAAGTTTAAAAGCAATTCTTCTTTGGTCTTCATTAACGACCTTCTGGCCTTATAGAGTTTAGTCTCATTTCATAGTTATCCAAAGGTGTTTTGAAATTCAGGGGGATTTTAAGCTTCGAAACTTAAATTAACATTAAGCTATGCTTACCTTACCCTTAATTTAACTATAAAGAAGTTAAAAGATCTTTTTTTTAAGTATTTAATTTACTTCTCCTGTTATACTGTAAGCAATTAGAGGTTACAAGTATGCCCAAATTTGATTACTTAGCGCGTTATTCTGCACATTGGATGCATGTTTTGCTGCGTAGCTATTTTAATCAACAGGCTAATGCCGAAAAATTTGTGAAAATTCACAAATATAGAATTAGATTACGTCCTGAAGATGCCAGAGAAGAACCCAAGACATTTTGTTACACTTACCGAAACAAAAAAAACCAAAAGTTTGGTGTATTTCTTCCAACTCATGTAGATGAAAACCCTCCTCATGAATTACCTGGAATAACAGTTCGCTTAAAAGAAGCTCTTGGCTTTTTGATTGACTATCGTGCGCAACGTTCTAGGCTAGAAGACGAGTTTTTCTTATTACCATTAATGGATAGCACCAATGAACACTGGACTGTCCTTAAGATCATTCTTAAGAAGGACGGTTCTTTTAAAGCCAAATATTATGATGGAACAATTCGCAAAAAAAGTAGCACTTATCAACACGTGCAATACCTACTGCGTTCTCTGCTCAACGCCCCAATTAAAGCACCTACTCTTTTAGAACAAGTTGATACTTTTAATTGTGGACCCTTGAGCTTTAACATGATTAAAACATTAGCAAGGGGCGATGAACCTCGTGTCTTGCCAATTGATCCTTACAAACTTCGTAAAAAAGATTTTCGAACTTTAGTTGCTGCAAGTACAGAACAATCCAAATACGCACAGACTATCGCAAGCCCCGGACCTTTTCCTCAATTTGCGCAAGAAAAACCCGACAAACCCTGGTGGGTTCGTCATAGAGGAAAGATTGTTATCGCTGCAATGTCTTTAGCCGTTGCTATAACTGTGGCGCTAATCATTTTCTTTCCACCCGCTATACTCGTTCCTGCAGTAACCGCAGCCGCAAGTGCAACTGGCTTTAGCACTGTTACGATGGCTGCCCTTGGCGCCACAATGTTAGCAGCAAGCACAGCATTCGTGACCCTGGCAACCAGCATGGCTGTTGATGGTGTGAAATCGTTATGGCGATCTCTAAGAGGTAAAAACAAATCGCGTCCGGAATTTGTTTATGATGCGAGAGAAAACGGTTTTGCTACGGTGGAACGTGGTCTGTCGGAAAACGCTAAAAATAAAATGGCTGAGGTTAAAGAGAGAGATGTTTTGCAAATGGTGCCTTTAAAAAATGTTGATGGAGCAGTTCCCGCATACCCTAGCCCAATTGCTTCACCACGTAGAAGAGCCACACTTGATGAGAGAGATTTTTCGGACTGGACGCCGGGTGATCGCCGACCCACATTCTAAAATGTATTATCTATTCTCTACTGATCTCTAAAATTTCCTCCCGATGATTATTTTTTACAATCAAGTCATATTGCGGATGTGGCGCTCGAATATTGTTGTGCTTGAAACAATCCCAAATTGCAAATAATACTTCAGAGCGCACACCAGCTCGAGTGCGTGTTGGAGTAATTAATACATAATAACGAACTTGCATCTCAATTAATGATTCACTAATCTCATTCATAATAACTTCAGGCACCGGATCTTTAGCAACCGATTTTAGTGAAGCCAAAACGCCTAAAATTAAGTTTTGAACTTTGTGCGGGTCATCCTCGCGATGGATTTTTAAGGTTATTACAGTTCTCACGATATTGTCATGGTGGGTCCAATTGACAAACGGTTTGGTAAACATATCTGCGTTTGGCACAATGACTTCCATGTTGTCCCAGGTTTTAATTGTCATTGAACGCATACCAGTTTGACAAACTTCCCCCTCAAAAGTACCTAGTGTAACAATATCTCCTGTTCGAAAAGGCCTTTCGATGAGTAATAAAATTCCGCTAAAGAAGTTGATGATTAAATCGCGCATACCAAAACCAATACCTGCTGCGAAGGCGGCTGCCACGACCGTAAAACCCCGTAAATCGATCCCTAGCAATTTCAATCCAATCAACACCGACACAATGACGCTGGCATATTGGGTAAAGATCGAAAGACTATTTCGAACACCTACATCTTTTGCTTTAGCGTAAACCCAGCGAAATGAAAATTCCCGCGACCAATGCGCTAGCCATTTTATTAATGACAGCACGACCAATAATTCACACAAAATAAGTGCATCAATAGAGTTACCACCAAGAGTAAATAATTTTTGATGCAATAATTGATCGAGGTAATTTATGAATTGTTCGTTATTGTCTAAGTGGAATACATGCACCAAGAAAACTGCACTCAAAACGAACAAAATAATTCGCAAAATTCTATCTAGTGGTTTGAGTATAGCTTGAGTCCACAACCATCCTAAGCGCACGTAGCGAATAATCACTTCCGACAATAATTCCATACCATCGATCAGTAAGCCACGAACAATCAAATAGCCAGCTAAAATGAGCAAGAAAATCCCTTGATAACGAGCTACGGTCCAAGCTAATTCGACATAACCAAGTAGCCCAACTATTGCGTTTGACATCAACGCAATGGGAATTAAAAAACTTAGCAACTGAAAAACTCGATACAAATAGCGACGAGGCAAATGAATCAGCGACTCCAACCAAATAGGAATTGCTTTGCGGGCTTTAAAGAGTTGCCAACCCAATAACAACATGAAAATCATGAACAGTCGATTGACACAAATTTTGGCTTCATAGGCGATTGGCATTTGATGCGCAATCACAGCCAAAGTCGATAATAGCCATCCCGCCAATAATGACCAACGAGTGCGCCAATATAATTTGACATCGGCACCGCTCATGTCATGAGTATTTTCTAAGAGCACTAGCTTCGCAATACTCAAGGCAATTTTGAAAGTCATATACACCAGCAATATATAAATAAATATTGATGAAGAGATATGAAAGGCAAAGGTAATCGCTACAAATAAGATAAAAACAAATAAGCTACCCAAATTGCGGCGTAATAATTCTAGAAGAATATAAACTATGTTTGCGGAAAAACGTTGCTTATCTTGAGCAATATTGATTTCTACCGTTAAGACCAAACGACGCAAGAAAAACCAACCCGCAAGCATCAAAGGCAAGATAATCACCGCCAGCTTGAAAATCGTATTAGAGTCGCTGATTTCTTCCAGTACTTGCTTAAACAGATTGGTAAAGGCATTAAAAAGTAAAATGGGCATTTGCGCCATTTTTTGTCCCAAAGATACCCAACCATTTAGATCTTGAGGAAAACGCTGGCGCTCGGAAAGATGATGTTGGAGTTGTAACTTAAATTGTTTCTGATAATAGTAAGCTTTGGTTTCTAAACTATTTAATGTGATAATTGCCTCATCGTAATTAGTCACCAAATCCTGCAACATTCTTGAATAGCTATAAAGATCTTGTTGGGAGATAACTTGCTTCGTAACGTCTGCAGACAATTCGCTCTTTTTCATATTAAGAAAGCTAATTTTAGCATTCATATATTGTTCGGTATCATCTAGTTGCGTCAGAATTGTCGCTACTTGATCACTAAGTTCAATAAGCTGAGTCGACGTCTTTTGTGATTTATTGACCAGCTGTAAATTTTCGATGCGGTTCTGAATGTGGACTAAATACGATTTAAGCCGAATTAATGTGATGTTTTCTTCTGCTTCTAAAATCTGTAGATGATATTTCTTAGCACTCGTGTCTGTTACCCGTCGTGTACTGGTTAACATTTGCAAATCATTCGTCAAGACGCCTAGTTTAGTGACCCAAGTTTGTTGCGCTTGTTGCAAACTAGAGAGCATCTCTGCCAAATGGGTTCGCTGTTGATCTTGCTGTTGGGTGCTATAGAGTGTTTGTAATTGTTGCTGCCAATTACTCTCGAGATTTAGACGTTGTTGTGAGATTGATTTAATACCATTTAGAGTTTGAACCCGATCATTTTGGACTTCTTGCAAACGTCTTAGAAATTCTAGGTTTGCTTCGACCGAAATAATTTTATCTTCGCGCTCATCATTTCCTTTCGCGAGTAAGATTAAGCTTTGCAGATTTTTCTCTAGAGAATGAATTGTGCTATCGGTATCCGCTACTGCTTCTTTAGCATCAGTTAATGCAATATTAGCCCCTTCGACAGCAGCATGTGCGGCGATTAAATCTAGCTGAGCGTGCTTTAAAACATGAGCACCAATGCCTTGCTCGCGCAGTAACTGTAGCTGATGTTCCTTCGCGCTTTTCGAATCGTAAAATTGCTTAGTGACGAGTGCTTGATTAGCTCGATCGATATTGAGTTGGCGATCAGTAATCACAAGATTTGAATTGGGATCGAATGATTCCAGCGCATAGGCCGCAAAATTTAAGCCGATACCGATTAAAATAGAAACCACAAAGCGGCGAGAAAACTGCAAAGCTTTATATCCTAACAAAACTATAACCCACGCAAATAGCTGGTTAAGCGTTACTTCGTTTTGAGCTCGCCTTCTTCAATTGCTTTAATCTGCAGTAGTAAATAAACAGGTATACTACTTAACAATAACAAGACGCCATAGAAGACGATTTGTAACCCTGCCCCATAGATTAACCAATAAGTATATCCAAATGCTAACATAGCCAGGATGGCAGAACCAGCCAAACGTTTTTGACTGTACTTTTCCTTGTCCCTTATGAATAGCATTAATTCGGCAACCGAGGTGTAAATATAAGGAATCAGCGACGCAAGCGTTGCTAGAAGACTAATCATCGTAAATTGATCCACCAAGCTTGCGCCATAGCGCATGGCCAACAAAATGGAGATTAAAATACTGGAGACAATCAAGCCAAAAACCGGCGAACCGCTTTCATTGACTTTCTCAAAATGCTTAGGAAAAAGGCCATCCTTTGCGGCAGCCAAAGGTATTTGGCCTTGCATTAAAATCCAACCGTTCAACGTTCCAAAACAAGCGATGACTGCTGCCGCAGCAATAATCCAGTTTGCCCATGTTCCGAACATCAGGAAACCAGCATCAGCAAATGGCGAAGTTGAATGTGCCAATTTTGACATAGGGACAATACCCATGACGGCGATCGTACTTAGAATATAAACAACTGCGGCCACCGACGTACCAACGATGGTAGCGCGAGGGATATTTCGACGAGGGTCGATCACATGCTCAGCAGGCACAGTCGCAGACTCAAAACCAATAAAAGCCCACATTGTTAAAGTGGCAGCACCGGAAAGTGCAGCAAAATTTGATTTACCACTCACATTAAATTGCATTAGGTTTGATTTATGCACGAATAACAGCCCGACTGTTGCAATCGCCAAGAGCGGTAGCAATTTCAAGATGGTGGTGATGATCTGCGTTCGCCCTGCTTCTTTCACGCCCCAAATATTAATGAAGGTGATCAGCCAAATAATACCCAAACTTAACAAAAAGGAGAGCCAAGAATTGGTGTTTAAAACTGGAAAAAAGACGCCTAAATAACTGATGAGAGTAACAACAATTGCGGCATTGCCGACCCACAAAGCGATCCAATAGTTATAAGCCACTTGGAAGCCTAAAAAATCGCCATAAGCAGCTCTGCAATAAGCATAAGGACCACCTGTTCTCGGTATTAACCGACTTAGCCGAGCAAATACGATAGCTAATATCATTGTGCCAATGGCGGTGACAACCCAAGCAAAGATACCAATACTACCAAATGCAGCTAACGAAGCAGGTAGCATGAAGATTCCAGATCCAATCATGTTGCCTGCAACAAGGGCGGTTAGGGTCCAAAATCCTAGACTTTTAGTAATATGACCCTGGCTCATGGTCGAACTCTCACTGACAGAAGTTAATGGCACTGCTTCATTCATTTTGAATCACTCACTTTTTATTCCCTTCCTGCTTGTCGGAAAGGGAGAAAAATAAGTCTAAATAATTATTCAAAAAAATGCACACATTTTGTTTATTTATTCATTAGCACAGGGTGCTTTTTGATGAAGCCCAATAATAAAATCCCTGGAAAACCGATTAAAAACGCAAAGAAAAAGTACTGCACCCAACCTAAGTGCTCTACCATAACACCTGCAATAGGTCCCACGAATACTCTTCCAATAGCGGCTAGTGCTGAGAACAAGGCAAATTGCGTAGCTGTGTATCGATGATCGCATAACGCCATGATAAAAGCTAGAAATGCGACCGATCCTAACCCCGAGCCAAAATTCTCTGCAAAAATGGTTATCACTAGCAAGGCATAATTCTTACCGACCATTGCCAAAAACATAAATGGCAGATTCACCATAGTTTGGATAATGCCAAAAATGATTAGGGCACGTAGCATAGAAATTTTCTTCATCCACATACCACCGGCCAAAACACCGACAAATATCCCCAACATTCCCACCATTTTGTACATGACGCCAATGTCAGTCAGTGAAAAGCCAATGCCACGAATAAGGAATGTGGTCCCCAGTACCATGGTAAACACATCGCCTAATTTATAAATCACAATAAAAAGAAGAATTAAAAGCGCATATTTTTGCGTCAGAAATGCTCTAAAAGGTTCAGCTAAAGCCTGCCATAAATTCTGTGGCGCTCTAATTTCTTCGGTAGGTGATGGCGCACAATAGGTGACAATGATTTGTGTTGCCATCAATGCTGCCATGATCCAATACGTATACTTCCAACCAATTTGATCAGCCATGACCAACGCAAAAGCCCCAGCAACTAACATTGCCAAACGATACCCTATCGTGTTCAAGCCGGCACCAAGACCCCGTTCATCAGCATGAAGCAAGTCAGTTCGATAAGCATCAATAGCGATATCTTGCGTGGCCGATAAAAAAGCCACCATCAAAGCCAAAATACCTAAGCCTAGTGGTTGTCTATCAGGCTGGAATATTCCCATCATCGCAATAGCAATTACCAAGAGCACCTGGGTCAGCAACATCCAGCCACGACGCCTATCTAACCAGGGTAATTGATAACGATCGAGCAAGGGTGACCATAAGAATTTATAAACATAGGGTTGTCCAACGAGGGTCAAAATGCCAATCGTGACAATGTCGACGTGACTCACGGTATACCATGCTTGCAGAGTCGAACCGGTTAGCAGAAGTGGCAGGCCCGAACCAAAGCCTAGAAATAAGATACAAAACAATCGAGGATGCGTGAAAAGCTGCTGCCAACTATCTTTGGATCGCGTCGAAACAACTAAAGTTTTTTCCATATTGTTTGCCCTTATTCTTTTGTGAAAGGTGTTGGCCATTGTCGATTAAATAACCTACTAGGGCAATTTATAATTTCTTAATAATGTGTGAGAATGTGTAATTCATTGTCATTCCCGCGCAGGCGGGAACCCATTCACGGTGCGTCTGGAAATATGGATTCCCGCCTGCGCGGGAATGACAAGGCACCATTTAAGAGGTTAAGTAATGCATATCAGTGTTTTTGATCTATTCGCAATTGGTATTGGGCCGTCTAGTTCACACACCGTAGGTCCCATGAAAGCGGCTAATCGCTTTACGACCCATCTTAAAAATCAGAATTTATTAGCCAAGACTAAGCAAATTGCGACTGATCTGTATGGATCTTTAGCCCTAACTGGCAAAGGGCATGGCACCGATAGCGCTATACTCATGGGTTTAATCGGTCATGAGCCTCGTACTATTGATCCGGATAGTATTCCTGCACAAGTTCTTGCGATCAATTCTAATCATCAATTGATTATGGACGGCATCAGCATTCCTTTCGATTACAAACGCGATTTGCAATTCCACTACAATGAAATTCTGCCCTACCATCCAAATGGCATGCGTTTTACCGCATTTGATGAATTGGGTCAGATCTTATTGTCCGAGGTCTATTATTCAATCGGTGGCGGTTTTATCGTGACTGAACATGACCTAGCTTCAGGTCAAACTGCAGAACAAACTGTTCCACATCCTTTTGAAACCGCTGCTGAGCTATTAAACCATTGCGAAAGTCACGAGATGTCTATTGCACAGGTAATGTTGACTAATGAATTAACTTGGCGATCGGAAGAGGAAATTCATAACACCCTTTTGGATATTGCGCATACGATGACGCAATGTATTCATAAAGGTTGTACCACCGAAGGAATTCTGCCTGGTGGCTTAAATGTTAAACGACGCGCACCAACACTGTATAAAAACTTATTATCCAAGGGCAAACCGCTTGCCAGCCATCCGGATGTCATGAATTGGTTAAATGTTTATGCAATGGCTGTTAATGAACAAAACGCAGCCGGGGGTCGCGTGGTCACGGCACCGACTAACGGTGCTGCTGGCATCATTCCTGCTGTATTAAGTTACTACCAAAACTTCTGTCATGACTCATCTCCAGAGGGAGTCATCACCTTTTTGCTTACCGCTGGCGCAATTGCAATTCTCTATAAAAAAGGAGCATCGATCTCTGGCGCTGAAGTTGGTTGCCAAGGAGAAGTAGGAGTTGCGTGTTCGATGGCAGCTGGCGCGCTGATCGCTGCCCTAGGCGGCACTGTCAAACAAGTCGAAAAAGCGGCTGAGATCGGAATGGAGCATAACCTTGGGTTAACTTGTGATCCAATCGGTGGCCTAGTTCAAATACCCTGCATCGAGCGCAACGCAATGGGCGCCGTAAAAGCGGTGAATGCAGCCCGTTTAGTACTCGCTGAAGATGAGGGAGAAACTAGTGATGGCGAACACATTGTCACATTAGATAATGTCATAAACACCATGCGCCAAATCGGTAGAGATATGATGCCAATTTATAAAGAAACCTCTTTAGGAGGTCTTGCTGCTCACGTCAACCTACCCGTTAACGTCATTGAATGTTAGGCGCATTGATAAATCGATAGCACGCACGTGTTTAGTGAGCGCACCTACTGAAACGTAATCGACGCCAGTGGCGGCGATTTGTAATAACGTGTGTTGATCGACGTTCCCCGACACTTCTAATTTCGCGCGACCATTCGTCATTTTTACTGCTGCTACCATGCTGTCCAGATCGAAATTGTCGAGCATGATGATATCCGCTCGATGCTCTAAAGCGTTTTGCAATTCTTCTAGATTCTCTACTTCAATTTCAATCTTGGCCTGTGGCTGATTTTTCCGGGCGGCGGCAATCGCTTGAGCAATCGAACCGCTCGCTAAGATATGATTCTCTTTGATCAAATAAGCATCAAACAATCCCATCCGATGATTTTTGCCACCACCACAACGAACGGCATATTTTTGAGCCACACGCAGGCCCGGAATTGTCTTGCGGGTATCTAACAATGTGGTCGCAGTGCCCTCGAGTAAAGAAACGTAATGACGGACGGTCGTTGCGGTGCCGCAGAGAGTCTGTAGAAAATTGAGTGCGATTCTTTCTCCGGTCAGAAGTCCTTTGACTGGACCAGATAAGGAGCACAGCTCTTCGTTTGACGAAACTAAATCACCATCATTTTTTCGCCAGCACACTTGGATAGTGGAATCTAATTGCCGATAGACTTCATCAACCCAAGCTTGGCCACATAGCACAGCCTCTTCACGGCTGATAATGGTAGCACTTGCTTCTGAGTCAGGAAGCAGTGCTGCGGTGATGTCGCCGCGGCCAAGATCTTCCTCAATGGCAGCGGCAACGGTTGCAGATAGATCACTGTGGAGGTTCATCGGGATGTTCTTTCTTTTGTAGTTTTTTTTGTTTTCGGATTTTTCGTTTATGTAAAATGTGCCAAACGTAGGTCACCGGGCCAGATAAACCATAAAGTAAGAAAATCAGAAAGAGCACATCAGGTGGGTCTAGTGAGATTAAAACAAATCCCAATACAACTAATAAGATGACCATAAAGGAAACATTGCCTTTGAGATCTAAGTCTTTAAAACTTCGATATTTAATATTACTCACCATTAGCAACCCGACACACACAGTGATAAGAAAAGCTAAAGGTCTAATAAAATAACCATCTATATCAAACCCAACACTCATCCACACGAGGCCTGCAATAATTCCGGCAGCGGATGGAATAGGTAGTCCTTGAAAATAACGTTTCTCATTCATCGAAAGACGAGTATTAAACCGAGCTAGCCGCAAAGCACCTGCCGCGGTATATACAAAGGCTGCTAACCAGCCAAGCTTTCCAAAATAATTTAAAGAAAAACTATAAATCACGAGGGCGGGCGTGATACCAAAGGACACCATATCCGAAAGACTATCAAGCTGTGCGCCAAATGGCGTCACAGTATTGGTCAAGCGAGCAATTCGACCGTCGAGACTGTCCATCACCATTGCCACAAAAATTGCAATGGCAGCATTCTCAAAAGAACCTTTCATAGCAGCCACAATGGCATAAAAGCCAGCAAATAAAGCACCCAAAGTAAATAAATTGGGTAATAAATAAATCCCTCTTGCTCGATGCTCTTCGGGCAATTTCGTCATAGTAGCCTCGTATTGAGATATTTTTGCGAAAAGGAGATTATAAGTGTTTAGGAGGGAATCACAAAGGAGAGGATGGCACTTCTTAAAATCGTTCCCGCTCCCGTTCCTACTCTTTCCCGTTCCCGAATCATAATGGCCTGATTCGGGAACGGGAAAGAGTAGGAACGGGAGCGGGAACGGTAAAAACAACAGGACGACTTAGAAATAATTTCTAACCTACGCGATCTAGTTCTATACTTATTTTTGTTGTACAAAATACATCATTAAGAGAATTATATGGCTTTGAACCCAGATAGACCGGAATCTGCTAAAGAAAGCACTGCCGGCAAGGAACCCATCAACCCGCCAGTCTATCCATCCGATGGCGAGGAACGGCGTTTCCTAAGAGGACCACAAAAATTTAGCAAGGAACTTCGACGTTCCATGAGAATTTTTTATGAATATACCAGAGCTTTTTATACTTTTAGAGATGTGACCAATTGTGTCACTGTCTTTGGTTCTGCTCGTTTTCGTTCCGATCACAAGTACTATAAACTAGCTTTTGAGATGGGTAAGGAACTTGCACTGCATAACTATACTGTCATGACGGGGGGGGGACCTGGTGTCATGGAAGCGGCTGTTAAGGGGGCAAAATCGGCGGGTGGCAAAACCGTAGGCGCCAACATATACATCCCTGAAGAACAAAAATTGAATGAATACCTTGATAAATATCTTACCTTTCGTTATTTCTTTGTTCGAAAAGTCATGTTAACTAAATACTCTTCAGGATTTATTGCGATGCCAGGCGGTTTAGGCACGCTTGATGAGCTGTTTGAAATGACAACGCTAATTCAAACCAAAAAGATAGCTCACTTTCCAGTTGTGTTAATGGGCGTTGAATATTGGCGACCATTGATTGATTTTATGGTGAATACGATGGTGGTTTATAAAACGATCGAGCTTGAAGATGTGAATAAGCTTTACGTGACTGATTCTCCTAAAGAAGCTATCGAACATATCATGTACGTGAAAAAGCCTCATAGAGAACCAAGTAAGTCTAATGAATAATTCTAGTGAATATATTATTTCGAATAGCCTTGAGTTTTTTGAACAATTACTCAAAGACATCGAAAGTGCCGAAAAATCGATCGATCTTGAGACTTATATCTTTAGTGACGATGAGTTGGGTCAACGTATTGGAACTGCATTAATTGTTGCTGCCCAACGAGGCGTGAAAGTTAGAATTTTAGTCGACGGCGCCGGCTCACCTAATTGGGGAAATACACTCACCAAGCAAATGGAAACTGCCGGTGTTGAAACCCGTATATACCATCCCTTTCCATGGCGTCTATGGCAATGGAGTCGCTCGCGACTTCGAGTTTCAACTTTAAAAAAAGCACTTTATCTCTGTTTAAACATTAATCGTCGTAATCATCGTAAAGTTTGCATCATTGATAAAAAAATTGGTTATGTCGGCAGTTTGAATATCTGTCAGAGTCACCTGGATAAAGCATTGTGGGGAGATTATTGGCGGGATACTGCAGTCCGTTTACAAAATGTTGATTTAGATGAGCTGTCGTTAGCATTTGATGCCGCATGGGACCACATGCCAATTCAAGAAAGGATTCGAGAAATTTTTCGTCACGTTAATAAAAATCCGATTTTTAGAATTAATAATACCCGACACCGTAGACGAATCTTATATAAAAACTTACTGCGACAAATTAGCCGCAGCCACGATCGCATTTGGATAACAAATGCTTATTTCGTTCCAGATAGTTTTCTGCTTAATAAGCTTGCTCATGCTGCAGAAAGAGGAGTCGACGTTAGAATTTTGCTACCACAGCGTTCAGATGTTTTTATCATGCCTTGGACATCTGCAACTTTTTATTATCATCTGGTAAAGTCTGGTGTACGAATCTTTGAATATTTACCAAGTATGCTACATGCAAAAACTTTAGTCATTGATGACTGGGTAAGTGTTGGCTCAACTAATTTAAATCACAGAAGTTTACTGCATGATCTTGAAATTGACGTCAATATTCGCCTACAAGAATCAAAACGAATAATCGTAAAACAATTTGAAAACGACCTTGAGCATTCAAAAGAAGTTGATTTAAATAACTGGCAAAAAAGACCCGTTTATCAACGTTTAATTGGTCATTCTTTATTGTATTTAAAGTATTGGATTTGATATGGCCCAGAATGTACCACTCAAAATTGTGACTTATAATATCCACAAAGGGTTTACGTTTGGAAAAAGCCGCTTTGTGCTTCACCAAATGCGAGAATTATTAAATCACCTCGATGCCGATATTATTTTTCTGCAAGAGATTCAGGGCAAACACGAAAAGCATGAGCTGCGAATTTCAGACTGGCCAACCGAACCCCAGTTTGAATTTCTAGCGTCAAAAATTTGGCCACATTACACTTACGGTAAAAATGCTATTTATCGAAAAGGACATCATGGCAATGCGATCTTGAGCAAATATCCATTTTGTTTTTGCGAAAACATCGATGTCTCCATACAAAAAAGAGCAAGCCGAAGTTTGTTACATGGAATTATCATCTTGCCAAATCAGGAAATTTTACATGTTATTTGTGTTCATCTAGGCTTAATGAAGTTCGAAAGAGAAAAACAAATTAATGTTTTAGTAGAAAGAATTAGTAGTCACATTCCCGCAAACGAACCACTGCTCATTGCCGGAGATTTTAACGATTGGCGCTCTCATTCAACAAATCAGTTAGAATTCAATTTAGGCCTCGAAGAAATTTTCAAAACCCTACGAGGCAGCTATGCCAAATCATTTCCATCTTGGCAACCAACCTTAGCGGTTGACCGCATATACTATCGCGGGGTTAAGCCGGAGTTATGCAAACGCTTTAATCAGTATCCCTGGCGGGGATTGTCGGATCATATTCCTTTATATGCCGAGTTTAGTTTGTAGAATTTGATCTACCCTCACCCCAACCCTCTCCCGCTGTTGGCTCGAGTATTTAATAATTCCACGCGCGGGAGAAGGAGAAAAAAAGTAGTGCTTAAGGTTTTGCCAAAATTCTTACTCCCTCTCTCGCGCGTGGAGTTCTTAAGAGCTGATAACGAATAGCGGGAGAGGGTTGGGGGAGGGCAATTGTATAACTCAAAACGACTGACAACACCTCTTAAACTTCTTCCCACTACCACAAATACAAGGATCATTGCGCCCAATTTTTAATGCAGCAGGCGTTTCCATAACAACACCATCCGTGTAGTACCAACGACCATCTTCTAACTTAAATTGACTTTGCTCGTGCAATGCACCCAATTTGCCATGATCAGAATAGTATGCAATAAATTCAACAACACCGTCATTATTCTTCACAGATGACTTAATTACCTCAAGCTTCAACCACTTAATCATCGCGGGACTATTTTTATTAAAATTGTCAGCCGCAGGTGACTTCATCGTTTTTTCAATGTAGTCAAGATTGTTTATTGCAAAAGCGGTATAACGTGACCGCATTAATTCTTCCGGTGTTGCAGGAATTTCATCATGCTCGATAAATTTTCCACAGCAATCTTGATAAGATTTACCAGAGCCGCATGGACATGGTTTCATTGTCTTTGGTTCCTTGAAAATTTTTTAACTCTTGGAATAGTTTAATCATAAGCTATTTTCTGTTAAGTTCATTCTTTTTTGACTAAGGACCTCGTGATGAAACAACAAGAGCAACTCTTGACCCCTTCAGCTTGGTCGCCTATGAAATTTACGATTTTTCGGATGATCTGGATTGCCGCAATCGTTTCTAACATTGGCACTTGGATGGAAAATGTAGGTGAAAGTTGGTTGATGACATCTTTGACGCATCAGCCAATATTAATTGCTCTTATTCAATCTGCAACGAGTTTGCCTATTTTTTTTCTTGCTCTGCCTTCTGGTGCGTTAGCAGATATTTTAAATCGACGTGCCTATCTCATTTTTCTGCAAGCGGGAATGGCTGTGACGGCTGGCATCCTTGCGGCGGTTACTTATTGGCATATTGTGACGCCACTATCGTTATTGTTACTTACTTTTCTCATAGGCATTTTAACGGCTTTGTACATGCCTTGTTGGCAAGCAATTACACCAGAATTAGTTCCCAAGCAAATTTTACCAGCTGCAATTGCCTTGAATGGTGTCTCCATGAATGCATCGCGAGTAGTAGGTCCAGCCTTGGGTGGTTTTATTATTGCAATCACAGGGCCTGCTGCAGTATTTGCGATTAATGCTGTATCGTTCTTGGGTATTATTTTTGTGTTATATCAATGGAAGGGTGAGACAACTTTATCGACTTTACCAAGTGAACGTTTTGTAGGAGCCATGCGTGCTGGTGTGCGGTATGTACGTCGATCTCCAGAGCTGCATCGCATCATTTTTAAATCATCTTTATTCTTCTTCTTTTCTAGTGTCGTCTTAGCACTCTTGCCATTGTTTATCCGCCGAGAATTACAACTGGGAGCAAATTATTTTGGAATTTTGTTAGGTTGCTTAGGGCTTGGTGCAATTATTATTGTGTTCTTTTTGCCGAAGTTAAGACAACACTTTAGCAATAGCCAAATCATCTTCGGTGGTTTTTTAGCATTTGGCGCAAACATACTATTACTATCGTGGACAAAAATATATTTACTCGCTTGTGTGGCAATGGTGTTAGGTGGCATGGGATGGCTGGCAGTTCTTTCTACACTCAATACTATGGCGCAACTTTCGGTTTCATCGTGGGTAAGAGCTAGAGCACTATCCTTATACTACTCTGCATTCTTTGGTTCAATGGCGTTAGGAAGTTTAATTTGGGGAATCGTCGCAACCCACTTTTCGCTAAGTTTGACTTTTTTGTTCGCTGGTGTGGGTTTAATACTAAGTGCAATTCTAACTGCCTCAATTAAACACACTGAAAGCTATGATAATACTCCGCACGAAATGCCAGCTGCTCCGGAAGTAACAAAAGATAAATTGAACCAAGGACCAGTCATGGTAACAGTAGAGTACTTCATTGATCAAAAAGACACCCCAGCTTTCGTGCGCAACATGCAAGAAATGCGTCTAGTAAGATTACGTGAAAATAGTTTCTTTTGGAGTTTATTCGAAGATACTGAAATTGAAGGTCGCTTCTTAGAGTGTTTTATGACCGACTCTTGGGTCGAGCATTTGCGACAACATGAAAGATCTTCAGTCGCTATTAGAAAGTTGCAGACTAGTATCAATAATTTTCACAAAGGTGAAGGACGTCCTAAGGTGAGTCATTATATTGCATTTATGGATATTGACAAAAAGGTGGTACAAGGTACGACTGTTTATCCTTAACTTTTTGTTGCCTCTCCCGCTTGCGGGAGAGGGTTAGGGTGAGGGTTTTCTAAGCACCACTTACACGCTTAAACTCCAACTTATCCCCTTTCTTCTCAACCTTAATCAGATCGCCTGGCATAAATTTACCTTCTAGGAGATCTTGTGCTAAGGGGTTTTCGAGGTAACTTTGGATGGCGCGTTTCAATGGTCGAGCACCATAAACCGGGTCATAGCCTTTGTCGGTGAGAAAATTAATTGCTCCATCGATTAGCTCCATGCGAAGATCATGCTCAACTAATCTTCGTTGTAAACGTTCGACTTGGATCAACGTAATTTCTCTGATTTGCTCTTTGCCTAAAGAATGGAAGACGACAACTTCATCTATTCGATTTAGAAATTCAGGTCGAAAATGTTGCTCAACAATTTCCATCACTGCGTTTTTCATAGTGTCATATCCGCTGTCGGATAATTCTTGAATTCGTTGCGATCCTAAGTTTGAAGTCATCACAATAATAGTATTTCTAAAATCAACAGTCCGACCTTGACCATCCGTTAAACGACCATCGTCTAATACTTGCAAAAGAATATTAAATACGTCGGGGTGGGCTTTTTCAATTTCATCAAGTAACAAGAGTGAATAAGGACGACGGCGCACAGCTTCAGTTAAATAACCCCCTTCTTCATAACCGACATAACCGGGAGGCGCACCGATCAATCGTGCCACTGAATGCTTCTCCATGAATTCGGACATATCGATTCGAATCATTGCTTCTTCGGTGTCGAATAAGAAACTTGCTAGCGTTTTACACAATTCTGTTTTACCAACGCCAGTAGGTCCTAAAAATAAAAAGGATCCGACTGGTCGATTAGGATCGGCTAAGCCTGCACGAGAACGTCGAATTGCATTTGATACAACTTTTACCGCTTCATCTTGCCCAATAACACGTTTGTGCAAAACATCTTCCATTCGCAATAATTTTTCGCGCTCCCCTTCCATCAATTTTGCAACTGGAATATGAGTCCATTTCGCAACCACTTCAGCGATTTCTTCAGAGGTGACTTTGTTTCTGACTAATTGTTTTTCTTGGGTTTCAAGTTGTTGTGCCTGTTCTAATTTTTTCTCTAGTTCAGGAATTTTACCGTATTGCAGTTCTGACATTCGCCCTAAATCACCTGCTCTGCGCGCTGATTCAAGTTCTTGACGCGCACGCTCTAATTCCTCTTTGATATGTTGCGTTCCCTGCAAGGATGCTTTTTCAGCTTTCCAGATTTCTTCAAGATCAGCATATTCTTTTTCTAATCGTGAGATTTCACCTTCTAAATTATTTAAACGTTTACGCGAAGCTTCATCAGATTCTTTTTTTAAAGCTTCCCGTTCAATTTTTAATTGAATTAACCGTCGTTCCAATTTGTCTAATTCTTCAGGCTTTGAATCTATTTCCATACGTATCAGGGATGCTGCCTCATCGATTAAATCAATCGCTTTATCAGGCAAATTGCGATCAGTAATATAGCGATGCGATAAATAAACAGCAGCTACAATTGCAGGATCGGTAACATCAACGCCATGGTGTAGCTCATAACGTTCTTTTAATCCGCGTAAAATTGCAATGGTATCTTCTACGGAAGGCTCATCCACTAATACCTTTTGAAAACGACGCTCTAAGGCTGCGTCTTTTTCAATGTATTTACGATATTCATCAAGTGTAGTAGCACCAACACAATGTAATTCACCACGCGCTAACGCGGGTTTTAACATATTGCCAGCATCCATCGAGCCTTCCGCTTTACCAGCACCAACCATGGTGTGAATTTCATCAATAAATAAAATAACCTGACCCTCGTGCGAAGCTAAATCTTTCAAGACGGCTTTTAAGCGTTCTTCAAATTCTCCTCTGAATTTAGCACCTGCAATCAGCGCCCCCATATCTAAAGACAATAAACGCTTATTTTTTAAGCCTTCGGGCACTTCGTGATTCACAATCCTCTGTGCCAAGCCTTCTACTATTGCTGTTTTACCAACGCCCGGTTCACCGATTAACACCGGATTGTTTTTAGTTCGTCGTTGTAAAACTTGAATTGTACGACGGATTTCACTGTCGCGACCGATAACAGGATCTAACTTTCCTTCCTCTGCTCGCTTAGTGATATCGATAGTATATTTTTCTAATGCTTGTCGTTGTTCTTCTGCACTGGCCGAATCCACTTTCGTTCCTCCGCGAATATCATCGATTGCTTTTTCGAGCTTGGATTTTTCAATGCCTGCTTTCTTTAAAATATTACCAAGCTCTCCTTTATCCTCTAACGCAGCGAGGATGAATAATTCACTCGAAATATATTGGTCTTTGCGCTGTTGAGCTAATTTATCTGTGATATTTAAAAGACGGTTAAGATCATTGGAAATATGAACTTCACCTGGTGTGCCCTGTACTTGTGGTAAGCGATCTAACGCTTTAGTTAATTCGGAACGTAATGCCGAAACATTGGCACCCGCTTTGGTTAAGAGATGGTGTGCACTACCACCTTCTTGATCAAGTAGGCTAATCATGAGATGGACGGGTTCTATAAATTGGTTATCTCGACCAATAGCTAACGACTGGGCATCGCCTAACGCCATTTGGAATTTACTAGTTAATTTATCCATTCTCATAAATTGCCCCTTGCAGATTTTTGTTTAAGCTAATTTGAGGGCTCATCTCCTAAATTTCAAGGCACAAAGAAATAAACAATATTTAAGCCCTGCAGAACCAGCCAAATCAATGGCAAAATAAAAATGCAGACTCTATCAATTTCTCTTGCCTTGTGGGGCTGATCTTTATCCACCACTCTCATCACATAAAGATTTTCAAATAAGATCATAAATAAGACGATATAATTGATTAACATAAATGCATCAACATAGGTTAAGTACCCCAATGGCGGCAAACTGGAAGTTAAATTGATGTGAAATAACACCATACCTAACAAAGCCCCGCTAACAATACCAAATCGGTTGATAATTTTATCTGCGTTAATCATAAAAGATAAGAATGCAAACAAAATCATAATCATTGATGGGAAAATAACTTTTAATAATCCCATGAGGATCGGACGTTTAAGATTAAACATAAACGTATATTTACTATAAACAGTATTCAAAATAGGTTGAATATAATCGGCGGTCATCGCATGGATACTTTGCCTAAATTCCCAACCATGCAATACAACTTTGGGATCAATGAAAATAAGATTCGGCTCAACCACAAATTTTAATTGAGTATTATCGAGCGATTGATCCTTGAGATCCAGTCGCAGCCAATAGTTATCAAAGGGATAATTGCGCGAGTGAAAATTATCCTGAATCTGTATTTTCATCCGATAGACTTTCATAAAAGGATCAGGACTTTGTTGCACCATCGATTGAATCTGACCATTCATTGCTTCCAAAGTAAATTTTGGACAAACCGTTTCGCAAATCAGAATTAAATCAAGATCCATTGCATAGGTGCCTTTATAAAGATCAAGCTGATCAATTCCATATAAATGAATTCCGACCTTAACAACCGCCGGATGAGGGTTACCCTCTGAATCGGTAGCTATTGGTGTAGAGTTTGCAGTGGCAGTAGGATAAGCAATCGCCTTTTTTGGCTCTGCAGACTGTGCCCATGCGAAGAAAGGGAGTAATAATATGAGAAGTATCAATCCCTTGCCTATTAGCTTCATCCTGGCTCTCCGTTGACCATTTGGGTAAGTATAGTATTTTTCATCAGCTAATCACTTAGACAACCAATATAAGAACATTAAAATAACGTGCAAAATAATTGCAAATGTAGCCCAAATCGGCTACATTTATTAATATTGAACAGAGAGATTAATTCATGAAAACTGAAACCGTAAGAGCCAGAATAACACCTTCTTTAAAGCATGATGTAGAAATTGTCCTAGATGAGCTTGGTTTAACTTTCTCCGAAGCTATTGAGCTTTTTTTACGTCAAATTAAACTAAATCATGGAATTCCTTTTGCTATCAAAATTCCAAATGATGTCACCCTAAAAACTTTTTCTGATACAGATAAAGATAAGAATTTAAATAAATATGAAACTGCAGATGAAATGTTTAATAAGCTGGGAATGAAAAGTACCAAATAAGGAAAAAGAGTGCTTAAAAAGCCTATAACAACAAAACAATTCGAAAAAGATGTAAAACTAGCGCGTAAACGTGGTAAAGATTTAGATGAATTAAAAGACATTATGACACTTCTCTTAGAAGGGAGAAAATTGCCAGTCAAAAATAAAGATCATGCTTTATCAGGAAATTATGTTAATCGGAGAGAATGCCATATATCACCAGATTGGCTATTAATTTATAAGATCAATAGCTCAGAAATTATTTTTGAGAGAACGGGGAGTCATTCTGATCTATTTAAGTGAGGGTTACTCATCTTTGAGCGGAGCACCGGGAAAAGTATATGCTAGCCCCTCATTTTCCTTGAGAACTTTTTCAAGGGCTTCTTTTGTAAGCTTCCCCTTATACGCAAGATCTATAATGCTCAGATGATGAAGATAGAAGGATGCAATTGGAGCCACGTTTTGTTCTCCTGGCCTTTTTAATATATTTTCATAATCAATTATTGCTATTTTCATTGCTAGTTTTTGTCTTAGATTTTTATTTTGAAATCTTTGTTGAATCCATAAACCTAGCAATGTTGGTAATGCTCCAACTAAAACTCCTAACAATGCAAACCAACCTTGGCTCATTTTTATTTCCTTACACTTGAAAAATAATATTAGATATCAACCCAAACATACAATTCCGTCTGATCAGGATGACATCTCGCACACTGACTACCACACTTAAAAGTCTTCTTTTGCTCGCGCAAATTACCTTTATTCATGAGTAGCTTCAGCATTTGTCGAATGATGTCGGGTTCGAGATTAAACTTGGTACTTAAATCAAACAAACTCGCTACGCGTTTAGTTTTTAAATAATCTTTTAACTTAAGTAAACTCATCCTGAACACCCCAAATGATGTCGGTGATTACAATTCGCGTGATTGCCTTGTGCTCGTTCTTCTTGGAGTTGCCCGTACCTTTTAAATAATGACAGAATGGTTCCAACAGAAATAGCAATGACGCTTAACCAAATGAAAGAATACTGTGGATGTTTATGAAAAGAAGCTAATTGATAGAACGAAGTTGCGACCGCATAGGCGATTCCTGTGCTCCAAAATACTGAGAAAAGAGCCCATTTTTTATTTAGTTCTTTGGCCATGACTGCTGTTGCAGAAATACAGGGAATGTAAAGTAAGACAAAGAGCAAGTAAGCAAAAGCACCGGCTTTGCTGCCAAAGCGTTCGTACATGATTCCATAAACGCTGTGGTTGACAGTATTTTCAGGAGAACTGGCGACTACTGGATTAGTGATCGAGTTTTTAAGAGCCACTAAATTGTTAGGGACTGAACGTAATGCTGCTTCCAAATTAGTTGTAATTTGTTGCTCTGCAACTTGAGTAGTCACTAAATGTGCATCTTGTAAATATAAAGTATTTAATGTGGCAACCACTACTTCTTTGGCCATCACACCGGTCACAAGACCCACTGTTGCGGGCCAATTATTTTCAGTAATTCCCATCGGCGCTAACACTGGCGTGATGTGCTTGCCAATAGCAGATAGTATCGAAGATTGGTTGCTCTCTTCCTGGCTTAATGAACCGTCAATGTTAATAGTGTTCAATAATCCAATTAACATACAAACAGGAATAATGAGTTTTCCTGCACGAAACACAAAACTCTTAAGTCGGTGCCAAGTCTGAAGGCATAAAGATTTTAATGATGGCAAATGATAAGACGGTAACTCGAGAATTAATGGCGTGAGATCACCTTTACACAGGGTACTTCGTAAAATACAACCCGTTAAAATAGCAATCGCTATACCGATAAAGTACAAAGTAAAAACTATATTTTGACCACCGACTGGGAAGAAAGCCGCAGTAAAAACAGCAAAGATTGCAAGTCTAGCACCGCAGGACATAAAAGGACTCATGAGAATAGTTAAGGTGCGATCTCTTGGATTTTCGAGTGTCCTTGCCGCCAAGATTGCAGGCACGTTACAACCAAACCCTACGATCATGGGAACAAATGACTTTCCAGGCAAGCCAACAGCGCGCATTAGTCGATCGATTACAAAAGTAGCTCGAGCCATATATCCAGAACTTTCCAAAAATGCGAGAAAGAAGAACATCCCGCCAATCACTGGAATGAAACTAATGGTTGTATTGATACCTTTACCAAGACCAGCTGCAAGTAATGCAATCAACCAATTAGGCGAATGCAATGCTTCTAGTACTGCTGTTGTTCCTTGAACAAAAATTGCATCAGAACCAAGATCAAAGAAATCTTGAAAAGCACCTCCTAAATTTATGGCAAATAAGAACATGCAATACATCACACTCAAAAAAATTGGAATACCTAAAAAACGATTCAATACAATTTTATCTATTTTTTCAGACAAATTTGCTTTTGCAGCAGCATTATTTGAAGCATTTGCTGCTACAGCATGTGCCTTTGAGTAGAGCAAATCAGCAATGATAATATCTAGATCTTCGTTAAGTGTTTCTTGGATTTTAGTTTTTAATTCTTCGGCAATAGTTTGAAGTTCAATCGGTAACGAAATAATACTTATTTCATTCGGCTTTTGAAGTAGTTGCAACGCAAGCCAATCCGCATTCCACCTGTAGGTTGGCAGTGCTTGATAAATTTTTGGAACAAGGTCTTCAAGTGCATTTTTTAAAGATGTTGGATAGTCGAGCTGAGACTTAAACGTTTGATTTATTTGATGACCCACTTTGATAGCTTGACGTAAATTCTCAAGTCCAGTTCCCTTACTTGCCACTAATCCAACAACTGGGCAACCAAGCGCTTGTTGTAATTTCATTAAATCGATAGTAATTCCGCGACGCTTAGCAACATCCAGCATGTTTATTGCTACGACAACAGGAACATTCATCGACAATAGTTGCAAGGTTAAATACAGATGCCGCTCAAGACTTGAACCATCGATGACATTAACAATGAGATCACACTTTTTTTCAAGAATGTAATCACTCGTAATACGTTCATCGAGTGCTTGCTGATCTGTACTGCACGATAATTGGTAAATACCGGGTAAATCAACCACGGTAAGAGATTGCTTTTCGATTTGAAGTTCGCCCAGCATGCACTCAACAGTCACACCAGGCCAGTTAGCCACTTTTTGCTTAGCTCCAGTCAACGCGTTAAAGAGTGTACTTTTACCGCAATTTGGATTACCAACTAGCGCAACTGTTTGGCAGGTCATTAGCTAACTTTCACTAACTTCAGAATTTGCGCTTCCTTCTTCCGCAAACAAATCACCATACCCCGAGTGGTTATTTTGACTGGATCCCCTAAAGGGGCAATACCGGTCACTTGGACCTCCGTTCCAGGAGTTAAGCCCATCACTAAGAGTCTACTCCGGCACATCGTTTGGCAAGGGGCATACCCGACAATTTTGGCTTTATCACCAATAGAAAGCTCTTCAAGATGCATACTCTTTTACCTTTATGTTATGGAGCATATTGAGTGAACTAATTATCACAAAGGCAAGTTTCACTGTCAATGTAACTGAGAATCATTCTCATAAAAATACTGTAATTTTCACGGTCTAGCCAAGACCTACCGAGCCGCTAAGATGGATCAATGAAAGCGCAAGGCTTCACACTATTAGAAATTATCGTAACCCTGACCATCATAGGTATCTTGGCAATGGCAGCAATCCCTATATATCGAGTACCCGTATTGCACACACAACAGCAACTGGCGAAAGTGACGTTATTTCACCTCGCCACCAATTTAGAGGATTATCATGCTAAGCATGGCAGCTATAAAGCCTTTAACGACCCACTACCTGAAAATCCCTATTATAAATTCATCGTAAAAACCACTGACGACCAATACAGGCTCAGCGCCATTCCCAAAATATTGGATAAAGACGACAGCTGCGGGACCTTCTTTTTGGATCAGGATGGTAATGAAGCGGTTAGTGGTGGGCAGGAAGATTGTTGGTAGGAGTCTATTGAGCAGGGAATAATCCAGGTAACCAACGATCTGCTAACACTGCTGGAAAAGTGAGCTCAAAAGGAGCTTTTTGAGTTGCCGCATGTATGACTCCCTTTTCTATCAGAGCTGATGTAATGCGACGTGCTTGACGATCAGTCACATCCAGTATTTCATTAATTTCTCCACGCAAAATTTCCCCTCGATACAAGATAAAATCTAAAATTCGACTTGATTTCTTCGGTAAATTGCCTATTTGTATTTCTTCTTCAGCCCATTTTAAAATCCTTACTTTTAAAAGATCAGGCCGCATCAACGTTTCCATGAAATCAATTTGGTCAATGCAGATAGAAAGGAAAAAAGATGTAAAATTAACTAATGCTTCCTCGCTTAAATTGCCTCTACCATCAAGATCATTGCGACGAGTTAAATCACATGCAGCCAGGTGAGATTTATATTCATTAACATTACGAGCAAGGCCTCGAGAAATCGACCACAAACCTACATTATCTAAAAAATGCTGCGTAATAGCATGTGACATTAGACGAGCTACTCGACCATTACCATCTAGAAAAGGATGAATCCACAATAAACGATGATGTGTTGCTGCTAAGGCTAAGATAGTCTCTAATCTTCCAATTTGGTTATAAGCTTCTTGGTATCTAGCAAGAAATCTTGGCAAAGAGCCTGGACTAACCGCAACATGATGACCCACTTGGACATTTTGTCTTCTTAATTGGCCCGGCACAATTTTATGTTTTTCTTTTGTTTTAGGATCTTCTGCCCACATCAGGTCTTCTGGTAAATGACCATAAAATTTGGCATGGATTTCGCAGATCGTATTTGGTGAAAATAAATTTATTTTTATACCACACCTATCAATCCATTCTTGAACATTTATATGAGCTTTGGCTTCTAACTGTAGGTCTCGTTTTTTTACATCTGAACTGTAATTACCTTGCAAAGCTTGTTCTATTTCTATGGGATGAGTATTGTGTCCCTCAATTAAGTTACTGTAATAACAATTCATACCACGCACTAAATTTGCTAATGTTTTTTGAATAGTGTCTGGAAGGCTTCGTTTAAAGCCAGTTGATTTAGTCACTAACTCCAATGCTAAGTCAGCAAGCTTTTGTCTGTATTTGGATGTTTCAGAAATCAAAAGGGGCTCTAAAAGCGAAATGGATTCACCTTCATCAATGACCGAAGAAATGTCCGCTTGAATGTCCGAAATATTTTTACCCATGTATATGATTATATCATATTTTTTTGAAAAAATAGTATTTTTTGACCACAAAAATGTCCGGAATAATGTCCGTGACTACGAATCTTCTTGCGGTTCTCGCAGCTCTTTTGGCAGAGCAAAGACGATATTTTCTTCTCGGCCTTTGAGTTCGGTTGAGGTTTCTCCTCCCCATTCTTTAAGCCGTGCAACGACTTGCTGGACTAAGATTTCTGGGGCGGAGGCTCCTGCCGTGACGCCCACGGTTGCCTTGTCTTTGACCCAGTTAAGGTCAATTTGGTCTGCGTTATCAACTAAGTAAGCTTCGCATCCTAAGCGTTCCGCTAACTCCTTTAGACGGTTGGAGTTGGAGCTGTTGATCGATCCGACTACGATAACCACATCAGATTGATGAGCGAGTTCTTTGACGGCATCTTGACGGTTCTGAGTTGCATAGCAGATATCTTCTCTTCTGGGTCCTTTGATTTCTGGGTACTTGGCTCGAAGCGCTGCAATGATTCGGTCGGTATCATCGACGGATAGCGTAGTTTGAGTGACATAGGTTAGTTTTTGTGGATTTTTTACCATTAACTTGGCGACATCATGTTCATTTTCTACCAGGTAAATACCACCGTCAGAACTATCGTATTGGCCCATGGTACCTTCCACTTCTGGATGACCGGCATGACCTATCAAGACACATTCCCAGCCTTCGCGACTATAGCGAGCAACTTCCATGTGAACTTTAGTCACTAGGGGGCAAGTTGCATCGAAGACTTTGAATTGGCGCAGTTCTGAATCAGTTCGCACTTGTTGTGAGACGCCATGGGCACTAAAAATCACAATCGAGCCTTCTGGAATATCGTTTAAATCATCAGTAAAAATTGCGCCTCGCTCACGTAACTTGTTCACCACATACTCGTTATGAACCACTTCGTGTCTAACCCAAATAGGTGGACCAAAATTATCTAAGGCGCGTTCGACAATTTCGATAGCACGGTCAACACCGGCACAAAAACCTCTAGGATTAGCGAGTAGTATTTTCACTTTTCTTTCCTCTAAAAATATCAATGATTAACATACAGGCGCCGACTGTAATAGCTGCGTCAGCAAAATTAAAGATGGCAAAACTCCAACCACCCACATGAAAATGAACATAATCGATGACATAACCGTAAGCCACCCGATCGATTAAATTGCCAATTGCTCCCCCTAGAATCAGCGCTAAACTAATCCCAAGCCAACGATTAGCAGCTGGCAGACGGTACAGCCACACACAAAGTAACAAACTGATCACAACAGCGATACTAATAAAAAAGAGACTCGCCAAAGCGCCAAATTCGCCTAAAAAACCATATGCTGCACCGGTATTGAATTCGAGAGTGAAATTTAAGAAGGGTAGTAATCGAAAAAATGAGTTGTATTCGATGTGTTGTACTACCAGGTATTTGGCCAATTGGTCGATCGCAATAATGGTTACTGATAACCAAACCCAGTGCAAACTGGTTTTCTTTTTCATAACTACTGTTTCCAAATTTTCTTCCTCTTACTTACTGTCATTCCCGCGTTTTTCCTGTCATTCCTGAGTTCTCCTGTCATTCCCGCGAAGGCGGGAACCCATCCTTCCAGACGCACCTACAATGGGTTCCCGCCTTCGCGGGAATGAC
>DJAM01000130.1:28502-35014 GCA_002429595.1 Coxiellaceae bacterium UBA6002
CTTCGCGGGAATGACAGGCAAAACGCGGGAATGATACTTTTGCGCCAATGACAGGACAATCCACTAAGCAAAAACCCGCTCTTCCCCTGGCCCCGAAATATTAGTAACACAACGCTCACAAATATCTGGATAAGTCGAAACTGCACCGACATCGGGCCGGCGATGCCAACAACGTTCGCATTTAGGGTATTCTGATGGGGTGACAACAATTTTCATTTCCAGTCCTGAGGTGGCGATTACTTCACCCTCTTCTGCTTCTGGTGCGTTATCATCTTCATGATAATCATTTAAGGAATGAACACTAGCTTCTGAGGTGATCAAAATAAATCGAAGTTCTTGTCCGAAGCGTTGCAACAAGTTTTGCAATTCAGAATTGCAATATAATTGCACGTTGGCAGCTAAAGCTGAGCCGATGACTCCTTGATTGCGTAGGCGCTCCAATTCTTGATTGACCAGTTCTCTGATCGCCATGACTTGCCGCCACTGTTCTCTTACAGTGACCGAGATATCTGCCAAATCGGTGTACCACGTTGTGAGGAACACACTTTTAACTGGCTGCTTAGGTATGTACTGCCAAATCTCCTCGGCGGTAAACGATAAAATCGGCGCCATCCATCGCACCATTGCTTGTAAAAGATGGTAAATAGCAGTTTGTGCTGATCTTCGCGCATGGCTATCTGCTTTCGTGGTATACAAGCGATCTTTAAGGATATCGAGATAGAAACTACCCATCTCGATGGTGCAGAAATTATGAAGCTTTTGAGCAACTTGATGAAACTGATAGCTATTGTAGGACGCAATAATTTCTTCTTGAAGGATCAATGCAGCATCAACCGCCCATTGATCAAGCTGCAACATTTCAGAAATCTCGACTTTATCTCGCTCATAATCAAAATCAGCTAAATTCGATAAGAAGAATCTTGCTGTGTTACGAATACGACGATACGCCTCAGAAGCACGTTCAAAATTTTCTTTGGAGACAGTCATTTCGCCGCGATAATCGGTATTCGCAATCCATAAACGCAAGACATCCGCGCCGAGCTTATTGATTACCTCTTCAGGCGCAATGACGTTGCCCAATGACTTGGACATTTTGCGACCTTCAGTATCGACAGTGAAGCCATGCGTTAAGACTGCAAAAAATGGCGCTCGGTCATACATTGCAACTGAAGTTAATAATGACGTTTGAAACCAACCGCGATGCTGATCAGAACCTTCTAAATAAAGATCGGCAGGCGCGCGTAGTTCAGGACGAGCATTTAAGACACACTCATGGCTAGTGCCGGCATCAAACCAAACATCGAGGGTATCTGTCACCTTATCGTAATCATTAGCTTCAGCTCCTAAAAGATCGGCGCTCGTCAGCTCATGCCAAATTTCGATACCTTTTTTCTCGACCAGCTGCGCCACCTTTTCCATTAGAGCTAAGGTATCTGGATGCAGTTCTCTGGATTTTTTATGCACAAAAAGTGGAATCGGAGTATTCCAAATCCTTTGTCTTGAAATACACCAATCTGGACGTTTTTGAACCATATCCGTGATTCTTACTTGTCCCCAGTCGGGAATCCACTGCGTTTTCTTAATCGCATCCAAGGATTCTTCACGAAGGCCGTTTTTTTCCATGCTAATAAACCATTGCGGTGTGGCTCGGTAGATTAAAGGCGTTTTGTGGCGCCAGCAATGCGCGTAGCTATGAATAATTTTGGCTTCATGCAGTAAATTCTGATGTTCTTTGATGACTTCAAGAATATGCGCATTGGCTTTGAACACTTGCTCGCCCGCAAAAAAGGGTGTACCCGCAATGTAATTACCATTGGCATCAACCGGATTATCGATCATCAGTCTATTGCGTTGACCGACAATATAGTCTTCTTGGCCATGCGCTGGCGCAATGTGCACAGCACCAGTACCGGCATCTAACGTCACATGATCGCTTAAAACGACTGGGACCTCGCGCATCAAGAACGGATGACGTAGACGAAGACCCTCTAAATCTTCCCCAGAGAAAATCGCATAGGTCTGATATTCAGTAATGCCACACCGTGCAGCCACTTGCTCTAAAAGTTCTTCAGCAACCACTAGCATCGGTGAAATTGAATTCAAAACTTCGATGAGTACATAACGATGACCTGGATTGAGAGCCACGGCCTGATTCGCCGGTAGTGTCCAAGGAGTGGTTGTCCAAATTGGAATGGCAACCTCGGGATCAACTAGTTTGATATCGAGTTTTTTAACTAACTCACTACCATCTGCCACCCGAAATAACACATCAATGGCATAACTTTCTTTATCTTTGTATTCCACTTCTGCTTCAGCTAAGGCCGAGCCACATGCGATGCACCACTGCACCGGTTTATGACCTTGTTGCAGATGGCCATTAGCAACAATTTTTGCCAGACTCCTGATGATGTTCGCTTCATACATAGGATCCATTGTCAGATAAGGATTTTCCCAATCGCCAACGACACCTAAGCGGATAAAATCAGCTTTTTGTAATTCGATTTGTGATGCCGCATAGTCACGACAGGCTTTAATAAAATCTTTTACCGTAACTTGTGAGGCTTTCACGATATTTTTTTCGACATTGAGTTCGATGGGTAAGCCATGGCAATCCCAACCTGGCACATAAGGAGCATCAAAGTTACTCAAGGTCTTAGATTTAGTAATGATGTCTTTTAACGTCTTATTAATCGCATGACCAATGTGAATACGACCATTTGCATAGGGAGGGCCGTCGTGAAGGATAAATTTACGTCGATCCCTACCAAGTTCGCGTAAGCACTGGTAGAGATTTATTTCTTGCCAGTAAGCTAGAATGCCAGGTTCTCGCGCTGGCAAATTAGCCTTCATCGGAAAATCGGTCTTTGGCAAGTTAAGCGTATTCTTATAGTCAGTCATGTTATTGCCTATTGGTCTTACAAAAAAAACAGGTGAGAAAGGGGATCAATTATATTCTTTCTAAGCGCTGGAAGCTAACCAAAATCGTTTGTGAGCATCCAGTGGCTTGTCCCCGAGCTCAGGAAGGAAGCTGGACCCCGCGGACAAGCCGCAGGACATCGATGTGATGAATTTTTGCACAAGAAAATAAATTTTGTCATCTCTAGAGGCTATTATTATTGCAGGGAATTTATCTAGGAGAGGAGCCATGATTAATCAAATTACTATTATTGGCCTTGGGATAGTTGGCAGATCAATCGCAAGCGCTATCCGACAATCGGATTTTACTAAGCGTATTGTGGGTTATGATTCTAACCCCACCAATGTGACGGCTTGTCGTTCACAGGAATTAGTTGATGACTGCCCTATTCAAATTGAAAGTGCTGTCAAATCAGCAGATATCATTGCTATCGCTGTCCCATATGCTGAATACGAACAGATTCTAAACCAAATTGCTCCTCACCTAAAAGCGCATGCTGGCATCACTGATATCGCCACAATTAAACAACCAATTATGCAATTAGCTAAAAAAATATTGGGCGAACATTATTCAAATTTTGTTCCAAGTCACCCAATTATTAATCTTAATGAAGCTAATGATTTAATGGAACCTGCCTTATTTGCTGGTCGCCCCATTATTGTGACTCCTTCAGAAGAGACAGATGAGCGAGCTGTAGAAACGATACGTTTATTTTGGGAGGCGATGGGTGGCGAAATAGAAATCATGCCTGCTGCTGAAAACGATGCCCTGCTCGCATCCACATGCCATTTACCACAACTATTAGCTTTTACCTTTATTAACAGTGTTAAAAATAAAGAAAGTATTCAACGCTATATCACTAAAAACTTTAAAGATTTTACGAGTATTGCTACACACAGCCCCATTTTATGGCGAGATTTGTGTATTGCTAACCGGGAAGCAATCCTCAAAGAGATCGGTGATTTTGAAGTTAATTTACAAAAAATGAAGCAAATTTTGGAAGCAGAAGAAACCGATACGTTGCTAGAACATTTCAGCGATGCGAAACAGATGCGAGAAAATATGTAGCCTGCTGAAGTGAAACCCAAGGCTACATTTTTAGAAACTTTTTAGCCTGACGAATATCTTCTTTAATTTGAACTTGTAAAGCCTCAAAATCCGCAAATTTTTGTTCATCGCGCAACTTGTGCAGAAATATTACTTTGGCGCGCTTACCATAGATATCTTGATCAAAATCAAATAAATGCACCTCTAAAAGCGGTTTATTATGACCGGATAAAGTAGGTCGAGTACCCAAATTGGCTACTCCTGTGAATGTTTGATCCTGGAGTATCCCATCAACCGCCACCACAAAAACGCCGCTAAGTGGTATCGTTTTACGCTGCAGATGAATATTTGCGGTAGGAAAACCAAGTGATCGGCCGCGCTTTTGACCATGCGCTATACGACCCATAATACTAAAATAATGACCGAGTAATTGTTCAACATGTGCTAGCTCACCTTCTGCCAACAACTTACGAATCCGTGTGCTACTGGCCCGTTCTCCGTGCACAGTCAGTGTAGGTAGACAATCTGCAACAAATTGATATCGAGAACCCAACTCCCGCAACAATTCAATATTACCGGCACGCTGGTAACCAAAGCGAAAATCATCCCCCACCAGTATAAAAGTCGGTCCTAATTTAGACACCAGCATAGCGACAAAATCCTCCGCTGTCTGCTTCGCCAAAGTCTTGTTAAAAGGTAAAATTACGACATAATCAATAGCTTGGCTTTTCAGACCCTCAATCTTTTCTCGAAGTCTCATCAGTCGAGCAGGAGGATTTGCTTGGTCAAAATACTCACAAGGCTGGGGCTCAAAAAGAATGACAGTCGTTGTCTTTCCTAACTCGCACCCCTTTTCTTTTAGAATGGATAATAGCCGGATATGACCTAGGTGCATGCCATCGAAATTCCCGATGGTGAGCACACAACCACGTTGTCGCTCTTTGACGTTGAGCAAACCTCTAATTATTTCCATGGAAATCAGTCTTAAATATTTGTGGAAAGAGGCAATCATACGTGATGGTATTACAAATAAAAAGCTTGACACCTCGGCGAGTTACCAGCATATTTACCTGTTTTACAGATTTAATAGAAAATACCTGGAGTTTTATACAGTGGCTAACACAGCACAAGCTAAAAAAAGAGCAAAGCAAGCAGAAGAAAGTCGTCTGCACAATGCCAGCTTACGCTCTGCGATGCGTACCTGCCTAAAAAAAGTTTTAAAGGCCATCCAATCCGGCGACAAAGCTAATGCCCAAGCTGCCTTAAAAGAAGCAGTTCCATACTTGGACAGCATGGTTAATAAGAGAATTATTCATAAGAATAAAGCTGCTCGACATAAGAGCCGCCTGAATGCACACATTAAGAATTTAGGTCAGTAAATTTCTCCCTATCCATCTCAGCGAATACTATTCTGTCATTCCCGCATAGGCGGGAACTCATTCTTCCAGCCACACTAATGATCGGTTCCCGCTTACGCGGGAATGACAAAGCTAAGACAAATACTTCATCACCTCAAAGCACAATTCCTCAACCCCATGTTTATTAACCGCCGAAATCAAAAACACAGGCTTATCCCATCCTAACTCCTTCACAATAGCCTGTGCTCGCTCTTGCGCTTCCTCTTCCGACAAAAGATCAGTCTTAGTAAACACCAACCACTTTTCTTTTATGCTTAGCTCTTCACTATATTGTGCTAATTCAGACCAGATGGCTTTAATTTGAGCGACTGGGTCTTCTCCAGCTATAGGCGCTAAATCAACCAGATGCAGGAGCAATCGAGTTCGAGCAAGGTGTTTCAAAAAACGAATTCCAAGGCCCGCACCTTCTGCGGCGCCCTCAATAAGTCCTGGTATATCAGCAACCACAAAGCTCTTTTCCAAAGCAACTTGTACTACACCCAGATGAGGATAAAGCGTGGTAAAGGGATAATCCGCAACTTTTGGTTTGGCTTTTGAGATTGATCGGATGAAAGTAGATTTGCCTGCATTTGGAAAACCCAAAAGCCCAACGTCGGCTAATACTTTTAATTCTAAGCGCAAATTACGTTGTTCTCCGGGCTGCCCCTTAGTAATTTGGCGTGGAGCGCGATTGACGCTGCTTTTAAAATGGACATTGCCTAACCCATGGTGGCCACCTTTAGCAATACAAAGTGTTTCGTCATGACGAGTAAGATCGCCTAATAAATCGCCGGTGTCTTCATCATAGACTGTTGTGCCAATGGGGACTTTTATATAGAGATCTTCGCCTTTGGCGCCGGTGCACTGTTTACGTGCGCCCTTTTCTCCCGGACTTGCTTTGAATCGTTGGGTGTAGCGAAAATCTATTAAGGTATTGATTCCTGAGTCAGCAATTAAGAAGATACTGCCACCATCACCCCCATCGCCGCCATCGGGACCACCAAATGCGATATACTTTTCGCGACGAAATGTAGCCGCACCGTCGCCACCTTTACCAGCTTCAACTCTGATTTTGGCTTCATCGATAAATTTCATGTTGCACCTTGAGTTACGGCGAAAAAAGATAGGCTTGTTTCTTAAGAAACAAGCCT
>DJAM01000064.1 GCA_002429595.1 Coxiellaceae bacterium UBA6002
ATTCCCGCGAAGGCGGGAATCCATCCTTCCAGTCACACCTATGATGGATTCCCGCCTTCGCGGGAATGACAGATCCAGCCCGCTTGGGGGAGAGGGTTAGGGTGAGGGTCTAATTACATCGAAAGAGCCAATAACTCATCAATCGCTTGATTAGCCAATTGGTCTGCTAACTCATTTTCTTTATGGCCACTATGGCCCTTAATCCAATGCCAAATGATAGTGTGGCGCAAGGTTTCTTGCTCTAAACGTTCCCACAAATCTTGGTTCTTCACGGGTTTTTTCTGGCTAGTGCGCCAGTTATTTTTTTTCCAATTCGCGAGCCAAGTTGTTACCCCGTCACGAACATATTTCGAATCAGTGGTAAGCTCGATCTCGCAGGGTCTTGTTAGTGCGGCTAACGCTTGGATCGCAGCTAATAATTCCATGCGGTTATTAGTGGTATTTAATTCTGCGCCCTTGAGATATTTTTCTTGTCCTTTGCACCTTAATAATGCTCCCCAACCGCCAGGTCCTGGATTGCCACGACATGCTCCATCGGTGAAAATTTCTACTTTCATGAAAGGCCCTTATTGGTACTCGGCTCAGGAAAGCCATGCGAAACCGGTATTTTTTTGTTATAGATTTTTAACTTCAAGGGAGATAAGGGTATCGTCTTTTTTTCAGCAATCAAGATATAAAAACTACCTAAAACTGGAAAAAACCGCTTACTAAACTTTTCAAAGAAATTTTTCGATTTAACTTTGGATTTCTTGGGGCGACCATAACAATGATAATCGTAATCTACGACCGTAAAACCGACATCACAAAGCCTTCTTTTTAACGTACCTAAGCTCAGCAAATTTCCCGACCAAGGTAAATTTTTATCTGATTTTAGCAATTTAGTCAACCCAATATGACTAAAAGGGTTAAATCCAATCACAATTAGCTTACCACTGGGTATTAAAATATTATAAATTTCTTTTAAAAGTGCGTCTGGGTGTTGGCATAGTTCCAAGGTATGCGGCAGAAAGAATACATCGACGCTTTCAGCTTGAAAGGGGAGTTCTTCGAAGGTTGATTCCACAAAGTTTTCTTGGTGTCGTTCCACTTGGTGAGTATTACCAAGATAGATATGAACATTAATCGTGCTAGCCGATTTGAGGTCATAGCAATCGAAAACACCAGCCTGAACTAAGTAGTAACCATAAAACTTTGGTAAGAGTTTATTTAAGACTTCCTGCTCACATTGCAAAAAATATTGTCCTGGAAAACTGTTAAGACTTTGCGAGAAAGCCCGAAACGGCGATACCTTTTCCATGGGAGACACTTGCCAAAAGTTATAGATGAGGCATTTTAACTAAAAATCTTTGCTGTGACTAATAACTCTTTTATACAAAAAATTCCAGATTCGTTCCCGTACACGTTCCCGTTCCCGTTCCCGTTCCCGAATCATATAGGCCACTTGGATAGAAAGTGTCGTACGGAACGGATTTCTTAGTGGTCTGTTTGATTCGGGAACGGGAACGTGTACGGGAACGTTTAATTAAGAAATGGTATACTTTCTCAACCACGGAGGACCACATGACAATCTACCCAATCCCAGCTTTCCACGACAATTACATCTGGTGTCTCGTTAAAAACAGCGACTGCTTAATAGTCGATCCAGGCGAAGCTTTACCCGTAGAGAAGTTCTTACAGAAAAACAACCTCAACCTCAAAGCAATCCTCGCAACCCACCATCATTTTGATCACACCAATGGAATTCAAAAATTAGTCCATGCTCGCCCTGTACCCGTCTATGGTTCAGCCCAAATTCCCGAGGTGACTCATGTGGTCCAAGATCAAGAAATTATTCAGCCATTAGACATTCCCCTGAAAGTGCTTACTATTCCAGCTCATACTTTGGAACATGTCGCCTATTACACTGACGGCATTGCTTTTACCGGTGACACTCTCTTTACCGGAGGATGTGGCAAAATATTCGAGGGTACCGCAAACCAAATGTATGAATCGCTGGAGAAGCTCAAACAGTTGCCGAAAGAGACATTGATCTACTGTGGACACGAATACACTCTCAATAATTTAAAATTTGCTGAATTAGTTGAGCCCAAGAATCAATGTATCCAGGAACGTATTGAGGTCACGAAACGGCTGCTCAAAAAAGGTCTTTCTGCGGTACCTGCGCCTTTGGAGCTTGAACTTAAGACGAATCCCTTTCTACGATGCGACCAGCAAGACGTTATAAACGCGGCTTCAAACTATGCACAAAAGCCCTTAACAGACCCAGTTGCCATCCTATTTACGCTACGAGAATGGAAAAATAGCATTACGTAAGTTCCTTGACCCTACCGGCTTCATCCGATAGTATCCAGAAGACTATGCTTTATAGAAAAAGAAGAATCACACAAGGACTCACACTTTTTTTGTTATTGGTCAGCTTAGTGCTCAGCAGTAGCAGTCTTGCTTTTCCCAAACCGAATTGGTTTCACATCCAAGATAATCATGATATTAACTTCTGGTCTCAGATGAGCAAGGACTTTGCTATTGAATCTCAGGAAGATAACCCTGATATCCAGCGACAAATACAGTGGTATCAACAGCATCCTAAGCACTTACAACGTATTTTAATGCGGGCAGAGCCATTCCTTCGTTATGTTTATCAACAAACGCATCGGTACAATTTGCCAGCTGAACTAGCACTTATTCCGTTACTAGAAAGTCAATATAACCCAGCTGCCGGAGGACGTTCAGGTCCTGCTGGCTTGTGGCAAATGATGCCTGGGACAGCAGCCAAATTTGGCCTCAAGGTAAATCGTGGTTACGATGGTCGGCGCGATGTTAATGCTTCAACCAAAGCAGCGCTTACCTATCTTGCTTATCTTCATCGTTATTTCAATCAGAATTGGCTACTTGCTTTGGCGGCTTACAATGCTGGCGAAGGTAAAGTGGCCGCAGTCAGCAGTCGTCATAACTTTAATTTTTGGAATCTTCCGCCTTCTCGAGAAACACGTGAATACGTTCCTAAAATACTCGCACTTGCTTCAATTATTAGACGGCCAGGTGCCTATAAAATGAGCCTACCCAATCTTCCAAAAGATACTGAAGTTTCCAAAGAAACTTGGCAAGAGGCTAAGACTTATAATATAGCGGAAAATAATCAATCAGCGGTTCTCAAGCCTGAAGCGACCCAAGCGGCGCCAGATCCTAAGCCTCAGACAGAGCAGAACATGGTTAGCTTACCTCTTCCAGAGACGAACAATACTCAACAAACAACAGAAAGTATGCCCATCCCGGCACCGCAACCCAGTACCATTCAATACCATGTAAAACAGCACGATACCTTAGGCCATATCGCTAAGAAGTTCCAAACTACGAGTGATGCTATCAAGAAGTCTAATCACCTAAAAACGAATAAACTTAAAATTGGCCAAGTGTTAACGATTACCAGTACCGAATCAAAAACCACGGTCACAACTAATGTTAGTGCTCCCACACCAAAACGATCCCATAAAACTTATAAATTGAAACAAGGTGATAGTCTTGAATCGATTGCAAAAAAATTACATGTTCCCCTTAAAAAATTACAGCAAGCCAATCACATAAAAAATACTAAGAAACTGCAAATTGGCAAAACACTTACCATACCTTCAAACTAGGAGCAGCAAGTGACCGCTAAAATTCTTGACGGAAAACATGTTGCCCACATTCTCAAAGCATCGATCGCCCTGGAAGTGCAACAAAGACTGGCAGAACATAAAAAGCCACCAGGCTTGGCAGTGATCATTGTCGGCAACGACAGCGCGTCCAAGATCTACGTCAAGAATAAACGCATTGCCTGTCAAAAATTAGGCTTCCACTCAGTTTCTTATGACCTACCCGAAGAAATTTCCCAAGAAGAACTAGACGCTGTGATAGATGAGCTCAATGAAGATGAAAAGGTTCACGGCATCATCGTCCAAACCCCTTTACCACCGCAACTTGACGCATGGCAAGTCGTAGAAAAAATTCGCTATGACAAAGACGTTGATGGCTTTCATCCTTACAATATCGGCAGACTTTCCCTGCGGAAACCTCTGTTGCGACCTTGCACACCTTACGGGATTATCCAGCTGTTACAATTCTATGAAATCCCTTTAACTGGAATCAACGCAGTTGTCGTTGGAGCTTCAAATATTGTAGGCAGACCCATGGCATTGGAGCTATTGCTAAAAAAAGCCACTGTGACTGTGTGCCATCGTTATAGCAAAGATTTAAAAGACTATGTTCAGTCCGCAGAATTATTAATTGTCGCAATCGGAAAACCAGGCATCATTAAATCCGAGTGGATTAAGCCAGGCGCTATTGTTATTGACGTTGGTATTAACCGTTTATCTGATGGTACCCTACGAGGCGATATAGATTTTGAAACCGCGAAGCATAAAGCAGCCTGGATTACACCAGTCCCAGGGGGTGTTGGCCCGATGACGGTGGCGACGTTATTGAAGAATACGTTGTATGCTGCTGGGAATTTGCATAAATAAAAATAAAGAAAGTCAAAAATTCGTTCCCGTTCCCGTTCCCGTTCCCGTTCCCGAATCATACAGACATTACGGCAACTTTTTCTTTTCTCCACGAATAAATAGATAAAATACTCCGCAGTACTAATACAAAAATTTTATTTTGACCACTGAAAGAGCAACACAAATTTTATGCGTTAGGAGCCGATAACGTGCTCTATGGCCTATATGATTCGTGAACGTGAACGGGAACGTGTACAGGAACGATGAAGAAAAAGATTAGTTATTCCTTCGGCTTCTTATCACTCAAATTATCCTGAAGCTTAATCTTTATCTTATCAATCGCCTCTTGTACCTTCCCAGACGTATCTTCAGATGCATTTCTTTGACAGGCAACCACGAAGCAAATACTTAATAAAATCAGGAGGTTTTTTTTCAAGCAATTCCGCCTTTTTTTGGACTTACAAAAAAGAAAGGATATCCGAAGATATCCTTTCTTGATCAAAAGATCGACTATTGAGTTTTGGTCGTATCTGTTGAAGGTGTTGTGGTCGTGGTGGTGCTGCTGTCTGGTGTAGTTGTTGTGCTGGTACTTGGAGCTGTCGTATCTGTAGATGGAGCAGCTGGAGTTGTTGTATCAGCAGGAGCTGTTGTGGTATCAGCTGGAGTTGTGGTGGTTGTAGTATCAGTCGCACCAGCAGCTGGTTCCATACGCTGTTCGCAAGCAGCCAAGCCAAGAGTTAGTACACCTGCAGCAGCAGCAATTAAAAGTTTGTTCATTTGAAAAATCTCCTTAGTTTGTTTGAATTTCCCTCAAAAACTTTGCTCTAGTTTAAGGACCTCGTCCTCTCATGATGTATGAGATTAGAGAAATAATTAATAGGACTAAAAATATGTAGAAAATGATTTTTGCAATACCCGCAGATGCGACGGCAATACCGGTAAAACCAAAAATTGCCGCAAGAATTGCAATGATCAGAAAAATAATAACCCATCCTAGCATAGTAAACTCCATTTACTTTAAAAAGCAAAGCCTTCTTAATATAGGCATCCGTTAGAATAATGTCAAGCAAGTAAAAACTTGTAGGGTCTTGTTAAGACTAAGTATTTACTCGATTACTTCAGATAGAAATTCTTTGCGCCAGGTTGTACCCTCTGGACCATCTTCAATTTGAACACCGATACCTTGAAGTTGATCGCGAATTTGATCCGCTAAGGACCAATCTTTATCTTTTCTAGCTTGATTACGCGCAGCGATAAGTTCTTCAATCTTCTGAACTTCTTGCGTAGGAATCGTGCCTTTTAAGAACTGATCGGGGTCATTTTGCAATAATCCTAAAGAACCGCTCAAACGCTTTAGCAAGGCTCCCAACTTTCCAGCCGCTTCAAATTGCTGTTCAACTTTAAGGCGATTGATTTCTCTAACGATATCAAACAAAACGGCTAAAGCTATTGGTGTATTGAAGTCATCTTCCATAGCATTAATGAACCGTTGCTCATAATCACCATTATCCTCTTCAGAAGCATGGGGCAAATATCGTAAAGCAGCATACAGTCTTTCTAATGCTACTTGAGCATTGGTTAGATTTTGCTGAGAGTAATTAATTGGACTTCGATAGTGACTGGCAATCATAAAATAACGAATGACTTCCGGATGGTAGTTTTGTAACACTTCGCGGATTGTAAAAAAATTGCCCAATGACTTGGACATTTTTTCCTTGTCTATGGTGACGTAACCGACATGCATCCAAACATTCACAAATCGGCATTCGTTAGCCGCTTCTGATTGAGCTATTTCATTTTGATGATGTGGAAATTGCAGATCTAACCCGCCGCCATGAATATCAAAATGTTTGCCCAGTAGCTGGTTAGACATCGCAGAACATTCGATGTGCCAACCTGGTCTTCCCTCTCCCCAAGGCGATTGCCACTTTGGCTCCAAAGGCTTTGCTAATTTCCATAAAACAAAATCGAGCGGGTCATGCTTAGCATCTACGATATCGACCCGAATGCCAGCGCGTAACTTATCCAAATCTTGTTGCGCCATTTCGCCATAAGTCGAAAACTTACGTGTATTAAAATAAATATCACCATTGTCAGCAGTATAAGCAAAACCCTTAGCGATGAGGGTTTCAATCATTGCAACAATCTCACCAATGTACTCGGTGGCCCTGGGTGTTGCACTAGGCGATAGCACGCCCAAAGCGGCTTCGTCCTCATGCATCGCTTGGATTGTTCGTTCCGTTAATGCGGTCGTTGATTCATCGTTCTCGTGAGCCCGATTAATGATTTTGTCATCGATATCGGTAATGTTACGGACATAATTAACTTCATAGCCACGAAACCGCAAAAACCGAGTAATCACATCAAAGACCACAAAGATCCGGCCATGGCCAATATGACAGTAATCATAAACGGTCATGCCACAAACATACATGCCGACCTTGCCTGGCACAATAGGTTTAAATAATTCTTTTTGTTTAGTTAGGGTATTGTAGATATGTAACATTTATTTACCTTGATATTTTCTGTCATTCCCGCGCAGGAGAGAATCCATGCTTCCAGCCGCACCTATGATGGGTTCTTCGCCTGCGCGGGAATGACAATGTATTAATAATAAATAGTCCCAAAACGATTACTCATAAAATCATTAAAGGATATTTGTTCTTGAAGCACAAAGCCATGATAACGTTCAGGATTATTGAGTACTAAATCAGCCACAGCGCATAAACTCGAGGCGGTACTCACCTGAATCGCAGACCATTTCCGCCCATTTAATTCCCGTGGTTCGATCTTTTTAACATAACTCTGCTCAAAGTAACTACCCGCTTTTTGGCCATTCACTGCGACATAGACCAGCATGACGTCTTGGTCGGTTCGAGGCAGACTTTTTTCTAAGATGGCCTTTAGCGTTTGGCGATCCTCATTAAGATGCAAATCATTCATTAAAAACCGCATTTTATCGCAGTGACCGGGATAGCGTAACGTTTTGTAATTTAACGTCTGTAGTCGATCTTGATAAGTTTGAACTAAACTACCGACACCACCTGAGGTATTAAACGCCTCGTACAACATACCATCTAGCTCAACCACCTCGAGATCTTCAAGAGGTTGTAATACAGCTTTCTGTCCATTCACTAGACCATAACAAAGATTACCATACTCATTAATAAGGCCATCCAAAGACCACGTAATCGCGTATTGTAAGGCATTGTGGGTGGTTTTTGGTAAACACCCTGCGCGCAGAAAAGTCTCATGGATCTGGTCAAACTGTTGCATCAGGTGATTAGCCACAATATTAATAAAGCCAGGCGCCACACCACATTGCGACACAAAGGCCTGCTGCTTACCTTCAGCGATTTTGCGGATTTCTTCTGTAACTGCCACATCTTCTGTTAGATCAAAGTAGTTGATACCGACCTCAGCTGCCGCTTGCGCCACAGTGACATTATAAAAATAGGGTAGGCTAGAAATAATAACGGTGATTTCATTTTGTCGAAGATAAGCGTGTAATCGCCGAGCATCTGTCACATCTAATGATTCAATATGCAGGTGGTCATGTGGCGGAAGATTTAAGTGAGAGACATTATTATCGACCAGGAAGACTTCATAATCGCCTGAATTCACCAATAATGAACAGATCAAAGTTCCTATTGTCCCTGCTCCAGCGATCATCGTCTTAATCATATTGTCCCTTAAACTTATTTTATATCTTCCGTAATAAAACTTTTTCTACTGAGTGATCATAGCCTTTACAAAGAATCAGTTTAGCTCGATCTTTATAAGGTAGAATATTTTGCTGCAAATTTAGTTCGTTAATTTCTTTCCAGATTAACTTTGCGAAGCTTTGTGCCTCCTGATCATTCATCGTTGAAAAACGATGCATAAAAAGTTCCGGACGATTCATAGACTCTGCACGAAATTTCATAAAACGATCTAGATACCACTGCTCAATGATTGTTGTTGGTGCGTCGACATAAATACTAAAATCAATGTAGTCGGTAACAAACACTCTGCTTTTCTGGTTGGCGCTAATATCATGTTGTAATAAGTTAAGGCCTTCAATGATCACGATGTCGGGTTTTTCAATCGTTTGAACATCCTTCGTAATATCATAGTATTCGTGAGAATAAACTGGCACTTCGAGCAAAGGTTTACCGGCTTTTAAATCAGTCAAAAAATTGATTAACCGTCTTAAGTTATAGCTTTCAGGAAATCCTTTGCGATGCATTAAATTTCGCTGCTCTAATTCTTCATTTGGATAAATAAAACCGTCAGTGGTGACGATAGTCACGTTAGGGTGATTGCTCCAGGTCGACAGTAATGCCTGTAAAACCCTCGAGGTGGTACTTTTGCCAACGGCAACACTTCCAGAAATACCAATAATATAAGGAACTCTGGGTTCTGGGTGGCCTAAGAATTGACCGGTTACCTGAAAAAGTTCTTGAGCAGCTTTAACATACAGGTTTAGCAATCTTGATAAGGGTAGGTAAACATCGATGACTTCTTTTAGCGAGATTGTCTCGTAAGGCCCATGTAATTGGCTAATGTCCTCCTCGGTCAATGCTAACGGCATGTCCCGCTTATACTCACACCAAGCTGCTCGATCGAAGGTTAAATAGGGAGAATAGCTTTGCGTCATCAAATTATTCAATTATTTATTCATATATCTCTCATATAATGTCAAAATTTAATCATAATAGGAACGAAAAATTTTGACTCGCAGGAAATCCTCGTGGCACTAAAAAACATCCAGACTATCATCCGACTTTTAGGGCCAGGAATTCTATTTGCTTGTGTGGCAGTAGGGGGTGCGAACTTTGTGCAATCCACCCATGCCGGCGCCGAATATGGCTTAAGACTTATTCCAGTAGTGCTTCTAGTCTATCTTCTTAAATATCCGTTCTTCGAATTTGCCCAACGATACTGTCTGGCCAGCAAAGAAACGCTACTGCATGGTTACCATAAAATTGGTCGCTGGACCTTAATCCTATTTATCATTTTTGTGTGCTGTGCGGCTTTCCCAACTATTGCCGTGTTGAGTCTCATTACCTCCAATGTCACGGGCTATTTCTTCGAAACAACCATCTCACCGCTCGTGATTAGCATCGCCCTGCTCTCGATTTGCACCTTGATTTTGACGCTTGGCAAATATTCATGGCTAAACAATACCGTTAAAATTATTATGGCACTCTTAATTACCTGCTCCGTCATTACATTTCTGATCGCCTTGCCGAAAGCAGATGCTTCACTACGTTCAGTGCCAAAAATCGATTTTCTGACTGAATTTACTTTTTTAGTGGCGTTAATGGGTTGGATGCCGGCCTCGCTAGACGTTTCTGTCTGGACCACACTTTGGACCAAAGCCAGCGCACGAGAACACAAAGATTTCCCAACGATGAAACAGGGCTTGCTGGATTTTAATATTGGTTATTTGATATCTGCGATTATGATTCCACTCTTTATGGCTCTTGGTGCTTTCGTCATGTACACATCTGGTCAAAGCTTCTCCCAAACGGGCTACCTCTTCATTGAGCAATTAGTAACCCTATTTACCACCCACATAGGCAGCTGGGGCGAGCCATTTATCATCATCGTTATTTTCTCGATACTTTATAGTACCCTTCTAACCTGCTTAGATGCTTACCCAAGAGCTTTAACCACTGCAGTGACTTTATTGCAACCTAAGGCAAAAACGCACACACAATTAATCTATTGGTTATCCATTATTACGTTATTTTTAAGTAGTATTTTATTATCCGGTTATTTTTTGAGAAGCATGCAAGAATTAGTTCAAATTGCAACGGTCTTAGCGTTTTTAACTGCACCAATTTTTGGTTATTTAAATTATAAAGTTGTTACCAAGCTGATCAAAGAAAGTGAACTGCCACCAAAAGCTTTGTTGACCTTGAGCAAGATAGGCTTGTTATTTTTGGTTATCGTTAGCGTGTTATTTATTGTGTTATATGTCCGTAGCGCATGATATTAAATAATGTAGCCTGGGTGAAACCTTGGGAAAAATTTTTCGAGGATGAATGAAAAGAATAAAAATATTAATAATTTTCCTCGCTTGTTTTTGGATCGGTACCGCTATTGCAGGCGGGAACTTTACGCAACATTATTATGGCGTTGATGGTGAAATATTAGCGAACATTGTTGATCGATCTAAAAATTATCAACAGGAAGCACCTCCGTTAGCTAATCAAGAAGATGTTCAATCTTTAAATGAGCATACCTTAAGCGAAATAAAAGATGCTTTAGCTGCTTATGGTTATTTTAAACCGACTATTCAAACAAAAATCAGCAAATTTAATTTTGATTATTTCATCACTACCGGACCTTTGTTGCGTATTACCAAATTAGATTTGCGAGTGACGGGCGGTGGTCTTGATGACGATGATTTTCAAGAGCTACTTGCCGATTTTCCTTTGCACGAAGGTGATGTAGTTCGTTCCAAATGCTATCAAGATGCTAAATCACTCCTGTTGGATTTAGCCGCGCAGCGGGGCTACTTTGCCGCAAAAATGATCAAGAGCAATATATTGATCGATTTAAACAAATACCAAGCTACGGTAATAATTTATTTCGACACAGGACCGCGTTATTATTTTGGTCCAGTTACTTTTCTACCCTCACCTTATGCCACCTGCTTTTTGAATCGTTTTATTCCTTTTTGTTATGGTAAACCATATTTAAATAAGCGCGTGGTGAGACTACAAGAATATTTAGGAAACTCGAATTTCTTTCAGCAAGTGACAGTGACTCCCAAACCAGAATGTGCTCAAGATTTACACGTTCCAATTGAAGTCGCTCTGGTACCGCGCAAACCGATGCAATATAGTTTTGGGGTCGGCTTTGGAACGGATACTGGACCCAGAGCATTACTAGGCGTGCAATTTCGACGCTTAAATCCGTATGGGCATACCATGGATATGGTGGTGCAAGCTTCACAGAGACTTAACCGTGCCCAAGTCAATTACATTATTCCTGGCTGTCATCCATATACAGATTCTTATCGTTTGAGTGCGGCGGTCGAACAAGAAAATCTGCCATCAACCGGTCGAAGTCACAATGAAAAAATTGAAGCGAGTCACATTCGAAAAATTTTTGGCTGGATTCAAACCTTATCTTTGAGTCTACGTAATGAACATTCAGTGCCAACAGATGCGCCCGTGGTAAACTCAACGATGTTGATGCCTAATTTAAATTGGCTACGCACTAAAAGTGATGATCCGCTTAGCCCTAATCATGGTTATCAAATTAATATCAATTTGCGTGGCGCCTCGAGAGCAACTATTTCTAATACCAACTTCTTGCAAGGACTGATTCAAACAAAATTTTTGACTTCCTTAACACCAGACACTCGCTTAATCACTAAAGCGCAATTAGGTTATACCGTTATTTCAGATATTGATGAATTACCTTTATCGCTTCGCTTCTACACTGGTGGTTCGCAAACAGTTCGCGGTTATAAATATTTGGGTATTGGACCTGGTCGAACGCTAGTGCTTGGATCGATTGAATTACAACAACGTATTAAAGGCAATTGGTATGGCGCAATCTTCTTTGATGCAGGTAGTGTGAGTAATAGTTTAGGTGGCAATCTACAAAAAAGTGTCGGTGTTGGAGTCGTTTGGCGATCACCTATTGGCGCGGTCGAGATGACGTTAGCGCAGGCATTGGATCTTCCAGGACAACCGCGCATGCTGCAATTTAGTATGGGACCAGAACTTTGAAAAAATATGTTCTTATAGTGGTGACTTGCATTCTAAGCATTACAATCTGGATTAGTGGTTTTTACATCACAAAAACTGATCGAGGCACTCTATGGGCATTGCAGTTTTTAAATCAAAAATATCCAAACTTGCTTGAGTATGACTCGGTTCAAGGCCATCTCTTAGGAAACTTAAATATTACTAATCTAAAGCTACATCTTGATCAGGCCACTCTTAAAGTAGCTAATATTGCTATGCATAATTCACTGAATCTCCTCACGTTCAAGCTTACTAACGACTTTCTTAAGGCTGACCAGCTTGAATTTGCTCCCACTGTACTCGCTCACAATGATAGCAAACAATCTAGTCATCATTTACCTTTTTCATTGGTTGCCAAAGATATTGAACTGCACGATATCAAAGTGAAACTGGATAAAAACAATAGCATTGCAATTCCCATATTGCGCCTACAGCTGCTATCGTCTTCGACTAAATTCGCAGCGAACATTTACAATAATAACCAGGCTTCTCCATGCATAAAATATCGGCAGAAAAAGAACATTGCGGTGTTAGATTTAGATCTTGCCATCAAAAAAACTAAATGGAAAATTCATTACTACCAGAAATCCAACAACTTCAAAATGAACGGCGTCATTAATGATCAGCATCAAGGCAGCATAGTCATCAAAGGAGATAGCGCAAAGACGAATTCCAACATTACTGTTCTTGCAAATCATTTTCACCTTAACGATATTTTTGTAAATTACTGGCCCAGTGTTTTAAGTTTTAACTTTAACTCACATCAAACTGATAAAAGTCTAGAAGTGGTTCTTAACCAATTGCAAGGCACCATTAATAACCAGCCGATTAGTGGCAGCACTTATTTGTCAGAAAGTGACCATAAAATTAATCACCTCTTGATTGACCTGAATTCGAATAATGCCAAAATTCAGATAGATGGTGCCAAACGTGATCAATGGCAAGTAAGTTGGATTTTTCAAATTCCAAATTTGAATTTATTCCTACCGAACAGCCATGGCAATATTCTGGCGAACGGCAAAATTACTGGTGATACTAACACACCAGACTTTGAAGGTTCTCTCAATGTTAGCCATTTAAAATTGTTTAACTACCAAGTTGAGAATTGTATTGGCGACTTCAAAATAGTACATGAACAAAAACAGTATTCTTCATCTCTGCAGTTCGCAGCTAACAACATTCAGATAGACAAATTTTCAATCACAAACTTAAAGCTAAATGGACAGGGAGACCTAAAAAAGCACACCTTAGACTTTCGCGCTATCTTACCTACTATCAGTAGTGATATAAAATTAGAAGGTAGCTATCACGACAAAATCTGGGCAGCTAAGATCGTACATTTAGCGTTAGTGAATAACAAACAAAATTGGCAGCTAGCAAACAGCTCCAGCATTTCTTACGCCAATAAAGAATGGCAGCTCGCTCCGGTTGTACTTCGTTCAGGTCAGAATGAATTTTACTTAGATGCCAAGTACCAGAAAAATAAATTACTACAAGCGCACCTTAAATCTGCAAATCTTGATTTAAGCTTGTTCAATTTCTTGTTATCACCCGATCAACATCTTGAAGGCAAGATTAATTTAATCAGCAATGTTAATTTCACACCCGCTAAAAAACAGTTTGAATTGGAATCAACCCTAGGCCCTGGAGTTTTTCAATATGGAAAGAACGATCAAGCAAAGAAACTAGCTTTTCAAAGCGGCAAAGTTAACGCCATGCTCGACAAAACTCAGACGTTAATTACAGCTATTAATTTTGTGTTTCCAGAAGGTCAAGCAAGTAGTCAATTTAGCATTCCACAATTTGTCTTTGATAGTCGACTCAAAGGCAAACCAATTAACGGTGAGGTGAAGGCGCAAGTCACACAACTACATTTCTTTGAAGCGCTCATTCCGGCAATTCGCAATACTTCAGGTAGATTAACGGCGAATTTCAAAGTGGCTGGCATAGTCGCAAAGCCGACACTAAATGGTAACTTCAATTTAGCTCAAGCTAACTTTCAAATCCCAAAATTAAACTTAACAGTTAATAATGTTGTAATTGATGCCACAAGTGTGGGCAATGATCTTCAACTCAAAGGCAACATGACCTCAGGCAACGGCAATCTTTCATTCAACGGTAGCGGTAAATTTGATGGCGGCAGTCTTCCTTTAAATTTACACCTTCAAGGGTCTAATGTTCTTGTTTGTAACCAGCCTGAAATTAAGATCACGGCCTCGCCTAATTTAAATTTAACTCTGGGTAATAAGGAATTAAAACTAACCGGCAACATTCTGATCCCAGAAGCCAAACTTAATCCGCATGACTTTGGCAGTACCGAAACCGTTTCAGATGATATTATTTTCATCGAACCTAGTGGCAAACAAGTCGAAAAAGGGTTGCTAAAAGTTTCAAGTGACATCAATTTAGTGTTGGGAAATAATATTTTTCTGACCTACAAAGGAATTAATGGTCAAATCTTAGGTCAAATGCGTATCGAAGATTCTCCCAATAAGGCTACTGTCGCTTATGGACAATTGCGCCTTCAAGATGGTAATTATTCTATCTATGGCAAAACACTAAAAATCGATTATGGCAAACTAAATTTTACTGGCGGTCCGCTGAGCAATCCTGGACTTGAGATTCGAGCCAGTCGTACTTTGCAAACAACGAGTAGTCAGTCACTGCTGTCTTCACAAGAACAATTGCGCGTTGGCGTGAATGTACTTGGCACGCTTCATGAACCGAAAATTACCTTATTTTCAGAACCTTCAGGCAAACCACCCTCGGACATTTTATCTTATTTATTACTGGGAATACCTGCCGACTCTGTGTCTGGCACTAATAGTGAATTACTACTACAGGCTGCAAATACGATTGGCGGCAATCAAGCTGGGAAATTGTTGGGCTTTAAAGAAAAACTTAAAAGTAGTCTTGGCTTATCTGAACTAGATATTGGCACTCAAACAGAAATTAATCCTAAAACCCAAGAGTCTTTTCAACATACCGCGTTCGTGTTAGGGAAATACTTGTCACCAAAGTTTTATGTCAACTATAGCTTAGATTTATTTGATCATACCAATACGTTTAAAGCGCGATATATGCTAAATCGTTTCTGGACAGTTCAAAGTGTTGCCAACACTAACAATAGTGGTGTTGATATAATGTATACGGTTGAGAAGTGAGGCTACGTGGTCTTTTTTGTTGCTATCTGATCGCTTTCTAGCAATTCTGTAACTTTTGGCTCGAGTGTTTTTTGAGGTTTCCAAAAGCTGTGGGTCATATTTCCAATAACTATCGAAGTAGCGACAGCCGTTATTAAACCAACCATAAAGTTTAATAGTAGCTTTAGCGCGCTATAGGGAGTGAAGGTATAACTCTCTGCAATACTAACTAGCGATGCGATGACTATTGAACTCAGCTGCGAAGATTTATCACCTAACTTGATTAGTTTCAATGTTGAACTTTCTAGTTTTAATAAAGATAACATTGTTAATGCAGCAAAAAAAGGGTGGTACGTTTGCCCTTTCATTGCTATTAGCATTAACGTTAATGCATAAAGTCCCCATTCAACTTTTTCTTTTTGGAAATTTTTGACGTGAAAAGTGGTTCGTAAAAAAGAATAGATCGCCGCTAAAAATGCCGTGTAAAGAAAAGTGGTTAGCAGTTCTAATGCTATCTCGGCTACTTCATCTGCCCAAGTAGCATCATTTATTTGTCTTGTTATTTCGTTAGTCAATTCATCATACTGTAAAGCAAGGGCTTGTTTGTTCTGTGAATAATACTCTCGATACTGTTTGGCCGCTGCCCTATAATCGCTCTCACTGAGATAATCACTTGTTAGATCTACAGGATGTAATTTAACAGGTGAACCTTGCTTAATAAAACCCTTCATGAGCTCTTGGCTAAAGAGGATAGATGGTTTTTGGCTCATCTTAAACCGCGCTTCTGGACTATTTTGAAATTTCAGGAGCTGATCTAAAAAGCACTCAAAATCTTCTGGGGACGGAATATCACAAAGTTGCAGATGATGATGCTCCCATTTATTTTCCATTGGGTCGACGTGAGGCATCATAACTCTATGAGCTAAATCATCATCTACTATAGGCTTGTATTTTGCACCAGGACAAGCACTATTACACTGCTCCAGATCTAGCAGCATCTCGAAATCATAGCTAGTGCTCCAATAATCATGGAGTCTATTTTTAAAAATTGAGAAAATGTTTGCTTTTATATTTAGCCATTTGATAAGTGTATTCTGGTTAGTGGATGTAAAGTTAAATAGCAACTCTTTTTTCATGGTTTTCCTTTCATCTTACATTTGCATTTCAAGATCATAAGCTTCTTTTACGACAACCGGTAGTTGTGTTCATTATATTGTTAAATAATGAAGAGAAACTTAAATGACATAGCGCACGATTAGAAATTATGGCTCTGTCATTCCCGCGAAGGC
>DJAM01000154.1 GCA_002429595.1 Coxiellaceae bacterium UBA6002
GTCATTCCCGCGAAGGCGGGAATCCATCATAGGTGCGGCATCAAAAATGGATTCCCGCCTTCGCGGGAATGACAGAAACGATAATCTATTCGCGGGAATGACAAACTGTATGCAGGAGTGACAGCTTTCGCGAAATGACAGCAATGCATACTACTCACCACAACAATAACGAGAACCACACCCCAAATCAAAATGCTCCAAACTTCCGCAAGCAGGTTTACCCTCTACCACCAACTCCACAAAAGGACGATCAAACAAAGTTTGTTTTATTTTATTTTCCAATGAATTTATCTCATTAACAACACCAGAATCAAAAGAAGAAAAATCATTATATTCCTTCACCACACAAGGATTACATTCAAGACTTCGCTGATTAAGTACTTCAAACCCAGCAGCTCTTATCAATCGATCGCGCTCTTCGTTGTTAGTATCAAACAGGGGGTACCAAACTTTTCGATCACCATGATATTCACTTTCAGCAACGAATTCAGAAAGCCTAAAACGAGCTCTAGAATCTTGACGGCGGGACCCTAAAACAATGGTGTACTCGTTACGCGGGTCATGTTCGTCTAAATAATTTAATAGTGGTAAGGCTTTTAAAAAGGTGGGGCACCATTGATATTTTAAATTTGGAAAAGATTTTCGCTCTTGTGCTAATTCAGAAAACGTTCGAGTAGGAGTTAAGGCAATACTTGTAAATTGATACTGTCTTGCAAGTTGTTGTCCCTGCTCTACTCTTTGAAGCCAAGCAGTAGATCCCGTTCCAGTTGCTACATGGATCACCGTGACGGGATTGAGGCGCTGAACGTATGCCCATTGCATGACTGCAACAGTATTATCACCATAGTTACCAAAAATAATATGCATCTTAAATAACGAATAAATCCATAAAGTCTTTTACTGACATGGCAGTGACTCGTTGTGGCTCATCAAAAAGAGCTGCTAATTTTTTGGCGCGGGACGAAGGAAAACGTGTTGCTAAATTTTGTGCAAACTTTTGTTGAAGTAGTGGAATACCTTCTTTCCGGCGTTGGCGATGCCCTAATGGATATTTAATGATCAATTCTTCAGTCATAGTGCCATCTTTGAAAATAATCTGAATGGCATTAGCAATGGATCGTTTGTCTGGATCAAGATAATCACGACTAAATTGTGATTCTTCTGCAACCATCATCTTATTTCGTAATTTATCGATCAACGGGTTTTTTGCAGTGTGATCTTCATAATGATCTGACGTTAGTTCACCATAAATTAATGCAATTGCTACCATGTACTGCAAAGAGTGGTCACGATCTGCAGCATTATGTAATGGCCCTTGCTTATTAATAATACGAACGGCTGACTCTTGAGTTCTTATCATAATTTTATCAATCTGATCGAATTTATCTTTTACATTGTGATGCAACTTTAATGCACATTCGACTGCTGTTTGACCGTGAAATTCTGCCGGATAAGCAATCTTAAATAAAATATTTTCCATGACATAACTTTGGTAAGGACGCGAAATTTTTAACGGCTTACCTTTAAAGTAAATATCGCAAAAACCCCATTTTTTTGCGGATAGTACACTTGGGTAACCCATCTCACCTTTTAGTGCTAGAAGCGCTAAGAATACGCCACGACTCGTGGCATCCCCTGCTGCCCAGGACTTGCGACTGCCGGTATTCGGCGCGTGACGATAAGTTCGCAAGCTTTGACCATCTAACCATGCAAGAGAGACTGCATTGCAAATCGCATCATAATCACCACCTAAAAGCTTAGTCACCACCGCTGTGGTTGCTAACTTCACTAAAATGACGTGATCCAAACCGACTCGATTAAAACTATTCTCTAGTGCTAGTACCCCTTGAATTTCATACGCTTTAATCATTGCTGTTAAAACATCTTGAACGGTGATGTTTTTGGTTGAGTCTTGGCGGACACAATAATCTAAAACCGCCAAAATTCCGCCCAGATTATCGGATGGGTGTCCCCACTCTGCAGCTAACCAAGTATCATTAAAATCTAACCATCTTATTAACAATCCGTTATTAAATGCTGCTAATACCGGATTTAATTGGAGTTGTGAACCTAATACACGTGAACCATTCAACACCGTTTCATTCGGCACAATTGGGCCTAACAATTTAATACATTCTGGAAAACGATACGCAAGTAACGCACAACCAATCGAGTCCATGAGACAATGATATGCAGTTTTATAAGCTACGTCAGACGTAATCTCATAATTCATCACATAATCGGCAATGGCACGAATTTCAGGATCAAATTCCGGACGTTCGTTATGCTCCGCATGTGAAGTTTGTCCACCATTTGACATATCAGTCTTCAAAGGATCATTGAGCATAATTATTCACCACGTAGTCGTTAATAATTTCTTTAAATTCGTGAGAAATATTATCGCCCCGCAGAGTTTTAAATTTCTTGCCATCAATGAAAATAGGTGCAGAAGGTTCTTCTCCAGTTCCTGGTAAGCTGATGCCGATATTGGCATGTTTACTTTCGCCGGGACCATTTACGATACAACCCATCACTGCAACAGTCATATTTTCAACACCGTGATATTTTGCTTTCCACTGAGGCATTTTTTCTAACAAGAAAGCTTGCACATCTTGCGCTAACTCTCTAAAGAAGCTACTGGTCGTTCGACCACATCCGGGGCAAGCGGTAACCATAGGATTAAAGAATCGAATGCCCATCGTTTGTAAAATTTCTTGAGAAACTATGACCTCTTTGATGCGCTTAGCACCCGGTTCAGGGGTTAATGAGGTACGAATGGTATCCCCAATTCCTTGCTGTAACAGAATTCCCATGGCAATACTCGAAGCAACAATGCTCTTTGACCCCATGCCAGCTTCGGTCAAACCAAGGTGCAACGCGTAATCACAGCGTCTTGCTAGTTCGGCATAGACTGAGACTAAATCTTGAACTGCACTGACCTTGCATGAAATGATAATTTTATCAGCACCCAACCCCATAGACTCTGCAAACTTAGCACTATTTAATGCAGAGAGTATTAACGCCTCTTGGGTCATCTCTTTTGCGCTTTTTGGATTACTAGATTTAGCATTTTCATCCATCAATTGCGCCACCAACATTTTGTCTAAGCTTCCCCAGTTGACTCCAATTCGCACGGGTTTATTTTGTTCTAATGCCACTTCAATCATTGTGGCAAACTGCTTGTCGCGTTTTTCACCGAAGCCAACGTTTCCTGGGTTAATTCGATATTTATCTAATGCTTCCGCACAATCCGGATATTTAGTTAGCAATACATGACCGTTATAGTGAAAATCGCCAATTAGAGGCACGTTGCAATTTTGTGCGTGTAGTTGATCTCTTATTTTCGCGACGCTTTGTGCTGCTTCTTCTGTATTCACCGTAAAACGAACGAGCTCAGAACCGGCATTCACACACTCGATAATTTGCCGGACGGTCGCTTTGACATCTGCAGTATCAGTATCAGTCATACATTGTACAGCAACGGGTGCCTCGCCACCGATGGTGATATTACCCACTTTAACCGGAATACTTTTTCTACGTGGTAGCATAAATACCTCTAGATTTTCTATTAATACTTAAGAGTCCTGAATAGACGATGCGACGCGTTGCTCAACAGGCACATAGGGACGTGGAGAAGGACCTGTATACTCTGCTAACGGTCTAATTAATTTATTATTTTGTCTTTGTTCAATAATATGAGCTGCCCAGCCAGCAGTTCTAGCAAAAACAAAGATTGGTGTAAACATATTTGTTGGAATTCCACAAAAATGGTACGCCGATGCACTATAAAAATCTAAATTAGGAAATAAGCGTTTTTCATCCCACATAATCTTCTCAATGCGCTCTGAGACAGGGTAGAGAATTTTATCATCCACAGAATCGGACAACAACTTCGACCAGTGCTTAATCACGTCAGATCGTGGATCCGAAGTCTTATAGACCCGATGCCCAAAGCCCATGATTAGACTTTTATTTTTTAGCATTTCGTGTAGTTGAGTCTGTGCTTCGTCTGGGGAAGTAAACTTCTCGATTAATTCCATCGCTTGTTCATTCGCGCCACCATGCAAGGGTCCGCGTAAAGTACCAATAGCTGAACAAATCGCCGAATAAAAATCAGCACCCGTTGAAGCAGTCACTCTAGCAGCGAAGGTTGAGGCATTAAATTCATGCTCTGCGTACAGGATTAAAGAAACATCCATCGCTCGAGTTTGCAATGGCTCTGGCTCTTTTAAATGAAGCAGGTGTAAAAAATATCCTGCGGTGGATTCGTCCGAAACATTAGTGTCAATTCTTTTACCATTTAGATGAAAATGATACCAATACAGTAACATCCCAGGGAATGTTGCAATCAGGCGATCAGCAATGTGGTACTCATTATTTTCAGTTGTTTCAGGCTCTAAGGTCCCCAACACGGAACAACCTGTTCTTAGGACATCCATGGGATGTGCCTCACCTGGCGTTAATTCTAAAACCTTTTTCAAAGCATCTGGCAAGGTTCGAAGTGACATTAACTGCCTTACATAGGCCTTTAGTTGTTGTGAGGTTGGCAACTTGCCTCGTATTAAAAGAAAAGCAACCTCCTCAAAGCTTGCATGTTCAGCTAGCTCATAAATGGAATAGCCACGATAGTTGAGCCCCATACCTTCTTTGCCAACACTACTAATCGCTGTTTCGCCTGCAGTAATACCCGCTAATCCGGCACCTGGTTTCGCTGTCATTGTGGTTCTCCCTAGTTCTCTTGTTCTTGCTCAACAAGTTGTTCGTAAAAATGATAATTTAAAAATTCGTACAAGTCGTTTCTAGTCTGCATAAGATCAACGACTTTTTCTTGGCTGCCGTCTTTTCTGATAGTTTGATACACCTTGAGTGCTGCAGCATTCATTGCTCTAAAAGCACTGAGAGGATAAAGAACCATTCGAACGCCAACCGTTCGAAGTTGTTCGACCGTAAACAAGGGTGTTTTACCAAACTCGGTGATATTCGCCAACACCGGAACCTTAACTGCGGTAACGAACTGTTGGTATTGCTCTAAATTCGTCACCGCTTCCGCAAAAATCATCTCGGCACCCGCCTCAACATAGGCCTTGGCTCGAGCGATAGCCTGTGCCAACCCTTCGGAAGCGATGGCATCGGTTCGCGCCATAATGACAAATTCAGGATCGAGTTTAGCCGCAACAGCGGCTTTAATACGTTCAACCATCTCGTCTTGAGTCACTAACCGCTTACCAGGTCGATGGCCACAACGCTTGGTGTCAATTTGATCTTCAAGATGAATACCCGCAGCTCCGGCCCTGGTCATTTCTTTGACAGTACGTCGTATAGTTAAAGTGCCACCCCACCCCGTATCGGCATCGACTAATAATGGTAAGTCGGTGGTTGCAGTGATGCGGCGGACATCTTCTAAGACGTCTGGAAGACTGGTCATGCCTAGATCTGGCAACGCATAAGAAGCATTCGCCACACCAGCACCGGATAGATAAATGGCACGAAAACCACTTTTCTCTGCTAATAGGCTGGTATAAGCATTAATTGTTCCAACAATTTGCAAGGGGTTTTCTTGTTGTAATGCTTCACGAAAAAGTTTGCCAGCAGATCGTGTTGTCATTCGTACTCCAGTAATAATGTAGCCTGGGTTACACCCACGCTACATTATTTTTGTTCGTCTCTAAGTGCCCTTTTAAGGACTTTACCAACATTAGTTTTTGGAAGAGTATCTCTAAATTCAATCAATTTTGGAATTTTATAACCAGTCAATTTTTGGCGACAGAAATTGATAACATCTTCTTCTGTTAGGGAGGGATCACTTCTAACGATATAGGCTTTTACTGCCTCGCCAGAATGAACGTCAGGCACTCCTAACACTGCCACTTCAGAAATTCCGGGATGCATAGACAAAACATCTTCAATCTCAACCGAATAAACATTGAAACCCGAAACTAGAATCATATCTTTTTTACGATCAACGATGTAAATATAACCGCCACCATTGATCTTCGCGATATCTCCCGTTCGTACCCAACCATCTTTGTTTAAAACAAGTGCCGTTTCTTCTGGTTGCTTCCAATAACCCTTCATCACTTGAGGACCTTTGACCGCTAACTCACCGATCTCGCCTATTGGAAGATTATCCCCAGCCTCATTGACAATAGCAACGTCAGTTGATGGCAAAGGTAATCCAATACTTTGCGAAAAAAATTTTATAGTCAAAGGACTAATTGCGACCACGGGGCTTGTTTCTGTTAAGCCATAACCCATGATTATGTTTTTTTGAGTTAGTTCTTGCCAACGATCAGCGACGGATTGGAGAATGGGCATTCCTCCCGCTAGACAAAGTTTTGTGTTGCTAAAATCAATGTTAAGAAACTCTCGATGACGCATCATCTCATGGTATAGAGTGTTAACACCGATAAAAACTGTAAACGGATATTTCTGTAAGTGCTTGATGAAGGAAGACATGTCACGAGGGTTCGTAATCAGCCTCGATAAACCTCCAAACATAATGAAAGCAAAGCAACAAACAGTCAGTGAAAAAATGTGATACAACGGCAATGCAGTGATGATAATTTCTTTTCCAATTTCCAACTCGTTACCAATCCAGGCACGGCATTGCAAAACATTTGCAACCATATTGCGATTAGTGAGCATTGCACCTTTAGGCAAGCCAGTGGTGCCACCTGTATACTGTAAAAATGCTAAATCACCAGACTGAATATCGACTGGTTCAAAGACGGGTTTATCATGCAGCAACTCACGATATGAAATAGCATGTGGCATGTTGCTAGCAGGTGCCATTTTCTTTATGTATCGAAGATACGTATTGATTCCAAACCGTTTTAGCGGCGAAAATTCGTCACCTACTTCCGTAACGATAACATGTTCGAGACTCGTTTCAGATACGACTTTGGCTAAGGCTTTGGTGAAAGGACCCAACACAATAATCGCTTTAGCACCAGAATCTTTTAGAGGTAGCCGCAATTCCCTTTCAGTATACAAGGGGTTGACATTAACGATGACCAAGCCAGCATGAATTGCTGCCAATAATGCGATGGGATATTGTAAAAGATTCGGCATCATTAAAGCGATTCGATCGCCTTTTACCAACCCTAATTTTTTCTGCAAGCACGCCGCTAAATGGATACTCTTTTCATGAAGCTCACGATAGGTGATGCTGGTTCCAAGATTTTCGAGTGCGGGTAAATCAGCATATTGTTGACAAGCGTCTTTTAATAAAGCGCTTAGCGATGGATAAGCATCAGGATCAATAGTTGCTGGTACTCCAGGTGGGTAACTCTTCAGCCATATTTTTTCCATAAAATATTTCCTTGACCTAGATTTAATGTTTTACTATCAAAAAAAATAGCAGGGATTGGATTAGATGAATGTCAAAAATCAACAAACAACACAGACTGCTTTTCAATTAAAAGGAAGTGTCCTCACTGTTAGCGTCTTACAACTGCTGACTTTTGATTGCAATGCAATCGCCCTTCAACTTGAAGAATTAGTCAAAAAAAATCCAAATTTTTTTCAGCACATGCCCGTTGTAATTGACTTACAAAAAATGTACTCGCTCGATAATGACATGGATTTTACAGAAATCAATGCACAGTTGCGAAAAAATAATTTAGTACCCGTTGGAATAATCAATGCCAACCCCAAGCAAGTGGCAGCCGCAACAAGTATTGGCCTTGGGATTTTACCAAATCTCAAAACAACCCAACCCAAGGCCTCGACCAAAAAAATAGAACGTTCTAAAGTTATCACGACTCCAGTACGTTCCGGTCAACAGATCTATGCAAAAAATACTGATCTCATCGTTTTATCATCGGTAAGTAATGGCGCCGAAATTCTGGCAGATGGCAATATCCATGTTTATGGGACACTTCGCGGTAGAGCAATTGCTGGCGCGTCAGGTGATACCGCCGCCCGAATATTCTGTAGCAAGCTCGAAGCAGAGTTAATCTCAATCGCGGGTTATTATAAATTACAAGAAGATATTGCTGCACTTGAACAGCAGACTTCGATTCAAGTCTTTCTTGAGGATGATCATTTAGTTTTCACAACTTTGGTTTGATTTGGACTTCTACGTTCACGGGAACGGGAACGTAAAAAATACTGATGTTCACTTCCACTGACAATGAAAAGGAAGTAGAATTCAGCACGCTTTTTAAACGCATCTTTTGGATAGGAAGAAAATGGCAAAAATAGTTGTTGTAACCTCAGGTAAGGGTGGTGTCGGTAAAACAACCTCGACCGCAGCATTTGGAACAGGACTCGCTGTTCGTGGCTTCAAAACGGTATTGATCGACTTCGATGTTGGCTTGCGTAACCTTGACTTAGCAATGGGTTGCGAAGGTCGTGTGGTTTATGACTTGATTAATGTTATTAATGGTGAAGCTAAGCTACGCCAAGCGCTCATCAAAGATAAGCGCAATGAAAATCTTTACATTTTACCTGCTTCACAAACTCGCGATAAAGATGCGCTTAGTCTTGAAGGTGTTGAACAGGTTCTCAACGAGCTTCGTGCCGATTTTGACTATATTGTTTGCGACTCTCCAGCTGGCATTGAAAAAGGTGCCATGATGGCCATGCGCTTTGCAGATCAAGCGGTTGTCGTAACCAATCCTGAAATTTCGTCTGTTCGCGATTCAGACCGAGTGCTAGGAATCTTAGCAAGCAAAACCAAACGAGTAGAGGAAGGTTTAGAACCCCCATCACAACATCTTTTGCTCACTCGCTACTCCCCTGTTCGAGTCGAACGAGGTGATATGCTTAGCGTCACCGACGTTAAAGAAATTCTAGCAGTTCCACTATTGGGTGTTATTCCCGAATCACAAGCGGTATTGAGAGCATCAAATGCAGGTGTGCCTGTGATCTTAGATCAGGATAGTGACGCGGGACAAGCCTACGCTGATGCGGTGAGTCGATTTTTGGGAGAAGAGATTCCCCATCGCTTTCTAAGCGCCAACAAGAAAGGATTCTTAAAAAGACTATTTAGCAAAGAAAAGGATGATGTCGTCGTATGAGTATCTTGGATATATTTCGCAACACTAAAAAATCTTCTGCTAGTCTCGCAAAAGATCGTTTGCTACAGTTGATTGTCGACCAACGCAAAATTGATAGACTGGATCTTGATAAACTACAAAAAGAACTGATTGAAGTAATTTCTCGGTACTTACCGATTAATGAGCATGAAGTAACCGTTGAAGTTGAACGCGATGATAATCGTTCGATTTTAGAATTAAACGTTGTACTTCCAGAAAATATTGCATAAATGCTAGATTTTGTTTCTAATAGCATATTGTAATTTTATAGATCGATGAACTTTGCAACTAAAAAGGAATTTTGTGATGAAAGGAAGCAAACCCATTATTAGACTGACGGGTCTAGGTGCCTTTTTCTTATTATCAGGAATGAGCACTGCTTATGCCGGAGGTTTTCAATTATTTGAACAGAATGTCTCTTCACTAGGTAACGCGTACGCTGGTACAGCAGCAGTGGCTCAAGATGCTAGTACTGCCTTCTACAATCCAGCAGGTTTAACCTTACTAAATAGCCCTGAAATTGACGCCTCTGCATCCTATATCGATTTAGATATTGATGCCCACGTTAAATCAGCGACATCTAATTCTTTAGTTGGGCTATTACTTGGAGCTCCTCCTGTTCCTGTATTAGGAAATGATCATGTAAGCGCTGGTAGCAGAAACATCGTTCCTGCATTAAATGCTGCATTTCCCCAATGCCACCGTTTTGCCTTTGGTATGAGCATTACTTCACCATACGGCCTAAATACTCACTATGATGGCAGTTCAAAAGTTAAATACTTAGCGACTTGGTCAAAGGTCTCTACTATTGACGTAGGTCCTTCAGCAGCACTACAACTCACACCACAGTTCTCTGTCGGTGCTGGTGTAGACATTCAATACCTCAAAGCTAATCTCTATCAGAAGGTTCCAGTAGGTGAAACCATACCAGCTATTTTTGGCGGACCGTTTCCTGATGGTGAAATCACCAATCGTGCTAGAGACAAAAATGGTTGGGGTTGGAACGCAGGCGCACTTTATCAGTTTAACTGCGGCACAAGAGTCGGTCTTGATTACCGCTCTAGAGTGCACCACCACTTAAAAGGCGAGGTTGATTTAACCTTACCTGAACCACTAAATAGCGAAACTGGTTTCCTAACTTCTACTGTCACATTACCAGACACTGCTAACTTGTCTGTTTACACAGACATCAATTGCCACTGGGCATTACTCGGTTCGGTAAACTGGACTCACTGGTCATTAATTGATGAAGTTGTATTGAACTACAGCGGACCAATTACTGATTCTCTCGAGCAAGCTGATTTAACTCTTGCTTTTAGAGATACTTACCGTGTTGCGGTTGGCGCAAACTACGCTCCAACCTGCCGCTGGAAGTTCCGTGCTGGTGTTGCTTATGATGAAGCGCCAATCAGAAATGCTCACACCCGAACTTTCCGCTTACCTGATGACACACGTTATTGGGCAGCAGTGGGTGTACAATACAAAATATCTGAGTGCCTCTTAATCGATGCCGGTTATAGCCACTTATTCGTAAAAGACACCACCGCACATCAAGCCAAAACAACACCATTGACAAGCGGCGCTGCTCTATTTACCGATGTCTCGGCTGACTTTGATAGTCAAGTTAATCAGGTTGGTCTGCAATTATCTTGGCGCATTTTGTAATCAAAAATTCTATAATCTCTCCCGCTTAGCGGGAGAGATTTTTTTTTATCATTCCCGCGTAAACGAAAACTCATCCTTCCAGCTACACTTACTCTAGATTCCCTACACAGAAATACAGCACAAGATATTTCTTATTGAACTACCCTCTCCGCGAGCGGAAGAAGGAATTCAAAAAGTACGATCAAGTAATAAAGAATTCTCTGTTTGTGTGTCATTCCCACATAGGCGGGAATCTATTTTTAGGTGCGGCTGGAAAAATAGATTCCCGCCTCGCGGGAATGACAACAATCATTTTCTCTCCCGCTGCGGGAGAGGGTTAGGGAGAGGGGCTTTTAAAAATCTTCGCGAGCGCCAGCTCTTTCTCCATCTGTGCGTCGAAGAGGAAGTTCAGAAGTTCCAGAAACCTCGGTATCCACAAACCTACCCTCTATCTCTTCAGGTGAAAAATCATCAACTGCCAACACTTCTCTACGCGCTTTATAAGCCTCTAATAACTGCGTAGCTTCTTCTTCAGTAATGAGTTTATTGGATTGGGCATCTTTTACTCGATCCGCGTAGGTATACCCTTTTATTTTTTTGTCGCGTATTGCCTTTTGTAGTATTTGCTCTAGAGGTTCTACTGCAATAATTTTTTGAAGAGCGATTTCCATAGAACCAACTGGATTTTTAATCCCAGGCGTTAGATACACATCCCTAGCTAGACTAGTACGCAAAGAGTCGGGATCTAGCATCATTCTGGCAACTGTATGACCTAGTTTATCTGTGGGTTGGGTATGACGTTGTCCTAATGGGAATACCCACAATCTGAGTAAAAAACCAAGTATCGGATTGGGGAAGTTTACTAATGCTTCGTGAAGTCTGTTTTGTGCCCTTTCTAAAATACTTTGACAGGCCCAGTGTACAACTGGCAATTCATAATCGAGGTGACCATGTTCATCATATTGTTTTAACACAGCGGATCCTAAGTAGAGCATGCTTAGAACGTCCCCTAATCTACCAGATAGCTTCTCTTTCCGCTTCAAACTACCACCTAACGTAAACATCGCGACATCACTTACATAAGCTAAAGCCGCACTAAAACGAGTAAGATGCTGGTAGTAACGTTTCAAAGGTTTATTAGGAACGCTAACGAACCATGCATTAGTAATTCCTATAATAAAGGTTCGAATACAGTTGCTTAGAATAAAGCCCAAATGAGGAAAGAAAGAATTATCGAATTGTTTTAGCCCTAAGCTAGGATTATTAGCAGATGTCGACTCCATTTCTTTTAGCACGTAAGGATGGCAGCGGATGGCACCTTGGCCGAAAATAATCATACTACGAGTTAGAATATTGGCGCCCTCCACCGTAATGCTGATCGGTGTTTCTTGATAGGTATTGGCAATGTAGTTCTTCGGTCCCATGCAAATCCCTTTACCGCCATGAATGTCCATCGCATCATTGACAATGCGTCGACCTAATTCCGTGACATGATATTTACTAATCGCTGCGGGTACCGCAGGTTTTTCTCCTCGATCAATTGCACCGACGGTAAATACTCGGGTGGCTTCCATGATGTAAGTGTTACCTGCGATGCGCGATAAGGCTTCTTCAACTCCGCCAAATTTACCGATAGGTAAATGGAACTGATTTCGAATTCTAGAATAAGCACCGGTTGCATAAGCTGCAACTTCAGAACCCCCTGTGGCCATAGAAGGTAAAGAAATTGCACGGCCAGCCGCCAGGCATTCGGTTAGCATTCGCCAACCTTGACCTGCCATTTTGATGCCGCCAATAATGAAGTCCAACGGAATAAAGACGTCCTTACCTTGGGTAGGACCATTTGGAAAAGCACAATTAAGTGGATAGTGACGTCTACCGATAGTAATACCAGGTAGATTTGTGGGGATTAAGGCACAGGTAATACCAAGTGATTCCTTCTCGCCAATTAAATGATTTGGATCATAAAGTTTGAATGCTAACCCCAATACTGTTGCGATTGGCGCTAAAGTGATATAGCGTTTATCCCAATTTAAACGAATACCAGTGACTTCTTTGCCATCGAAAGTCCCTTTACAAATTATGCCGTAGTCTGGCATTGAGCTCGCATCGGAACCTGCCTCAGGTCCAGTTAGAGCAAAGCAAGGAATTTCGATACCTTGCGCCAAACGAGGTAGATAATGATCCTGTTGCTCTTTCGTTCCATAATGTAATAACAATTCAGCAGGACCTAATGAATTAGGCACTGCGACAACACTGCCTACACTCATGCTGCGACCCGCAATCATGGTCAGAATTGTAGAATGTGCATAGGCTGAAAATTCGAGTCCACCATATTCTTTAGGGATAATAATTCCGAAGAAACCTTCACTTCTTAAATAATCCCAAATTTCATTGGGTAAATTAAAGCGGTTATGGGTGATATCCCAGTTGTCAATCATGGCACATAATTTAGAAACTTTATTGTTAATGAAGTCTTGTTCTTCTTTGCTTAACTGTGGCTTTGGAAATGCCAACATTTTTGACCAATTGGGCATACCGGAAAAAAGCTCGCCATCCCAACCGACCGTGCCAGCAGCCAGGGCTTCCCCTTCTGTGGTAGATAACGTTGGAAGTGATTTGCAATAAATTTTATATAAGTGTTTGGTGATTAAAACTCGACGTAGAGGCTTGATATTTAGCACCAGAGCGGTCGCTAAAAATAATGTCCAGAGAATGGATAAAGTAACGACTGATAACGAAGAGAGCCAAGTTAAAGCTAAAAAATAGACTGTAAAAGTTAATGTCCACGCTATAAGACTAGCGCGTCGATAGCTTAGTATTCCAAAGAGCAAAATTGGTAAGAGAATCCATATCGTCGTAATCACAAAAATACTCCATTAAAAATTAATGCTAATTAATAAATTATAGCGGTTCTCTAAACTTCCAACAAAATTCGATCTGGAAAGTCAGAAAAGACAGCATCTACACCCCAACTAAATAGTTCATTGGCACGGGCGCTATCGTTAACAGTATAGGCTAATAGCAACAAGCCCTTCTTTTTAACTTGGGCTACTCTCGCAGGTGTCAAAATCTTTTGATCAACATGTAAAGCGATGCAGTTACAATGATCCAAAACCTCTTCCCACTCTGAAGAATCCCAACAATTAATGAGATATCCTAGTGGAAAGTGCCAATTAGCAGCAGCTTGTAACGCGATTCTTGAAAAGCTGGAAATCAAAGGTGCCTGACTTGCCACAGGCCAGTGAGACATTAAATGATCTAAAGTATGCAGCGCCGTTTCGAGATCTTTGCCTTCGCATGGTTTTATTTCAACATTGATGCCTAAGTTTAAGGTCGCAACGTGATTAAGTAACTGTTTGAAAGTGGGGATTTTTTCACCGACGTATTGCTGCGAAAACCAACTACCACAATCTAGGTCAGCGATTGCAATGAAATCATGATCTGCGACTGGACCATTACCATTAGTGGTCCTACCTAAATGATTGTCATGAAAAATCACCAATTCACCACATTTCGCCAATTTTACGTCAAATTCAACCCATTTGATACCCAACTCATGTGCTTTTGACATTGAAACTAGCGTGTTTTCAGGAGCATGACCACAGGCCCCACGATGTCCTATTACCTTTTCCAGCTGAAATTTCATACAGCAATCTCACAAGCTCTACACAATAAGTATTTGCTATAAAGTGGTATTTTACAATGTAAAAATAATCATTTTGCCACGTTGCTAGCTTATATTTTTTTATTCCCTCTCCCGCTTGCGGGAGAGGGCGTATTAAAAAATTTGCTGATTAGCCTAACTCCCAACTAATACTAAGGCAATTACTAATAATTAACCTCTTGCGATAATAGGCCTGATTCGTTAAAGTGCGCTCAACAAATGCGTCTACTGAAAAATTGGAAATAAAATATGGAACTTAAAGATCATTCTATCTCATCAGCGCATCCTAACGAGGATTACTTATCCATGTCTCAACAACCTAATATACAAAATCCGGCGCTTAATATGGACGAAGTTTTTCAATATGCCCAAGGGTTAAAATTTGGTGAACTGCATTTCAAAATCGATGCCAAAACTGGACTCTTTGCCATTGTTGCTTTGCACAGCACAAAATTAGGCCCCGCTATTGGTGGCTGTCGCTGTATACCTTATCAAACCACTCAGGCAGCTATTATCGATGCGGTGCGCTTAGCACACATGATGAGCTATAAAGCTGCAATTTGTGGTTTACCCCATGGCGGTGCGAAGTCAGTCTTGATGAAGCCTGCGCAAATTAAAGATCGAAAGGCTTATTTCGAGGCGTTCGGCTCATTCGTCCATGAACTCAATGGCAGATACGTCACTGCAATGGATAGTGGCACCGATGTTGAAGATATGGATATCATTTCCAATGTCACTCCTTATGTGACTTGTACCACCGCATCCGGTGGCGGCGGTGATCCCTCTCCTTATACAGCGACTGGCGTGAGAAGAGGCATTGAAGCTGCGGTTAAATTCAAATTAGGTAAAGACAGTGTCAAAGGGGTTCATGTAGCCATTCAAGGCGCAGGACACGTGGGTTATCACTTAGCGAAAGAACTCCATGAGCGAGGTGCTATTATCACAGTCGCTGATCTTAATAATCAGCATACTGAAAAATGTCAGCACGAATTTAATGCCAATGTTGTTACGAGTGATGAAATTTATGGAGTGAACTGTGACGTCTTTGCACCTTGTGCACTAGGTGCCATTTTAAATGCGGCGACCATTCCGCTCATTAATGCTCCTATTGTTGCAGGTTCTGCTAACAATCAATTAAAAGATCTTGTTGCCGATGATCAAAGATTATTTGAACGTGGCATTCTTTATGCTCCAGATTTTCTGATCAACGCCGGCGGTCTCATCCAGGCTGCTAGCGCTTATGACCATGGCAGCTTAGATAAAGCGGTCGATCAAATCCAACATCTTTATGATGCTGCTCTGAATATCTTCGAACGTGCAAAAGCGGAAAATAAACCGACTAACCATATTGCACAAGTCATTGCAGAAGAAAGATTAAGCTAAACGCTTATTTAATCTGATCGAACGGTGAAATATTCGGAAGGAAAAGTCATGGCAATCGTAGCGAATTTTAAAGTCGAATTTTTTCAATATCTTGATGCTCAAGGTAAAGTTATTCAGACCCTGCCGAAATTTGCCCATGACAAAAATACACTACTTGAACTTTATCGAGCGATGATGCGAACCAGAATGTTCGATGCCAAGGCAGTGGCGCTTCAGCGAACCGGCAAAATGGGAACATTTCCATCTTCCTTGGGACAAGAAGCTGTCTCAGTTGGTATGGGGCATGCTATGAAAGCAGAGGATATTTTCTGCCCTTATTATCGAGATCAAGGCGCAATGTTCTTAAGAGGAGTCTCCATGAAAGAGATTCTCGCTTATTGGGGTGGTGATGAGCGTGGCAGTGATTATCAAGGGCCCAAACGTGACTTTCCCATCGCAGTCCCGATTGCAAGTCAATGTCTTCATGCTACGGGCTGCGCTTTTGCTCTGAAATATCGCAAAGAAAAATCTGCCGTCATCACCACAATCGGCGATGGTGGTACTTCTAAAGGTGATTTTTATGAAGCATTGAACGTTGCCGGCACTTGGAATTTACCCGTCGTCTTCATCGTCAACAATAACCAATGGGCGATTTCAGTACCCCTCAAAGAGCAAACTCATTCTCAAACCTTAGCTCAAAAAGCGATTGCGGCAGGCTTTGAAGGATTACAGGTGGATGGTAATGACGTTATCGCAGTGAAAGAGCTGGTGACCCAAGCCTTAGAAAAGGCACGCGCCGGTAAAGGGCCCACCTTAATTGAGGCTATCACCTATCGCTTGTGTGACCACACTACCGCGGACGATGCTAAGCGCTATATTGAACCTGTATGTCTTGAAGAAGCTTGGAAGATTGAACCCATGAAGCGCCTTTTTGATTATATGGTTGCGCAAGGTATTTGGGATGAACAGAAAGATGAGCAATTAAAAGCCGATATTAGCAAAGAAATTGAACAGGCTGTTGAAGATTACCTTAATATGCCACCCCAACCTGCAACTGCCATCGTTGATTATCACTATGAGCAGTGGCCACAGAACCTCCAAGAACAAAAAGATGAGCTAAGAGGGATTGAAAATGCCTGAAATTACACTGATTCAAGGAGTTACTCAAGCACTTGCCTATGAAATGGGAGCTGATCCGGATGTCATCGCTATGGGAGAAGATATTGGTCGCAACGGCGGCGTCTTCAGAGCCACTGTTGGACTTCAGGAACGTTTTGGTTCTGAACGTGTGATTGATACACCCTTAGCGGAATCAATGATCGCAGGACTTGCAATCGGAATGGCAGCCCAAGGGCTGAAACCGGTGGCCGAATTTCAATTTATGGGCTTTATCTACTCTGGGCTTGATCAAATACTTTGCCATGCGGCACGATTACGTAATCGAACTCGAGGCAGATTGCATTGCCCAATCGTCTTCAGAGCGCCTTTTGGAGGCGGCATACGAGCCCCGGAACATCACTCTGAAAGCACTGAAGCTATCTTTGCCCACATTCCTGGCCTGCGAGTGGTTATCCCCTCCTCCCCAGCACGAGCCTACGGGCTTTTATTAGCCGCAATTCGAAATCCTGATCCGGTTATCTTTTTGGAGCCTAAGCGTATTTACCGCTTAGTAAAACAAGATGTTCCCGATGATGGTCAAGCTTTACCGCTAGATAAATGTTTCATTTTAAAAGAAGGCTCCGATATTACCTTAGTCACTTGGGGCGCAAGTACTCATGAGACTTTGGAAGCCGCAGAGCAGCTAGCCACTGAAGGTATCAGCGCTGAAGTCATTGATGTTGCCACCATCAAACCCCTCGATATCAACACTATTTTAAATTCTGTGGCGAAAACTGGACGCTGTGTCATTGTTCATGAAGCCGCGAGAAGTGGCGGCGTTGGTGCCGAAATTGCGGCCCAATTAGCAGAACATGGACTTATGTCATTATTGGCTCCCGTGCAACGCGTTACAGGGTACGACAGCGTTATGCCCTATTATAAAATGGAAAAAATGTATATCCCAAGCGTTGCCAAAATAGTCAAAGCAGTATCGAACATAATGGAGTATGCATGAAAACGTTTAATTTACCTGATTTGGGTGAAGGCCTTCCCGATGCGGAAATACGTGAATGGTTAGTACAAGAAGGTGATGTTGTTAAAGTCGATCAGCCTATCGTTTCAATGGAAACCGCCAAGGCGTTAGTAGATGTTCCTTCACCATACAATGGTCGGATTGCTAAATTACATGGTAAGGCCGGTGACATTATTAAGACCGGTAATCCACTAGTCGAATTCGAATACTCAGAAGGTCAGACTGCCACAAAAGCAGCCGAGCAAGCTGATTCTGGCACCGTCGTTGGTAGTATTGAAGTTGGAGACAAAATACTTAGAGAAGCTCCCACCGGTGTTCAACCTAGAGAGTCGCAACGCGCTGGTATTAGAATCACACCAGCGGTACGAGCCTTAGCAAAAGAATTACATGTTAATCTAGATGCAGTTCAACCTACCGGCCCAGGTGGCACGGTAACTGTATTAGATGTAAAAAATGCAGCCAACCAAGTGGTTGTTCCAGAAGGCTTCGAACCACTACACGGCGCTAAGCGCGCAATGGCAGTTAATATGGCTCACGCTCATGCGACAGTTGTGCCAGTCACGCTAGTAGATGACGCCGATATTCACCATTTTTCCAAAGATGAAGATATTACCCTACGTTTGATTCGCGCCATGATTGCCGCCACCCGCGCTGTACCAATTTTGAACTCACACTTTGACGGCAAAAACCTAAGCTGTAAAATATTTGATACAGTCAACCTAAGCCTAGCAGTCGATACTCCGAAGGGTTTATACGCTCCAGTCATTCATAGTGCAGAAAAAAAATCAAAAGATGAACTTCGCACTATTATTAATAGCTTTAAACAACAAGCCCAGCAGCAAGAATTTAATAAAGAAACACTACACGGTGCTACTATCACCCTGTCAAACTTCGGCGTGTTTGTCGGCCGTTACGCCAATCCAATTGTATTGCCACCCACTGTGGCTATTGTAGGGATTGGTAAGTCGCGTGACGAAGTCGTCGCTGTTGATGGCAAGCCCGAAGTTCATCGAATCATGCCAGTATCACTGACTTTTGATCACCGCGCTGTGACGGGTGGTGAAGCGGCTCGATTTTTGGCGGCGTTTATTGAAGATTTGCAGGGATAGCTCTGTGTCATTCGCACAGGTTGTCATTCCCGCGAAGGCGGGAATCCATCCCTAGGTGCGGTTGCAAGCATGGATTCCCGCCTTCGTGGGAATGACAGTTAAATCATTAAGGGCTAGGAGCCGACATTGATTCCTGATGCGCTTTTTCCGCTAACTGTCTGACTTTTGAGTAGACTATTTTGAATTCCTCACACGTTTGATCTCCGACTTTATCGAGCAAATCTAAAAGCGTCTCCTGCTTAGCATTTTTTAGCATGGGGTTAATCTTAAGATTGATATCCATCTCTTTAACCTGTCTTGCCATCTTAAAAAACTCTGGAGTAAATGGACTAGTTGCATTGCTAGGAGAAGATTGTGGAGCCGGAGTGCTTGCCTTTAACTTGTCTAAAGCAGCTTTAATTCTTGGGTCTTTTCTAGAAGAAAGTAATTCTAATAAAACGTTATAAGCAGCCGCTTTATCCTGTGCTAATTGTAAAGACATAGTAGTTTTAGCCGCTATTATTAAATGTCGCAAATCAACTCTTTCAGCCCTTAATAAGGTGGTCAATATTTCATAACCAGCTGGTTTAGGCTCAACTTTGGCTAATTCTGCAATGGCACTTCTAGTTGATGTTATGTCATAACTATCTAATTGAGCGCTATTAGTAGTTTTATTGTGTGTGAATATGCCCAACAAGATCTTATAAACAGGTGTATTCCGCTTTAATAATTCTGTCATAGCCTTCTCACGTGACCCTAACTGAGCAGCTTTCGTCACGTCGGCTCCTATTTGTAGGATATTCATGATTGCTAAATGGACAGGGGTATTGCCTTGAAGGTCTTGCAAATTAATATCTGCACCACTATCTTTGAGAAGTTTAGCGGTCCGTAATGACATGCCCTTGACGGCACTATGTAAGGGAGCTATGCCAGTAACTGGATCAGTGGGATTCAAATCGTTATTACCAAAGACTTCAATACATTCTTCAACCTTTGGTAAGTTATCTTGAGCAGCATAATCTCTGAACCTTGCTGCAGCTTCGAACCTAAGGTTAAGTTCTTTTATATCCTCACGGTAAGTTTGTCGATGACCATTATTCGTTTGGTTATAAGATCGAAGTAGGAGCAAAAGGAGTAAGCAGAGGATTAGCCGATTATAGGGAATGATGTCTTCGGACCAATAGTCCAGCCACCATAAAGCTACCAATGTTTCTGCTGCTCTGTAGCGATTATCGGTAACCTTATGACGAAATTCTTGTAATCGTCTGCCTTTTTGCTCTTGTAGTGTCAGACATTCTTCACCATCTCTCACCAGCTTTCCCCACTATATTATTAAAATTGGAGATAACCATACCATGATAATTAGCAATAGTTAACTATATATTGTATTTTTTTATGAGAATAATGGATCTTAAATGGCAGTCTCTAATGCAGCAGAGACGGATATCGGCTGACCTCTACCAATCGCAAAATAATCTAAACCCATAGTGGCAACCCTTTGCGGGTCATAGAGATTGCGACCATCAAAGATCGCCTTGTAGCGGAGCTTTTCTTTGAGCACTTGAAAATTTGGATCCCTGAATTCGGGCCATTCGGTAATAATGACTAAAACATCAGCGTTTTCTAGGACATCTTCTGCTTGGTGGCAGAGTTTAAAACTCAAGTGATGGCTAAAGCATTTCTGAGCCTCCGCGCCAGCAACTGGATCGTAGGCTTGAATGTTAGCACCGAGAGCTAACAGATTTTCGATGATGATTCGACTCGTTGCTTCACGCATGTCATCTGTATTCGGTTTAAACGCCAAACCCCACACCGCAATAGTTTTATCGGTTAGCTGATCATCAAAATACAGTCTTAATTTTTTAACTAGAAGGTATTTTTGTTCTTCATTCACAGCCTGAGCCGCAGAAATGAGTCGTAATTCTTGACCATAGTCACTAGCAGTGCGCTGCAATGCTTGAATATCTTTGGGAAAGCAAGAACCGCCGTAGCCACATCCTGGAAACAAAAAATGCTCCCCGATGCGAGGATCCATGGTCATTCCAACTCGAACGTGCTCGATGTCAGCGCCTAACTTTTCGGCAATGTGGCTGAGCTCATTGATGAAGCTAATCTTAGTCGCAAGAAAGGCATTAGAAGCATATTTAGTGAGTTCTGAGGACCGGGTATCCATAACAACAAAGCGCTTACCACAATCGATAAGTGGTTGATACAGTTCGCGTAAATAGTCTAAGGCTTTGACACTGTCGGCACCCACAATGATACGATCAGGAGACATGAAGTCATTAATAGCAGCTCCTTCTCTTAAGAACTCAGGGTTGGAGGCAATGTCGAAGCTAACATCTACAGTGCGTTGTTGTAATTCCTGCGCGATCAGTGCCTGAACATCAGCCGCTGTCCCTACAGGGACGGTCGATTTATTAATCACCAGGCAATAATCTTGCATCATCTGACCGATCTGCTTGGCTACGGTGTAAACCGCGCGTAAATCAGCAGTACCATCATCATTTGCAGGAGTTCCCACAGCAATAAACTGCACTAAACCATGTTCAACACCCATCTTAAAATCGGTGGTGAATTGAACTCTTTTGGCGGCTAAATTATTAGCTAATAAATTATTAAGGCCAGGTTCATAGATAGGTACATGACCCTTTTGAAGAGCCGCAATTTTAGCTTGGTCGATATCGACACAAACAACATCGTTGCCTAACTCAGCTAGACAAACTCCGGTAACTAGTCCTACATAGCCCGTACCAAAAATGGTGACTTTCATTATTATTCCCTGACGAAAAGATGGGCACTATGCTATCACTTGCTCTTGAGGCATTCCAGAGGAAAGAACAGGTCTTTCGTAGAGAAAAAAGTTATTTAAATCCTTTAGTGTTTTTACCTTCAGGTTGCAATGGTTCATCGGGAGCCAATGAAACCTCCATGATAAATTCATACTTTACAGCAGGGATATGTGATCGCTTCGATTCTAGTAACTGTTTATATTTTGCTTTAAGCGTGCCACCTTTCGTCTCATGATCTATATCAGCTAACTTATGCATAATTTCTTCAATATGACGATCTTCTGCAGGACTAGAAAAAAATGAAGTTAATGAATTTAAGGCTCGAGTAAAAAAATCCGTTAATGGCATTTTTAAAATCGTAACCACTTCTGAAAAAAGTGTGAATTCCTTTTGTACTTGATGTGCGTGCCAAAGTTTTAGAAGAGTAAGGAGTGGTTCCTGTGCAATATTAATTGCAGTTTTACCATTAATACAAATAGTACCTATCCTCGCATCCATTTTTAAAAGTGCTCTAACAATGGCATGATGTCCTTTTAATACTGCTATATAGAGTGGAGTGTAGCCGGTCTGACCGCCCTCATCAACACTGGCACCTGCAGTGGTTAGCGCCATAAGAACATTTAGATGATTGTTTTGGGCTGCAATATAAACCGGGTCGTGATTAGTTTGAACAATATTAACTTTAGCGGCTAATAATGTCTTAACCACATCATAGTTTCCTTGCAGAGCCGCTATGTAGAGTGGAGTTACGCCATTAGGAAAGCGGAAATTAATATCAGCACCTGCATCATTTAGTGTTTGTACAACGTCAGCATGACCTTGCTGAGCAGCTATATAAAGGGGCGTTGCGCCATTATTTGCTACCTGATCAACAGGTGCTCCTGCGTCTAGTAATATTTTTACTTCTTCAATGTTGCCTTCTTTCGCAGCAACATAAAGGGGACTTTCGCCATTGCTTGTAGTCACATTAACAGTGGCGCGTGCTGCTATTAAAAGCCGTAGCACATCTGCTTGTCTATTTTTGGCAGCTTTATAAAGGGCAGTCTCACCATTTTTATCTGCTTGATCAACTATGGCACCCGCCGCTAATAGCACTGCGACAATGTTGGCATGACCATATCCCGCAGCATAATGAAGGGCTGTCCTTCCCTCCAATGAAGCATGATTGACCTTCGACCCACTTGCTAACAATTCTTTTACTACATCAATGTTCCCAGAAACTGCGGCCAGACCGAGTGGCGTAATATTCAGTTTGTCTACAGGATCAGTATTTTTCTTTAGCTTAATTAGATCTTTGACACTGGATAATATATTGCAAGCTGACGCATAATGAAGAGCAGTCCGACCGTGTCTATCTCTTTCTTGCTTTGAAAAAACATTTTTATGTATTAGGTCATAAAAGAAATTTAATACACCTTGCTGATTAAAATGTTTAGCTATCAAAACTGGGTTCATTCCATTTTTCATGTAGAAAAATTCTTCGGTAGACATATCTGGCAAGTTCTTTCCTTTTTGAAGACTACATAGGTCTCCAATTTTGATAAGATTGTACAGTCTTCTATATTCAGGTTCTAATTCACACTCTATCGTTTTCAAATCGGATTGTTGACGGTATAACAGCTGAAAATCAGGATTATCTTGTACAGTTTGAAATTTGGGAAACTCCTTTTGCAAAAAAAATTGCCAAAGTTTTTTAGTTTTTGCTGGATCATTAAACTTTGCTCTAATAGCTTTGCTTAATTGCAGAAGACGGCCGAAGTGGATTGGGTCACCAGTTTGAATCACTATTAGTACTAACAAATCAGGCAAGAGACTTTGAAAAGTGTTTAATTGTTTTTGAGGTTCTTGCATAGCACATAAGCCTAATTTCGGTATAACTACATATTAATACTTATACCTTAAAAAAATATGAACTTAGTTACTTATTTAGCTTTAAGCTTATTGACTTGTAATAGACAAAAATCTGTCCTCCCTCGTATTTGCTGTCATTCCGCCTGCGCGGGAATGACAGTAAAGGCGCGGGAATGACAAGTAGTCAGAACCACATTTTTGTCTATTAAGAGGCTTATTGAGCAAAACCAATAAAATTTTCTATCCTTAATTTTTATTTAATTTAAAAAAGATAAAATAATGCTAATTTTTTGACTTATTAACTTACGAGGCATATATGCAAAGCAAAAAGAGGCGATTACCCAGCGAAAATCTTGAAGTAGAGTGTGATAGCAAAGTGGCCAAATATCGTTCGATAAAGGATGGTAAATTGCAGTACTATTTTAATTTATATGAATTTCAAAAAGAGCATTATCAGAAGAGCATTAACCATGACGAAAGTACACTGGAGGGTATAGTTGACGCCGCTTCGAAGTTGGAAATGGCCAAACAAAATATAGTAGATTATGTGCAAAAAACCCTGGGTACTAACCTTGAAAATGATAAATCATTTAGTATTCAATATGCACAATATTATCCGCGTCCTAAAAGAAGTGATGAATTATTAGAAACTTATGACAATGAAATAGATAGAATTCGTTACTTAAACGATAGTAAATTAAGAGGGGCAATAACAACTTTTGATCAACAAAGGAAAGTCTATGTTTCTAAAATCAATGAAGTCAGAAGCTCTCTAGGCAATATTGACCCAATTGATATTGAAAAAGCCCGGGATTCATTAAAGTTAGCTGTAGATGCAGTGAGGAAAAGAGCGACAGAAATTGGAATCTACACTGCGAAAGAATCAAGTCCGATCACAAACTCGTAATATTTCTAAACAGAAGGATAGGCTCATTTAAATCATGATTTAAACCTCTAACATAGGCCCCCAACTTAGAAACAGCGGTGACACCCCACATGTAAATCTTAGACACATCAGGAATTTTAAGATCACTAGAAGCTGGTTCTAGCCCGATGATGACTTCACTTTGCTCGTTTAAGAATTGAATTAATTTTGGTAGAAGTTCAGGATTAATAATTGGCAGATGTAGAGGATCTAAAAGACCTCCCATGTATTGATTGAGTCCTTGTTCGAAGGTTTTATTGCAGCTATCTAATTGTTGATGAAAACGTGTTAGTGCCGAGAAAGCTTCATCACCATCATGCCGTTTACAAAACTCTAAACTTTTCTCAGAATATTTGTCGTAGAGTTGTTTAGTCGCGATAGCGTGATGAACCACTAAAAGTGATTGCAAGATTTCCTGAATATCACTACTGCTCTTAACTTTGACTGCCTGATTGACAAAAAGCTTAATGCAATCGTCCAAGCTTTTATCTAAATCTAAAGGCCGTTGTAAATATTTAATGTAATAGGCAAGAGACTGGAATTTGGCTTTTAATAAAATATCGCCTAAATTGCGGATCGCATCCTCCCATGGAATATGAGAGGCGTTTTTCCTAAGCTCTTTTAAATTAGTCAAAAGATCTTCAATAATTTTTTTCTTCTCTGTAGCCAACTCTTTGCTGCTCACTCCGAAAAAAGTGCGTTTTAAGCTTCGATCTACTTGAGATAAATATGTTTTTAAATTGTCGTGGATATTATTAAGTAATTTAAGGAAGGCAGTTCGAGTGTCTCTTTTCATGACGAGAGGTTGGTCTTTCATAGGAAGGAAGTCATTTGAGCTTGTTGCCATAGTAAAACCCATTTATTAATAAAGATATCATTCCTTCATTTTGCCCAAAATAGCCTTTCCGCGCCTACAATAAAGTAAGACCGAAAGTAAAATCCTCTTAATCTTTCGTATATAATTCGGTAGAAGGCTAATGAGAATATTATAGTTCATGGCATTCGATTATTTAATCGAGTGTAAAAATATTTAGCTTTTACCCGTCAGCTATTTTCTAGCTCAACTAATTATAGTAAGTTAATTAGTATTTTTGTCAAAATACGTAATAGGCCAGCCAATGAAAGAAACCTCAGAGCAAACTTTAATTAACCTCAGGTTTGCACAAAAACTCATTTTGGAAACAACTTTACCTATTCAAGATGTAATGACATCTTGTGATTATCATGATCTTGATCATTTCAACGCAGCTTATAAAAAATGTTTTCGCAAGTTACCACTTGAGACAAAACGCAAACCACTTTCTGAAAATTCAATAATGTTATCCGTACCCTATATACGACCTTATGATTTCAATTGGATGCTTAAATCGTATGAGAACCATAAGATAGGAAATTTGGAATGGTTTGAAATGGACAAAATGTTTCGCGTAGTAACTTTTGGTACTAGTTCTGGAATTATCACCATAGAAAATGATGAACCGAGATCACAACTCCTGCTCAGCATTAATTTTTCAGATGTGAGACATTATAAAGAGATCTTCAATCGCACAAAAAGATTGTTCGACACTGATTGTAACCCCAACGAAATTTTAAAAGTTTTAGAAACAAATAAAGAGATAAAAAAGATATATGATAAATACCCTGGTTTACGAATTGCAAACGGCTGGGAACCATTCGAAATTGCAATTGCAACAATTTTAGGGCAGTTAGTTAGCGTTGAACGTGGACGCACTTTACTCAATGATCTAATTGAGTTATTAGGAACTCCGACGTCTATTCAGCATGAAAACAAGATCGTTAAAAAATTCCCAACAGCGAAGGCAATCGCAGAAGCTGATTTGTCGACATTAAAAACAACTCGAATTAGAAAAAAGACGCTGGTGGAATTTTCAAAGGCATACTCAAATAAAAAGGTTCATTTTAACTTAGATCAATCGTTAGAATCATTTAAAGAAAAAATGTTAGCAGTTTCTGGAATCGGGCCGTGGACAGCAAATTATGTCGGCCTTAAAGCACTCAAACATTCAGATGCTTTTCCAGATACCGATCTTTTGCTAGCTCGTGCTGTTGAACTTTTCCCAAAAGGTACTTTTGATCAGTTAACACCTTTTAGGGGGTATGTCGCCATTTTACTTTGGAGAGAGTTTGCGGTAGCACTTTCTAAAAAAAATAAAAAAAACTAAAAGTTATTCATGGCCTTGCGACGCCAATGGCGCTAACTCAGCAATTAATTTGAAAGCTAATGCATCTAAGTTAAAATTCTGCAGCGCATATTCCCGTCCATTTTTACCAAGCTGTTGGCGTTGCTCAAGAGGAAGAGCTGATAGCTTTACGATTGCAGCAGCTAGTGCAGAAGGATTTTCAGGATCCACCGTCAATCCTGCTTGTGCTTCAGTAATAGGATTATAAGGTGAATCTAGAGCAAAAATAACGGGCCGACCACTTGCTAGGTAATCGGTAATTTTATTCAAACTCGTTCCCCATCGATATAAGTTACTCTTTTTCACCATACCGACACAAATATCAGCTTTTGCCAAGAACTCAGGCACCTGTTCTTTTGGTAAAGTGAAATGAAAGTTCACATTTTTAATATTATTTTTCAAGATAACTTCTTGCAGGTGTTTTTTTCGGGGGCCATCGCCTAATAAAACTATCTGATATTTATTTTCATAATCCGCTTCTAAAATCTTTGCTGCTTCTAATAAAGTTTCGAGATCATTACCAGAATTAAAAGCGCCCGCATATAAAATAGTTATTGTGCTTTGCGCGGGAAGATCGTGAGTAATAACGTTATTCAAATCACAAAAATTTGGAACCCAAATTACTTTTTTATCTTCGAGATTTTTAGTATTTAAGTAGTCAGCAATGCCTGGCAAAACGGCAATGATTCGTTGCGCTTTACGACTCAATAACTTTTCAATTCTGGCAAAGGTTAATACTAAAGGATGATAGGGTCTAAAATTACCTATTGTCATTAACGTTTCTGGCCACAAATCTCTAATTTCATACACAAACGGCACTTTCATTTTTGATGCAATGCGTTCAGCTGCATACGCGGCAAATGGCGATGGCGAGGAACCGATAATCAAATCGGGACGAGGTAAATATGGAAGTTGCTTGCAAGTCAGAAGATTATAAGCAAAAGTTAACATATTTAAAAAACGTTTAATCGAATTTGTTCTGAAGGCAGGCACATGAAACCAAACAAATGGCACCAATCCATAATAGGCAATTTTTTGGGTTACACTGTAAGGTTCTGCAATATATTTACCGGTGTTATGACAGTAATTACTCGCAAAAATATAAACTTCATGACCCTGCTCGATCAGTTTTTTTGCTAAGTCGTAATGACGAGTAGGTCCCATAGTGATCGGTGGGACTGCATGCTGATGTACTATCCAAATACGCAACTGAGCACTCCTGTTTTACCAATTAAAGTAAGGCTTACTTGCAAGCCAAGTAAGTGAAATAGCTTCAGCTAAATGCCCAGGTTTTTTAATTAGCATTTTATCAGAAAAAACTTGGTCCACTTTACCCACTAAATTCATAGCCTTAAGCAAGTTAGAACTTGCTTTTATACTTTCTCTAAAGCTATCACCTAAACCAGCTGTAATCCAATGTTGAGTATTAACGTCGAAACCTCTTTTAATTCTTGAATGCGAAATTTCAGGTGGTAGCCAATTTTTTCCGATTTCACGAACCACCCATTTGCTTAAACCCTGATTCAATTTCAAACTTTCAGGTAAAGCTAATCCAAGCTCAATCAAACGGTAATCTAAAAAAGGAAAACGACTTTCAATACTGTTACTCATCGAGTTACGATCTTCATAGCGTAATAACGAAGGAAGACTATACTGTTCAACATCGCGGAGCTGTCTTTGCCATAACGGTTCGCCATTTTTAGTCGTAAGATCTAGAGCACTTGAATATGAATGCCAGCGATCATTGTTGTTACACGCTAAATAGCGAGGAATATTTTTACAATAATGAGGCAAAGCTTTAAATTCCTGACAGACGCTAGGTATTAACTGCGTTAAAAACTTTAAGCTAGCAGCATACTGACCTTTGTGCAAAAGATTTTGAAAATGAAATAATAAGTATTTACGATAACCCATGAAAATTTCATCACCGCCCTGTCCTCCTAACATGACTTTAATATTATTTTCACGAGCTTTTTTAAAGACCAAATACTGGGCTACAATACTAAAATTAGGAAATGGTGCATCTTGCAACATTAATGTTTGCCAAAAAGCTGCCTGCATTTCCTTTGGACAAGGATAGGTAAATTCTACTTTAGTTCCGATATGCTTAGCGGTTAAGCTCGTTAAGCTCGCTTCAGTCAGAAGAGCTTCCGGTGATCCATAAGAAAAAGCAGTTAAATCTTGCTGCTCTTTAGTCGCAAAGGCAGCAATCAAACCAGAATCTAAACCACCACTTAATGAAATTCCCATATTCACGTCAGCTCGAAGACGAATTTTAATCGCATCAGAAATTAATTCTTGAACTGAGTCTACTAAACTAGAAGTTGTTTGGGTGAGAAGTTGTTGCTTTAATTCCAGTACTTGAGAGTTTAGTGAATAGTATTTTTTGTGGCTGATCTCAAGATTTGGTCGATATTTGATAACACTCACTTCGCTAGGTGGGACGGCATTTAACCCTTGATAAACAGTTGCATTATTCACGCCGTAAGCCCAATAACGCAAACCGTTTGCAAGCTCATTCAGATTAGGTTGCAATTTAAAGTGTTCGGCTAAAGTATGGCTAGTCGATGCAAAATAAAGTTGTTGTCCCTGCTGCCAATAAAATAACGGTTTTTTTCCTAAGCGATCTCTTGCCAAATAAAGAGTATTCTCTGCCTTATCAAAAATTGCCAGTGCAAACATACCGTTAAATCGTGGCAAAGCATCTAACCCCCAATGCATAAATGCTTTTAAAACGACTTCTGTATCACCACCTGAAGAAAAATTGTACCCTAACCTTTGGAGCTGGGAACGCAATTCAAGATAGTTATAAATCATGCCGTTATAAGAGAGGCAAAATCGCTTTTGTTCATCCCACATCGGTTGATTTGAACTAGGCTGCACATCGATAATCGCTAATCGGTTATGCCCTAACACCACTTGTAGTTCTTCAGTAGCAATGGTTGCTATGTCTTGATGATCAGGGCCACGATAGATTTGATCTTCTAGGATTTTTTTAATTAAGTTAACCTGTGCTTCAAGCTGAACATTTTTGTTACTGATGCTACCTGCTATTCCACACATTACGCGTTATCCACTGCTAAAATGGTTTGATAAAACGCTTGTAATTTAATTTCTTGGGTTTGCCAATTATAACATTGTTCTATCGCTTGTTTGCCTCGTAGCCCCATTTGTTTAGCTTCATCACTATTAGTCTGAAGCTGAAGAATAAGCTCAGCAATTTTGTCAACGTCATGCGGATTAACGCAAAAGCCGCATTGGTGCCGTTCTATGATATCTCGCCACAAAGGAAAATCCGATGCAATAACCGGTAAACCAGCTGCCATATATTCAAATAATTTTATTGGTAGCGAGTCGTTAAAGGTTGGACCACTATGCAGCAAAGCCAGCCCAACAAACGACTGTTGATAAATTGCTTGGATCTTACTGCGATTCACATGACCATGGTGAATGACAAAATCATGCTGTTGCAGCTGTTGCAAAAGCGTTGGCGAATGGCAAGCGCCCGCTAGATTAATTTTGACTTGCGTTTGTTGCGCAACTTCTAGCATTTCTTGAACACCACGGTGCTCATTTAATAGCCCCGTGTAACACAGAAAATTGCCTTGGATGCTAGGTCTTTCAAATTCTTTTAATACCGGATAATTTCGTATTTCTACCGCATGAAATTTTTCGAAGCGTTTTTGGATTGCCGGAGTGACTGTGACGACTCCTTGAAATACTCTGGCTGCCAGGTGTTCGATGGTCTCTGCCACCAAGGCTATTATTTTTCTAAACGGTTTTGGAATCCAGTGCTTAAGCAAGATATCTCGCGGGACATCCTCATGAACATCATAGATCACACGCTTGCCATGAAGTCTTAACAATAATCCCACCACAATCAATTCGGGATCATGAAAATGGTATAATTCTGCATGAATGCTAAGCGCTCTGCGATAAACTTGCCACAATACCTTCGTCATTCTTTCAAATCGTGAATGAGTCTTGCCTACTGCAAGAATTTTTATTCCTTCTTTGAGGCAATCTTGATCAGCCGGCGCTATTAGTAGCACTTCAAATCCCTGCTTCTTTAAGGATAAGCATTCCTTATGAAAGATGCGAACATCATCGACGGGATGAACAGAGGTTAAATGAACAACTGTTTTCATACTTCAAACCGCACCCTGTTTAATTGAGACCACTTGATTAAATTTAACCATCGCCAATAGCGCAAATCGAACACTTTTTTTCCAGCTAACATTAACTTCCATTCGGTCTGAAGCGCTTGATGATTAAACACTGGCAGTGACTGGGCATAGTCGCTATATAAAATATTTTCGACCCACGGTTGGATTGCCAATAACCATTTTTTCTCGGGAGTGGCAAAGCCTATTTTATCGCGTCGATCTAAGATGGCTTGCGGTACGATACCACGCATCGCTTCGCGGAAGATTGCTTTTGTTACTCCTTGATTTGAAACAATATATTTTTCTGGTAAGGACAGAATAAAATCAGCCAAATCAGTCGTTAAAAATGGGACCCGACTTTCTATAGAATAGGCCATTGAATTTCGATCTGCATAACGCAACAACATGGGTAAAGATGACTGACATAAGGTGTGCAGCAATTCTTCTTGTAAAACATTTTTATTATAAGATGTTTTTAATGGTTCTAGTACTAAATTAAATTGACTAAACCAGGCAGTATTCAACCATCCCGGCAGATAACTTTTATTGATGATTTTGTGAAATGGCACTTGCCATTTGAACGGTAATAAATAATAAAAAACACGTAGTAAAGTGTCGCTCTTAAGGGTTGCTCTTGATTGCCAGAGCAACTGTACTGCTTTATGAAACTGTCCTTTTTTGATGAGGGAAGCCAAACGTGCCGCAAAGTAAAAATGATAACCACCTAGCAATTCATCAGCGCCCTGACCGTCTAGCATGACCTTGATGCTCTGATTACCTGCTCTTTTAAAAACCTGTTGTTGCGCATAGATTGTTGAGCTTCCAAAAGGTTCATCTTGCAATAAAATAAGTTCATCAAGATCAGCGCTAAGATTGCTCGCCTGCGCGTAAATTTTATGATTGACTACCTTAGCTTCTTGACAGACTAAATCAACCCAGTGTTCTTCGCTCAAGTGAGGATCTGCAGCGATATAACTATAGGTCTGAATATCTCGTTCAGGATAAAGATAGCGGATGCTACTAACAATAGCAGATGAATCGATTCCTCCAGATAATGCAGCGGCAACTTGCACATCACTTCTCAAATGTAGTGCAACACTGTTTAAGAATTTCTCTCGTAGTACTGCAGAAGCATCGTTGAATGAAAGTTCTTGGGCTTTGATGTTGGGTTGCCAGAAAGGAATTGGAGAAAATGTTTGTTTAGTAGCAAGATCTAATTCCGCATAATGGCCGGCTGGCAATTGTTTAATTCCAGCAATGAGGGTTTCATCATCAAAATCAGTGAGACCCGATCGTAAGTAATAAAATAAACGTTGCGGATTGATCTTAGCTTGGACATAAGGCAACAGTGATTTTAGCTCAGAAGCAAAAATAAATTCTTGCTCTGATTTAAAATAATAAAATGGTTTAATGCCGAAAGCATCGCGTGCGAAAAATAATTTGTTGGTCACTCTGTCAAAAATGACCAAAGCAAACATGCCTGTTAATTTTGTTAAGCAATCTCTTCCCCAACAAATGTAAGCGTTGAGTAGTACTTCGGTGTCACTTGAGGTTTTAAATGAGAAACCTTGTGCAATTAATTCCTCTTTCAGCTCAAGATGATTGTAGATTTCACCATTAAAAATTAGATAGTAGCGTTGCTTAGAGCAAGCCATCGGTTGGGCACTATGAGTATTAAGATCCTGAATCGACAATCGCTTATGCAACAGTAATAAATTAGCAGGCATTGCGGGTATAGCGTCTTTGCCTACTAAAATCTTTTCATTATCGTATAGAAGCCAGCCGGTATCATCGGGTCCTCTATGATGTAATAATGAGCCCGCATCAAGATGCGAAAAAGTTCGTCTAGTAGTTTGTAGGTAGCCAAACAAACCGCACATATTAGTTTAACGCCCTTCGAGGTAGCTTCGAATGAGTAAATGCAAGCACTCGATACCATTCGGATGGCTTCAAGGCAATTAATAAAAATAATAAGGTGATCATGCCACCCAAGAGTAATTTGGCGCTTAGATCCAACCAAAGCACTTTAGAAAAGGAAAGATTGTATTGATAAAAGTTGCAATATAACAATACAAAAGTAACAAAGGCCCCTAGAAATCGAATCCAATTATATTCAATCCGATAAAGCTTCTGTGAAACCACAAAATAGCTTATACCAAACAGAACGGCACTCATTAACGAGCTTAGCGCAGCCCCTTCAATCCCAAACTTAGGAATCAAGTAAAAACATAAACCTAAATTTAATAAAGCCGCAAGAATGTTCAAAGATGAAATGATTCCAGAACGTTTGGCAATAATTAGACCTGGCGCAAAGATATTGATGTTAATAATGAATGTCGCAAGCGCTAACAATGAGATTAATTTAGCTGCTCCTAAATAAGCAGGCGTTGTGAAGAGTACAATAATATCTCCCCCTGCCAACAAAAGGCCTAATACGATTAAAAAAGCAAAAATGACGAACAAACGAGTTATAAACTCTAAAGAAATTTTAGTCTGAAGGTTTTGATGATTTTGATAGATAAAAGGTGGTAAAGCACTACCGATCGCGTAGAGAACCAAATTAACGACAATAACAAAGCGGCAAGCAACTGCATAAATTCCGGCGCTACTCATCCCAAGATAATGATTGACCAGTAATTGGTCGATATAAAGGAAAGCGTAAAATCCAAGATTAGATGGAATCAAGGGTGTAGAGAAAGAAAGTAGTTGTTTCAGTTTACCCAAATTGAACTCAGCTTTGATATAAGCTCGAGTTGTATAAAGCGATAACAAAGCGCCTATCAAATTGCCAAATAAGGACGCTAAAAATACACCCATTGCTCCCAAGCGTAAATTCAAAACGAAATAAACGGTTAATAGAATGGTCGCTAGTACGCTAACTATCGTGATACTCGAATATTGCACCGATTTTTGTCGCCACAAAAGCTGACTTTGCAAAATGTTGAAGACTGTATTTATTGCGGTACCTAAGAAGACCACAAACAAAATTGTCTTTGTGGTTATATCACTTAGAAAGCCGTAATTTAAATGTTGATAGCAGCTATAAAAAACGAGTGCGTAGCAAATATTGCTAATCAAAATAAACCAAAATGCCGTTGAATAATAACTTACCCGCTCCGCTTCACTGCGGCTTTCCGAATAATATATGCCAATGGCTTGAGTTAATTCTAAAGTCAAAAAAGGTAAGGTTAATGCGGCAAGACTCGATAAAATACTTATCAAACCATAATCATTTGGAGATAGCACGCGAGTATATAGTGGCAACAACAAAAATGAGATGCCTCGAGTCAAAAAGATTCCCACTGTGTATATAATACTATGCCGTAAAAAAGCTCTAATCATGTGTCTAAATCCGCAAACTTTAAGAAGGCAGCTTCTAACAAAGGCTTATCACTCAACTGCAAAGACTGCCTACCAAACTGCTTTAAGAAATTTTGCAAGAAAACTTTAAGCTCTGATTCTTCGATAGCACAGCCATGGGTGTAGTGCAATTCTTGTGGATCCACATAACAATCTAGGGGCAGATTTTGATCGATGATTTTTAGATACTGCTGTGCAATCTTTTTAGGATGCCAGCACTGTCTAACAAATTGGTAAGCTTTAAAGCCTAAATCAGTTCGATATTCCTTGTCCATTGCCACTTTTAAAATTGCAGCTTCAAGCTCCGACGGATGACAATAATGAGTTGGCGGATGCAAGTCTAAAGGTAAAGCTTCCTGCCAAACCTGACCGGCATAACCACATAACACAGTAGGTTTTTGAAACCAGGCTGCTTCGGTAGCAAGACCGGGCATTAGTGTATCGGAAAATATTTGGTCTACTAAAAAATCACATCGGGCAATAGCCTCTAAGACCGTAGCATTTGGCAAATTTTGAATCTTGATTAACTCAATGTTGATTCCGGATTGTTGTAATTTTTTGATGCATGCTTCTATATAAGCAGTGCCTTTTGCTAAAGGATTTGAGGGCGCGTGTAATATTCTGATCACGCCATCGTCATGACTAGAAGCAGCCCTCATCTCACTAGGAACACAAGTTGGTAATCCAATTCGCAAGCAATTCACAAACGCCTTACTATGAAAATGGCCCATCGTGGGTAGATCAATGATGGCATCTGCAAAACGATTAATTTTTTCCAATTGTCGCTTTTTGTGCTTAGTCAATTGTTGGACTTGTGCCAAATCACACTGCTTAATAAAAATACCATCAATAAATGGTGGCCTTGAATCTGAGCCATGAAACTGGAACACAATTTTTTTACGGAATAATTTTAAAAGCGGCAGATCTTTTAATCGAAAAAAACTAGTACCATAAGAAAAAATAAAAACCTTATGAGTGCATAGAGCCCAAATAAATAATAACGTTTTTAAGAAAACAGCGGTGACTTTCCAAAAATGATGACGTATACCGGTACTATTTTTGAATTTATTGGCGGTATATAAATATAATTGAGTCAGAAAATTTTGATGGGCATTTTTGTACTTAAAGCGATGAGCGGATAAATCAAGACGCGTGACTTTTAGCCCAAGATCTTTTAAACCCTGCTCTAACCCAACATAAAAACCGGCCACCTCGGATAAACCCAGAAAGATCTTTTTTTTAGTGGGGTTAGGAATCATAATTAGCGCTCTACCTTTTGTTCCCTCTCCCGCTTGCGGGGAGGGCTAGGGTGAGGGTGGTTTTCAAATACCCCCTCACCCCAACCCTCTCCCCCACGTTGTGGGGGAGAGGGAGTTTAATGAATGGAGGGGGTTTAATTGAATTTTATTTAAGCTAACCCAGTAGCATAACCAATAAACTGATTCTTCAAAAAATCCATATTATCAACAATTCTCAAGCCCGCACTTCGCGCCCCAACAAAGAACATTGATTCGCTTTCGAACAATCTTTTGAAAACTTCCATACCTAGGACCATCAACCAGTTTTCACTTTTTCGACGTCGTTCATAATTACGAAGCTCCGAATAGGTTCCCCAATCTTTTCTACAATTGCGCGCAGCGATGATATTTTCCGCCAAGACAATTGCATCGAGAAAACCAAGATTAACGCCTTGGCCCGCCAAGGGATGGATGGTATGAGCTGCGTCGCCAATCAAAGCAATGCGCGATTTGATATATTGCTTGGCATGAGACATCACTAATGGCACTACAGTTTGTCTTGCGATGCGCTGAATTTTTCCAAGTCGACCTTCAAATGCATTCGTAATTTCAAAGTTAAATTGATCTTCGGTCATCCCCTGCAGTCGTTTAATCTCTTGAGGGCGAGCAGACCAGACAATTGAACAGATGTGTTCGTCAACTAATGGTAATAGGGCAAGTGGACCGTCAGGTAAAAAACATTGCCAAGCGGTTTTTGCATGAGATTTTTCTGTTCTAACATTAGTGACTAACGCTTCATGATCATATGGCCATGAAGTTATTTGGATTTGCGCCTGCTCTCTTACCCAAGATCGTGCGCCATCCGCGCCAACTAGGAGCTTAGTTGTGAGTGTTCTTTCTGGTAACTTCACCCCTAAGGATTGATGGTTTGGCAAAAATATTGCATTGGGAGTCGCGCTGATTAATTCGACATTAGGGTCGGGATTTAGCATTGCCAATAAAGCATTATGAATCACCGCGTTTTCGATGATAAATCCAAGACAAGGTTGAGCAATTTTAGTACATTCGAAATGTATTTTACCTTTGCCCAAGCTATCCCAAACAAACATTTCCTCATAAGGGCTCACTCGGCCGGAAGCAAAAATTTTTGACCACAAACCCAATCTTTCAAACACGCTCTTACAGCCGGGATTAATGGCACTCACTCGAGTTTGAAATTCATCATCTTGAAGTACCACAGGCAGCAATGACTGCTTTTCTATCAAGGCAACTTTAAAATCTTCCTTACCTAACATAAAGGCTAAAAATAATCCGACTAAACCGCCTCCAATGATCACGACATCATAATGGTTATTCATTTTTTTATTCCATTATTCAACAGTTAAACCACAAGCTAGTCTTGGAACCTTGCCAGAAAAACCAAGCGTTGTTCTGGTAAGTGCTTTTTTAAATCCGGTTAGTCTGTCTAACAATATCAACCCCGAACTTCTAGCCAACATAATTGGCAGCAAACTCGTTGAAAAAAGCCCCACCAAAGAGTTTGTTAATCCGATAACTCTTTTTTGGTCTGCTTGTCTTTTATCAGAGTAATTTCGCAGTATTTGGTCATCGCAAAGAGGTAAATTTTGTTTTTTGGCACGTAGTAGTTCTTCCGCTAAAACTGCAATGTCGCGTAATGCTAAATTCAACCCCTGACCTGCCACTGGATGAAGGGTATGGGCCGCATTGCCAACTAAAACAACTTTAGAGCCAATTTGTTTTTCAGCGGTCATTAAAGATAACGGTAAACTTCCTCGTTCGCTGCAAGACAGAAATCGACCTAGGCGATAACCAAAATGATCTTGCAAAGAATCCACAAAGTTTTGATCACTAAACCCCATGAGTTTTGCTGCTTTTTCGGGAGAAACTGTCCAAATTAGAGCTCCTTGATTCTTAAGAAGCGGTAAAATGGCAAGAGGCCCTTCGGAAGTAAAACGTTCGTAGGCAGTATTTTGGTGAGGTCTTTTCAATTCAATATGACAAAAAATAGCAGTTTGTTGATAATCTTGCTGTTTGATCGCAATACCTTGAGACTTTCTAACAGCCGAATTATGGCCATCCGCAGCAACTAGCAAATCACTTCTTAACTTAAGCTCTTCATTTGAAGAACGAATCGTGACCACAATTTCATCGCCATCTTCTTGGTAAGAACAAAATTGTGCAGGTTGAAATACTGTTATGTTGTGATGCTGATAAACATGCTGCAGGACAATCGAGCCAATGGCATTCGCAGATAACACATATCCTAGTGCGGGAATATTTTCTTCAAGAGCTGAAATTTTAGAGGTTCCATATTGACCGCGATCAGAAACATGAATGTTCTGAATAGGGCAGGCATAATTTTCAAATGAGGACCAACAACCCAAACTCTCAAAAATAAGACGACTGCTATAGGATAAAACGATAGTTCTTTTATTAGCGCTTAATGAACGAAGCTGGTTCTTTGGCAATGCCTCTACTAAAGCGACCTGCAAATTGGCATTCGCTAAAATAAGAGCTAAGGTATTGCCAGCAATACCTCCCCCAATTATTACAACATTGTATCGATCACTCATGGTGAAATTATGAGTTTAGCATCCACCCATTGCAACTGAATCTTGTACGTTTCTAGACTAAAACCTACTCGGTATGGGTGCGCTCATCCAAATGTTTAACATTTGAGATTTGCTTACGCGTTTTTAGGTCATGATAAAGTACTAGAACGACAGCAATCATTAATGGGTAAGTAATGATGTGATAAAAGAATTCATAAACAGTTATTACTAGGATATTTCGGGTTTGAAATATCAAGATTGCTAGCGATAAGATTACCACTGGGATAACAAATATCATGAATATAAAGAAAGTTCGCCACCAATGACCCCATACTAGACGAGCACTATACTCGAAGCTTTTAAGCGCTGGCTTTTGATCAAGAATGACGGCAGGCATGGCAAACGCGATCAAAGTAAAAATAAAGATCAGAAAACACAAGGTAATTAGAGCAAAAAGATAAACTATATGAAAAGTTGAGCCCAGTAATTGCATGCCAAATGCAAATACTCCCAGCACCATCATGATGACGACATAAAGTAGTAATAATGCAAGTAAGGCCAAATATCGATCTTTCGCGACTTTCAATGAATCATGGAGTGTAGCAGGACGATTCATTAATAAATTGTCCGCATGCGCCAAAATCCATGCATAAAAAAACATAGCGATGACAGCATTTAAAACACTAACTGCCAAACCAACCGTTGGATTTTCAGGCATTAAGATAGAAACTAAAGCCTGTAGCGCCGCAGCGATCACGACCAAACCTAGGATACGCCAAAAAATATGGCAATAGCAGGCAAGCACTTCCTTGATAGTTTCCCAAATAGAAAGGGGTCTCAAGAATTTTTCGGTGGTTAGCATGGCAGATCCTTATTTGCTCTATCTATATATTTATATATAGCAGAAAAAAAAGATCATACTTTAAGATGCGTCAGTCATGACTTTTTCGATGTCAGCTATTGTTTTTGGGGCATCACGAGATAAAACCTCACAGCCACTGGCTGTCACTAAAACATCATCCTCGATGCGCACACCAATATCCCACCATTTTTTATGCAAATCACTACTGCTGGATAGATATAAACCGGGCTCAACTGTTAATACCATTCCTTCTTCTAGAGTTCGCCATTCGCCGTTGACGCGATAAGAGCCGGCATCATGGACGTCTAATCCAAGCCAATGGCTAACATTATGCATATAATAGTCTTGATAAGATTTTTGTTCGATAGCCTCTGAAACAGATCCCGATATAATTCCTAAGCGAATTAATCCTTCAGTCAAAACACTAACAGCTGCTTCCTGTAATAAATGTAATGATGTGCCAGGACGTATTAAATCAATGACCTTAAGCTGCGCTGCTAAAACCAGATTGTAAATTTCTGCCTGCTCCTCCGAAAACTTACCATTCACCGGAAAGGTTCGTGTGATGTCAGAAGCATAGTGCTGCCACTCACCTCCTGCATCCACTAACACTAAGTCACCCTCTCTAAGCGGCATGGAATTGTCGTTATAGTGCAAAATACAAGCATTGGCCCCACCTCCGACGATAGCCGGATAGGCGCTAACTCGGCAACCCCTGATCATTAATTCATAGTTGATGATCGCTTCTAACTGAAATTCGAGCATATCTGGCTTACATTGTTGCATCGCCCTTTTATGAGCTGCCGCAGATTTTTGGGCTGCTTCACGCATTATTTCAATTTCAACCGGGTCTTTGAAAAGACGCATTTCGCTTGATTTAAGCTTGATATCGCACAAAGTTGCAAGTGAGGAATGGGATCTTCTGGACCGCTTTTGCAATTCATGCGTCCAGTCAAGAATCCGCTTATCCCAAAGTGGATTGCTACTAAGCTCGTAAAAAATCTGTTCCCGTCCAGCTAACAGCTCCAGAATTTTTTCATCAATAATATAAATATCAAATGCGGTATCAGCACCGTATTGGTTTATGGCCCCTTCCTGCCCCACTCGAGTTCCCACCCATCTCTCTACCAGAGGATCTTTCGGAGGATTAAAAATAATATATTCTCCACCCTTGTTTTCAGGGAGCAAAACAGCAATGGCGTCAGGCTCGCTATAACCGGTGTAATAAAAAAAATTGCTATTTTGTCTAAAAGGAAAATGAACATCACCATTACGTAATACTTCGGAAGAGCCAAATAGTATCACTGCATCCTTATTACTAAGTTGCGCCAGTAATTTTTGTCTTCTACTCGCAAAAACTGACATTTCCATCGCACAGTTGCCTCATATCAATAAAGAATTTCGACTTTTTTTGCAGTTGTTATCATGTACTCATTGACCCTGATTTACAAGATCTCTATATTCCTAGGTTAGTATACCCGAAGCGTATAGCATGGATAATACCGACTTAATTAACTTAGAGCTTCAAATCGAATCGCTCCTCCAAACTCATGAAAAATTAAAGAGTGAGAACCACTCTCTTCGTCAAAAATTAATCAAAATAACTCAAGAAAGGGCAGAATTATTGGATAAAAACAAAAAAGCAGCCGCTAAAGTCAAAAAGATAATTTCGCAGCTGAGGAGTGAGATGCAATGAGCGAGAAAAGTGACGTTGTGAATATTCGATTATTAGGTCGAGACTACCAAATAAAATGCCCTGCCGAGAAATTAGCTGATTTGCAGGAGGCTGCGACTCATTTAGACGCTAAAATGCGCCAAGCTCAAGAAAATGGTAAATCGCTCAGCATAGATCGAATTATCATGATTGCCGCTTTAAATATCACCAGCGAAATGGTTAGCTTAAAACGACAAAAAGACTGCTATATCGATAATATGAGCCACCGCATTCAAGAAATTCAAAATAAAATTGAGCAAGCACTGGCAGAATAAAAAAACATACCCTATAATTTTTTTACTCTGTGGTATTCGCAACGGAATGTAATTCTTGAACCGATACTACATACCAAGGGGTTGGATTGGCATTATGGTGAGCAAGTCCATAGCTAATTAGCTGGTGGAAAGCCTAAAGTAGAGCCTGAGACCCCCTTTTGAACCCTGGGGTTCAGAAGTGCGGCTGTGGCGATATCACGGAGAACTCTATCTTCATGGAACATGTTAAGCAGCTCCGACGCAAAATTCTCACGACTAGAAGCACTTATTCCAAATCACATCAAAGTCATATGAGCAAGCAGATTAGCTCTCATCTTGCTAGAATTCTGCCATTCCTTCGTGCGCAACGGATTGGATTTTATTTTTCTAATAAGGGAGAGGTGGACCCTTTTTTAATCGTAGCAAAAGCACTTAACATGCATAAAGCTTGCTATTTTCCCATCTTACACCCTCTAAAACATAACCAACTCTGGTTTGGCCGCTATCACAAGGGTGACCCTTTGATAAAAAATCAATTTGGGATTCTTGAACCAGATTTAGGAATAGCTGAAAAAATTGACCCCTTTAGCCTTGATCTGGTCATCACCCCATTAGTTGCCTTTGATTCAAACGGCAATCGTTTGGGTATGGGACGGGGCTATTACGATCGGACCTTTGCATTCAAAAAAAATAGCTTCCGCACTAGTCCTTTTTTACTTGGACTTGCTTACGACTTTCAGGAAGTCGAGTCTTTGCAAGCAAATAGTTGGGACGTTCCCCTGAATGCAGTCATTACTGAATCTCGATACCTGCCATTTTGCAAATCTCATGCCACTGTCCCTTCGTCACTGGAGTAACTGACAAGCGATTTCCAGGTTTTAAAAGCACCATTTCTTTTAACTTCGACCTTTCTCTTAATTCAGTCAGAGGTATGATTTCCTTTAATGGCTCAACAAGTTTGACATCAACCCGATACCAGCGTGGTTTTTCGGTTGTGCTTTTAGGATCATAATAAGAACTTTCTGGATCGAAGGCGGTTGCATCAGGATAAGCCGCTTTCACAACTTTAACGATACCGGTAATCCCTGGCACTTTACAGCTGGAGTGATAAAAAAATGCCAGATCGCCCTCTATCATCTCCTTCATAAAATTACGGGCTTGATAATTGCGCACACCTTCCCAAGGAGTTGTTTGTTTAGGAGATTTTTTTAAGTGCTCAATTCCGAAAGTTTCCGGTTCCGTTTTAAGTAACCAATAATTCATCCAATACTCCATAACCTAAGTACATAAACTTTGAGCCTTCCTTGTATTTCATCAAATCACCAGTTATCTTTTTCTTAATGGATAACAATATTAGGAAGGGAATTATGCTGCAGTATACCGTTTTTATTACAGGAGCAAATAGAGGTTTGGGCTTAGAATTTGTTCGTCAATACGCTTCCGATAATTGGCGGGTATTGGCTTCTTGCCGTAACTTGGTACATGCAAAAGAATTGCAGCATTTGGCCCAACATTTTGAAAATGTGACTCTTCTACAATTAGACGTCAATAATCAAATTCAACTTCATCAACTTGCTGATAAGTTTTCCGATGTAAACATTGACTTACTAATTAATACTGCAGGGATCCATCCTGAAGACGAAGACCTTGGAAATATCTCCATAGATAGTATGAAACAAGCTTTTGTGACCAATGCCATTGCACCTTTAAAAGTTTCTGAGACTTTTTTAGACAATGTTGCTAGAAGTCATCTTAAAACCATACTTTCTATTAGTAATCGTAAAGGCAGTATTGCCGATAATAATCATGGTGAAAATTATAGCTACCGAGTCAGTAAAACTGCCCTAAACATGGTGATGAAAAATCTGGCGGTTGATTTAAAACCGAAAAATATTAAAGTTTTTACCGTTCATCCCGGTTCACTAAAAATTGAATCTCAAGGTAAAAATAATATGTTGAGTCCTGAACAAAGCGTTGCCAACATTCGTAGTTTGTTGCATCGATTAACTGAAACCGAAACGGGTAACTTCTTTGATTCTCAGGGCGCCAAGGTTGAATGGTAGAAGAAAACTATTAGCGCTTAGTAACAAACCATTCCGGTTTGACATGGAATAATAGTATTTCACATGGAATAGTGCCGTTGAAAACAGCATATTTTTTGTAAGCGCGTAAACCCATTTTTTTAGCCACTTCCATATTGCCTGTGATCATCGCGGCTTCCCAGTTCAAAAAATTTTCTTTGAGTGTATGAGCCAGGATTCGATAGAGTGGTAGTAAATTTTCTTGCTCTTCGAGTCTTTCACCATAGGGAGGATTGACTACACACAATCCCGATGTCTTTTTTACATCTCGAGCTGTTAACTCTTTAATGCCAACTGTTTGGAAATTTATAAAGTTGCTAAAACCTGCTCGAGAAGCGCAGGCACGTGCTTGTACGATCGCTTTTTCATCAATGTCAAAGCCATGAAACGTAGCCAAGAGTTTTTGTTTTCCTTGTTTCGCTCTTGCTTGTGCTTCTTCAAAAATTTTCTGCCACACTTTTGAATCATATTTTTTCCAGCGCTGAAATCCAAAATCCTTTCGCCATAAACCAGGCGCAATATCCGCAGCTATCATTAAGCCTTCTATTAAGAGCGTTCCTGTACCACACATCGGGTCAACTAAGGAACCACCTGCTTTAGCAATTTCTGGCCATTTTGCTCGTACTAAAATCGCAGCGGCTAAATTCTCTTTTAATGGCGCAGCAGCACCTTCAACACGATAGCCTCGCTTATGAAGACTTTCTCCAGACAAATCAATTCCGAGAGTCACATAACCTTTTCGCAAAACAGCATTGATTCGTAAGTCAGGATCACGTTTTGCAATGGAAGGTCGCTGGCCGGTTTTTTTTCGAAACTGATCAACAATCGCATCTTTAATTTTTTGAGCTGCAAAATGACTATTAGTGAGCCCTTCTGAAACCCCCGAAAAATCGACTCGAAATGTTCCATCTACTGCCAGGTGCTCTGTCCAAAGTACTTTGCTAGCACCTTTGTAGAGCTCATCAGCATCATTAACTGGATAATGAGCAATTGGTAACAAGATTCGATTTGCCAAGCGTGACCAAAGGCAAGCTTTATAAGCTAACTCAATTGGACCTTGAAAAGTAACACCCGCGACAGTTTGTTTAGTGGTACTAGCACCTAAAGCGCTTAACTCATCTTCGAGTAAATATTCAAGGCCTTTAGGACATGTGGCAAAAAAAGAAATGTCTTTCAAAATGTTTCCCCATTTTTAGAATTCTGCAGTTCCTTTAAATACTGAAAAAGTAATTTAGCAGCACCTTTTGGGAAACCTTGATGACGTTCTTTTTTTGCATTAAGAACCAATTGACGAAGATGTTGTCTGTCAGCAGCGGGATATAGATTAATAAAATCAGTTAAGGCATCTTGCTCTTCGTTAATTAAACGTTCTCGCCACGATTCAAGCATGTGAAAGTAAGCATTAGTTTTTTGGTGCTTCATTTCTACCTTTTGAAGAAAATCGCGAATAGCTTGTGGATCATCGATATCGCGCATTAAACGTCCAATAAATTGGAGCTGTCGCCGCTTGGCACCATGACTGGTAATTTTTTTTGCCTCAGCAATAGCCTGCGATAACTCAATAGGGAGTTTTGCTTGCTTTAATTGGTCACGACTGAGTGCTACTAAGCGTTCGCCCAATTTTTGCAGCTCAGTCATTTCTCTTTTAATTTGAGATTTGCTCTTTGGTAAATCTGATGGCAACAGATCATCAGGATCATTCATAAAATAACTCGAGTTGTGAAAAAGATTAGCCACAGCCAACAGCTGTACCAGCATGGTAATAAATTTTAAATGGACTTACTAGGTTCTAAGCTTGCCAAATCCTAGGTAGAGGGCCCAAGCTCCCAACACTAAGTTGAAAAGGTTGTCTCCAATGTTGAATCGCACTAAATCCAAATGGGCACCAAACATCAAGCCTAAGAGTGCCATAAATAACAGCACAAACCCAGCAACTTTAAAGTACATTCTTGAATAATAAGAACTAAAAGCCATTAATAGGCCAAATACGCCGATTATTATATAAATAAAATTATGGATTGTACCCATCAATAAAAAATTAAAGAGATGGCCATCTGGTGCCAACATTGGCACAAAACCTAGTAATCCTATTAGCAGAAATAGAACGCCATAAATGATTGCATATGTTTTATGACTCATACGCTACCCCTTTTGTTATTAATACTTCTACTAGATATGACAATATAATTATAGGTAATATTGTCTTTTTATTGGACACAGCCTTATGGGTACGACTAGCACCTTGCCAACGCTCAAAAATATTCAAAATAATATTGTGATTACTGCAAAACGTTTCGCCAGACTTCCGGATGAAGTGAAACTATTAGCCGTCACTAAAAATCAACCCGTTGCTCGCATAGAAACTTTGCTGCATCAAGGTCAAACATTATTCGGTGAAAATCGAATACAAGAGGCCCAAAAGAAATGGCCTGAATTAAAAGAAAAGTATCAATCTATTAAACTGCATTTAATTGGTCACTTACAAACCAATAAAGTCAAGCAAGCGATAGAGTTATTTGACGCAATACAAACATTGGATAGTCTTAAATTAGCTCACAAACTATATGCTGAAGAGCTTCGACAGCAGAAAAAATTAGAATATTATATTCAAATCAATATTGGTCATGAGTCTCAAAAAAGTGGGGTTCTGCCAGAAGATTTTGCAGATTTTTATCAAGCTCTTCTTTCGGAAGTAAAACTCAATGTAAAGGGTTTAATGTGCATTCCGCCACTAGACAAAAACCCCGCAGAATATTTCGAAGAGATGGCTAATATTGCCAAACGCTATGGACTCTCCCATCTTAGCATGGGAATGTCAGATGATTATGAAGCCGCAATCCAATATGGTGCTACTCTAGTTCGACTAGGTAGAGCCTTATTTCCGTCATAATTTACATACGCAAACCGACTTGCGCTTGCCAGTAGCGTGAAAAAACACCGGGGCGTTGTAGAAGACTTTCTGGATTTCCTTGTTCGACAACCTTGCCATTTTCGATGACTAACACATCATCTGCATTTCGAAGAGTGGCCACTCGATGAGTAATCATAATCGAGGTTTTGCCCTTCGTAATTTCTTTGATATTAGCGAGCACTTCAGATTCGGTGAACGAGTCCAGAGCTGAAGAAGATTCATCGAACACAAAAACTTCGGAATGACGAACTAGTGCTCTTGCTAACCCAACTCGCTGTCGCTGACCACCTGACAAGCTCGTGGCCTTAGCTTTATCATCCGAATGTTGCAAGAGATTCTCAAGGTTAACTTTGATCATGGCGGCTTGGTAGTCTTGATCAAGACGTGTTGTACCAGCAAAGTTATCTTCAACATCTAACGTATGATAATTTCGCTCTACCATAGCCGGTGTTTTTTGAGTCGCACAATGGTAAAGCAAGTCCTCATTTTCCGCACCGTAAGTTACGTTGTACTTTAATGATCGATCCCGAAACAATTCAGTATTTTGAGGGATACAGCAAAATATTCTAGCCAAGACATACTTTGGGATACTTTCAATTCTATGGCCATTTAATAAAATATCACCTTGTTGGTGTCGATATAGGCCAAAAAGCAATTTCACAATTGTGGATTTACCTGCATTTGATTTGCCAATAATGCCAACGTGCTTCCCCGGCACAATGCTAAAAGAAATCCCTTGCAAGACTGGAGTCGTGCTTTGCGGATAGCAAAATATAACGTTTTTAAATTCAATTAATGGTGCCGAAAAATCAGACCTCAATCTATATGTTGATAAACTGCTTGACGAGATCAAACATTGTTGCTGAAAAGCATTTTGAGCCTCAATTGATTGGATGGCACGAAAGCAGTTCCTCATCGCTTGATTGAATGATGCAATACTCCCTCCAAAAAGATTGATATAACTTAGCAGAAAAACAAAATCGTCTAAATCGTGCAAGGATAAATTTTCTTTTAACAGCAAGGTAATCGGAATAATATTAGCAATGATAATTGGTATGATTTTCAACACTGCTGCAATATCTTCAGCCAACAAGAACCGACCATAGATACTCAGGTACTTAGTTAATAAATTTTTGGATAATCTTGCCTCTAATTCCTCATGATGAAACGTTCTAACAGTTTCTTCGTTGTTTATGATCTCAAATTCGCGATTAACAAATTCCTGTAAACGCTTATCGGTTTTTGCCATTTTCGCACTATGATTCGTCACAAAGTCCACAAAGTAAGTGAGCAAACAAATATCCAGAATTAAATAAATTAGAAATTCGCTCCCCAGCACATTCCCATAACGACGCCAAATTAGAATCAAGCCAATTAAAATGTCAATGAAGGAGGGGGCGATATTATTTAATACTTCACTGGTTAATTTATTTTGATTATTTAATATTTCAAGGAGTGTTCGAGTAATGAGAGGCTTGTTTTGTTGATGAGTCTCGAAAGCAATATGGTGGCTAGCCGCTATTAATTTGTCACTGTTTTTTTCAATATGAAGTATTTCAAATTCTCTAGTTAAAAGCCTTTTCAAATACGTTTCGGACTTAATCCAAGTTGTTAAAGCAACTGACAGATAAAGAAGACCTGAAGGCTGGAATGTTAGAAAGCTCACATCATACTCCTCTTCTGATAATGCAATCATTTCAACAGCTTTCGCCAATGCAGCAGGAGCCAATACCTTTGCCATCGCAGTGACGACACTCAACAACATGGCAACCAATATTTTGAAATATTGTTTTCTTGAAAAATTTTCACTGACATCCCACAGTGAGATTATTTTAAAATTGGCAATGATTGTGTTAGCGATCCTTTTCAAAAAATTCATCACGATCCTCACTCTAATTGCATAATTTGTTCATAAAATCTTGATATGCCATAAACTTATCGAGACCCACGTTTGCTCTTAACCGATTTAAATCAGACGGATTTTCAATCGGAAACGCTTGCCATTTATGATGTGAAATACATTTTCCTTGAGTACCATAGCGTTGTGGAAAATTTCGATTAATCTGTATTCGATCATACAAATAAGCATAATATTTTCGATAATGAAAATTTCTTGCTCCTATTCGTTTATAAATGAGCAACATTCTTTTTTGAAATTTTGGCTCTCGGTCAGCGTGTTGGCTTAATAGCCATAAATGCTCGACAGACATGTCATCCAGACTTGAGAAGTCATTATTCGCAGTAATTTTATTTAATTCTTGGTAGTTTTCTTGATCTACACGGTTGAGGTAAGCAGCTAAGTCGGTTGGAAATTTACCATTTTCAACCTGTTTAAAAATTTCTTTACGAACCACTTGGTCACGCGCCACTAACTGCGCTATTTTTGCTTTGAGCTCTATTTGATGAATTGTTAGTTTGGGATTCCCCGCTAGGCACAGCGGAAGCGCGAAGATCATTACTATTGGAATTAGCTTATGCATGAGTACTCTCCTGCCTATCAAGAAATTCGTGAATCATCATATCGCTAACTGCCAAATTCAGCATATTTTCCAGCCAGAGCCATTGCCCCGAAGGATTACATTCCAAAAAGATTTCATTGCCGTCGGTATCCACTACGAAATCATATGTGGCGTAAACCAAACCTAGCTTAATATGTAACTCAAATAACTTTTGACGCGTACTCGCTGTTAATTCCCCTACTTCATACAATTTCGGATTTGGGTCGCGTCTCCAGTCTATTTTGCCAGAAGTTGATAACTGCGAATTAATGCGTGCAACAAAGATCTGCTTACCGATAATCGTTATTCGTAGTTCATAATTTTTATCAATGTATTGCTGGAAGATTCCTGGTGCCATTGCAATTTCCTCCTGATTAGCAACAACATCTCCTAATGCTATTTCGCTTGTGTAAATAGCTTGTTTAGCAGTTAGAAAAGAACTCAGTGTCTTATATACTACACGCTTGCCATTAAATAATCGCACAGCTTGCCTAGCGTCATTAGTGATAATAGTCTTGGGAGTGATGAGACCTAACTCTGCAGCTAATTTTAATTGGTATGTTTTGCAACCAGCCCGCTGGCTATTCCAAATAGGATTGATCCATTTACTATCTGATAAAAATGTATCCATTGACTTTAAAATAATACGCCATTCATGAGCACAAAATTTTTCATTAACATCGCCTTGCTCTCCTGGCAGTTCACTCAAAATAATCGGTTTTGGTCTATACCACACCACAGGAAACGTTTCGCTATTAAGCGGGTACTCTTCCTCTCCTAAGCGCAAAATAGCTTTCGGTTTGTTTTGATACTGATAAGTAATGAAATGATCCTTACGATACCTCTCAAATACGACACAATTGATTCCTGCGGCCAACATTTTTTCACGGACTTCTTCAACTTGAACTTCGCCTTGTTGTGAACAAACTAGTACATTCATGTTCTTCTCTTTCTCAAAGAGTGTAGATGGACCAAGTTAATGGTCCATCTCACGTGGTTTACTGGTAGTCGACGTCTAAACAACTGTCACTAGACTGAGGCATATAGGTCGGGCATTGCGACATTGTGACGCCATCTTTAGGACCATCAGGCCCTAAGCCGCTTACTGCTTCCTGATACTGCATCCCAAACGGGATAGCTTTTTCTGGTTTATTTTCAGCTTCACGGCAGTGTTTAATGAGAGAGGAACTAGAGAAGAATCTCAAAGAGTCATTTTTTGGATTATTTAACATTGGATCTTCCTTATAATTTGGTTATTGAAATGTCCAATGTCATGCTAAAAGTAAGTGAAGACCGCGTAAATACAGGTTATTTTACTAACCGTTTAAAAACATAAGCCTTGTTTTTTAGAGTCTTCTTGTCTATTATGGTCATAAATTTCGACAAATTTAGTCAATAATTACAAACATAACTACAGTCCGCTTGTTGAATTCAACAGGGGTTCACTTGAACTCTCAACTCAAATACCCCCTGTTGCTATTTACATCTATCCAGAGGCATCCATGATCGGCAAAGACGAGCAAGAAAAGAAAAATATACGCGTTGATCACGACAAGAAAACTATGTGCGTTATCGGTGCTGGCTGGTATGGAATACATATTGCTTTGGTTTTTGCTCGAAAAGGCTATAAAGTCACAATCCTTGAAAAAAACAAAGATATTGCCAGCCAAATCTCTGGCATTTTCGGTATACGAGATCATGTTGGAAGTCACTACCCACTTTCTCCAGAAACCCGGAAGGCATGCTATGAGGACCATGCCGAATTCGATAAGCTTTACAAAGACTTACTAGTTGAAAATGCCTATTCGCTGTATGTAATAGGTGGACTAGATGCTGACGACCAACCATCCAAAGTTAGTTTCCCTGAATTTCTGAAGGTCATAGAAGAGCTTGATGCCCAAAAATTTAAACCTAAATGGTCCAAAGTAGACCCCCAAAATTACGGATTAAATAATGTCCATGGCGCTGTGAACGTTGAAGAACCCACTATAGTTCTAGGTGATCGTTTGCGCGGTACTCTTAGAAGATATCTTCAAGAAGCTGGGGTCAACGTTGTCTGTAATTACAAAGTGCTAAGAGTAGAAAATCTTGGTGATAAATCTCTAGTTACCAATGACGGTATCAATAGTGAGTACTTTGATGTCGTTGTTAATGCTACTGGTTGCCGTAATTTTCTTCCACAGGATATTTCCACTGAGCTAAATATTGATTTGGTCTACCAGGTAGCTTTAGGCCTCGTATATGAAGATCAAAAACCCACTGACAAACCATTTTCAACCATCATCATGTACGGCAGGTATCCTTGCATTCTGCCACTCATTGATGAGTCCAACAACGTTCCAGGAAAAGAAATTAAAAGAAAATATGTGGTTACCCACGGCAAATGGACAATAACAAAAACTTTTACGAAAGCTCAAGAAGCTAACAGATTTTTAGATAAAAACATGACTCCAGAGTATGTTGAAAATTACGTTAAACCAAAAATTGAAGAAGCCTTCGCAAGATTCTGGCCTGAGTTTCTTACCAGATTTAAATACAAAGATTTTCAAGGTTGTGTCATTCCAAAATTAAGTACCGAGAGAGACTTTCGCGCTGCCGTAACTTTTGAGCATGACATGATTCATGTTATTCCGGGAAAAGTTTCTGGCGTGATCTCTGCGGCCAAAGAAGTTGAACAATTAGTAGAACGACGAAATGTTCTCACAAAAGGTAAATATAAATTTGTACAAGGCGGGGTTTATCATTCAGCAGTTGGAGAAATTTCCGAAAAACCGAGTGACCCAAATCGAAGTACTTATTCTTTACAAACGTACGATGATTTGATTCAAGCAAGTAAATCGTCACCCTCACCCTTCAGTCCTGATAACGTTCGCTATAGTTACTGGTCTCGCCGCACACCACCTGGCTCTACAGTTCATACTCCTGCAACGAGCCGTTCACCAGACCAAAGGGGTTCTAAAATTGCAGGTCTTGCAAGCATTGGAAGTGGCCGCAAAGGAACTTAAAGGCAATTATGAAATGCTATCGGCTTAGGTATCAGCTCTCTTACAGTCTCAGTATCAGAAGAGTATGATAAAAAAAAATCACTAGCGATTTCCCAAATGCTGTCCTTGCCTTAGCTAAAATTTGATTCATGAAGCCATCTATTTTCAAATGATAATCTGATTGAAGGTCAAACGTTTTTTTGTTTTCCCGAGCGTAAAGTGTAATTGCTGCGACGCAAGCCTGAAGCGCTTCCTTGACTCGACTTAACCAATAGTAGGCATATGCTTTTTTCTCATAACCTTCAACTGCTTCTGAATAATTTCCTAAAGCGGTATATATTTCAGCGCGCAAGTGGCATTCCTTTTTTGGCGCGTAATTCACCTCATAATCATGAGTAAAGGCGATGCCACTATTACAGGCAACTCGACCATGATTAGACGATTATTTAGTAACTTGATTTCTAACGCCATTAACTATAGCCACGAAGGCGCTACTATCTCTACAATAATCCAAGAAAAAGATAACTTAGCGCTTATCAGTGTTATAGATAATGGTCCTGGAATCTCTTCTGATCATTTACCCTACATAACTACGCGTTTTTATCGAGGGCATCAGACAGGTAGTCTTCCGAAGGGAACTGGTTTGGGCTTAGCTATTGTGCACTCAATTGTAGGTCTTCATAATGGCAAAATGAGCATTACTAGTGAAACTGGAGTGGGCACGACGGTTAGCATTTGGCTTCCAAAGCAGTAAGCTAAAATAGGCACTGGCCTTTTTCGTTAGTTGGATAGTGATACCAAGAACCAATAAAGTAATCACCTGGCATTGGCTGAATATAAATTTTTCGGCATTGATATTGCCCTGTTTTAGGGTTTTGTCTCAATCTACCTTTGAGCCAGCCACCGCCTGTCTTAGCTTTCTCTATCTCTTCTTGAACAACTAGGTTTCCTGCGGAGTCTTTGTATTTAAACTGATTAGTGCCAATGAGCTCGGGGTGTAGAGGAGACACAAAAAAATTTCCTTGGTAATCACCCACGAAAATTTCTCTTTGCGTTTTATTAAATTCTAGAATTGCTTTTTGTCTGCCGTATTTTTGAATATAAGATTTTGCGTATTTCACTCTGGTCATAACGACTGACGGATCATCACGGTAAGGCACTTCACTTCTTTGAGCATATGAATTCATATTAAAAATAATGATTGCGAGCAAAGCCAAGAGCCGCGTATAAGTAACCGTATTGTCATTCCCGCAAAGGCGAGAACCCATGCTTGAAGCCACACGTTGCATGGATTCCCGCCTTCGCGAGAATGACAGTAAATGAAATTTTTGCATGCATCCTACTCCTTTCTTTTACTGGCTTTAATTCTAACTGCCACTTTACGGCTAGCTGCAATTTCATCGAACAGTTGTTGTTGGTTTTGAATAATTTCTGAAAAAATTTGTTCTCCAAATTCTTGGATAATAAATTCTTTTCGTCTTGTAAGATTTTGCAACATTTGTCTGACATATTCTAAAAAGATTGTACTATCATCGCGAATACTAGTATTAACAAAATCTGCTTGTTCTAATACTTTTTGGTAGGAAGTTAAACTTTCTTTCACCAATGGTTGAGAGTCTTTGCCATATTCATGATGTACCCAATCTGCAATCACAAATGTGCCACCGGCTTTTAATACCTTGTTGATTTGTTTGAACAACGGTAATTTATCGTGAACATGATTCAAAACTCCTTTGCTATAAACCAAATCAAATGTCGCTGCCTCAAAAGGCATTTCACCCTGCTCATTGTAAATGCAGAAGTTTAATAAATTGGCAATTTCTTTAGGACTATTCTTTGTAGCATATTGCATCATCCAAGGATGAACTTCTATTCCTGAAACATGAACGTGGTATTTTTTGGCTAAATAAAATGCGACGCCGCCTAATCCAAAACCCACATCCAGTAATGTTAAATGAGTTAAATCAATGTCTGAAAACATATTCTCAACGGCTGCGACACCACCTAATGAAATTAGGTTGTCACCATACAATGTTTCATAAAGAGGAACATCTTCTAGACAATAAATTGAATTAGTTGTGGAAGTCATAAGTTTTCCTGAAGTGAATTTGTTTGTAAGAATAGACTGGATCCCGGGATCAAGTCGCGGGACGTCGGCCTCTACCAGGTGTCGCAGTGCTTCGGCCGGTTCGAGGTGTCGTAATGCTTCGACTAGAACCGGGATAATGTATCACGTCATGGAAAGAAGCTACTGTTGTGGTGAGATTTCGATAGCCGTGGGATTCGCTGGCATCAAAACGTAATCCTTCGCCTCTAGCAACTTTTTGCCACATGCCATTGATCATGACCTCTATCTGGCCATGAGCAACAATAACATGTTCTATCACACCCTTTTCATGACCTGGTGATAAATGAATACATCCTGGCAAGAGCTCGATGATGAAAATTTCACAATTCAATTCTTTATCAAATGGAAAGAGAGTCATGACTCGAATTTTTTCATCCTGCGGGTGGATGTGTTTAGTTCTTCCGGTCCTATAGACGGGTTTTGCTAAATCTGAGTCCGGGTTTGCGACAAATGAAGAGAAAGGCATATTAAAGCCTCTTGCTATTTTCCACAACGTTGCGATGGTTGGACTAGATTCTTCCCGTTCTATTTGCCCTAACATCGCTTTACTAACGCCCGTCTCTTCTGCTGCTCTATCTAAGCTCCAGCCACGTTCTCGACGTAGCGACTTTAATATTGTCGAAATATGTTTATAGAGTTGTTTCATTAAATTTCCCATGAATTTCTTGTGCGCTAAAGCGCACAATGATATGATATACAATTATGCGTTATAACGCACAGAATGTGAAGTAATAAACTAGGTTTATTTGAGTACTATTATGCGCAAAGTGTTTTGGGACAATCCCTATCAAACTAAGTTAGTCACGACTGTGGTATCAGTAAATGTGAACGTCGTTCTATTTGCGAAGACCATTGCATTCTCATTTTCCGGGGGTCAAGAAAGCGATAAGGCTTTTATAAATAATCTACCTATTCTGGATTCAAGCCTAAAGGGCAATCTTATTTATTACACTCTTCCAGAAGAACATGGTTTGTCGATTGGTGATACTGTTACAATGGTGATTGATTGGACGCGACGCTACCGACTGATGCGCTTACATTTTGCTGCCGAATTAATCCTAGAATTAGTTACTAAAAAACTACCAGATGTTGTAAAAGTTGGAGCGCATATTGCTGAAACAAAAGCACGAATTGATTTTATTTACGATAAAAATATTTCTGCAATTTTTAATAATATTTTAATTGAGTACAATGAAATTATTGCAAATGATCATCCTATTGCAACAGGATTCTCTGACGTCAAAAATCAAAGACGTTATTGGGAAATAGCTGGTTTTTCAAAAGTACCTTGTGGTGGCACTCATGTAAAGTCAACGGCAGAAGTGGGTGAAATTTTTCTAAAAAGAGTGAACATTGGTAGTGGTAGGGAACGAATTGAGATTCGCTTGGTACAGTAGTTTGTGATTTTTTGAATTAATAAATACTACGGTTTACATTTTAACATTAGGATGAACAATTAGCGGTACTTACCTTTTCATCCTGCAAAAATTGTTGTTTAAGCTGGTTTTGAATTTGATAGTCTATTTGACTCTTGAGTCGTGTGCGTTCTTCACTCACATCATTGATTCGAGCAAAATCTTTCTTACCATTAAATTGATAGCGCTCATAAGCAACCACTTGCGCTATTTCTGCGTCGGATAAACGATACGCAAAAGCTCGCATAATGCTACCTGGCACGCCAGTCAAAATGATAGCAATATGCGCTTTAATTCCTTGTTGCGTAATAATCGGACTGCCAATCAAAGAAGGAACTGAGACTTGCGCTCCTCCCGCGCCATTTAATTTATGACAACGGGCGCAGTAAGCGTTATAAATAATTCTGCCATTAGCTATCATCGCAGAAACATTATTCATGGCGTTGTTGGTGCGAATTTGTTGCTGTTTCAAGGCAGCATCGATTGCTGCAATCGTTGCTGGCTGAATAACTTTTTGATTGTTATTACCCCAAGCATTTCCAATGTAAGTTAAGATTGTAGCAATCTCATTATCATCGAGTTCTTGTCGATAACCGCGCATACGAGTTCCTGGTGCACCCTGCAATACCAATTTAATAAGATAGGTTTGTAGCGCAGGATCGGTTGCCAAATAGCTACCTTTTAATGTTGGGCCATAAGGCGCTCTTCCTTCCCCATTCAATTGATGACATCGGGCACAATACGCTCGATAATAATTTTCACCTAGTTTCATAGCTTCGTTTAAAGCAAATTGCTTTTCAGGATTGCCATTTGCCTGAGACAATGTTGCGCGGATTGTTTTTATATCATTTGGTTGAACAATATCATTTGTATTGTTACACCACGCATTTCTAATATACGTGACTATTGCAGCTAAGTCCGTATCACTTAATTGACTAAATGATGCCATTTGAGTGCCACTTACTCCCTGCAAAATTAATTTAATTTGTCGATCGATAGGTTTATCAATAGTCATAAAACTACTACCCAACAAACCTTTTTTAAGGGCTGGGTATTCTAAGATTGAGCCAGACCCATCTTGCTTATGACACGACGCACAATAAACATCATATTTTTGCTTACCAAGCATCATTAGGTCGGAAGATGAAAGCGAAGCGGGTATAAATTGTCTTAGCTTTTCGTCATAAACATAGGGATTCAGCATATAATCTACTGCTGCTTTAATTGCATCGTCGCTGCAAGTTATACAACCACCACGTGGTGGCATTCTTCCAAAACCCGCAATTACATGGGCATAGAGCAGAGGAAATCCTTTTTTTATTCTGAATGTCCAATCTGCTTTTTTGGTAGCTAATGGCGCACCAGATACTCCTTGTTCATGGCAGGAAGCACAAACTAGTTTGTAAGTATCACTCCCAGGATTCGACGCAAGGTCAGCAGCTAAAAGCCGCGTTGATAGCAGACAAAAGAAAAGAACCAGTAAACAGCGATGATGAAGCCAAGCCATAAACATTCCTTGTTATAGCTATAAAATATAGACTGCTTTTTCTGGCGCCGCAATGGCAAGATCTCTCCAATCAACTTAACTAAAATCAACTACTTGTCTCCTGATATTACTCTCATAATTTTTGGTTTAATTCTCATAAAAAAACTATACTAATAGATAAATTGTCACGTAAGAATTTTTGTTTATAGAAAATGTCCTACAAATGGGAGAGCTTATGAACAAAGAAAAAATAGCAATTATCGGAGCTTCTGTTGCAGGAAGTGCAACAGCCATTATCTTGGATAGAGCAGGTCTAGACATTACAGTCTTTGAGCAACAGCCAGCAGGAGTTTTGGTAGATCGTGGGACGGGTATCGCACTACCCAAGGATTTGGTAACTCAACTTATCGAGCTCGATATTTTCGATAAAGATTTCCCAATCATTAATATCGAAGACCGGCAATTTATTGTCTATGACAATCAACATGATGACGAGAAGCTGCTAACTATAAAACCATTTATTGCTTATGGCGCACACTGGGCAAGCGTGTACAACAGCCTCATGAAGAGATTACCCAAAGACAAAGTGCACTATGACACCAAAGTCGTTGATATTAAACAAGGCGAGAAAATTAAGTTAATTCTAAGTGACAATACCGAACAAGAATTTGATTATGTATTTTTTGCCGATGGTTATAATTCAATAGGTCGAAAATATTTATTCCCTAATTCACAACCTGAATTTACCAATTATATTGCTTGGCGCGGCATTCTAAACAGGGTTGACACCGAAACCAGCCAACATTTAAAAGATGTTGTGCCTTTCTATCTATATGAAAAAGGGCATATGCTGATTTATGAAATACCACGCGTAGTTACCGACCATCCACACGATGATTACATTATCAATTGGCTTATTTATGAGTGCATCGGCAAAGATCATCCTTTGCGTAGAGATAACAAAGCACATCTAAATATACCACCTGTGGCGATGGAACAAGAATATGTAGACTATGTTAAAAATTTAGCACAAAAGTATTTTCCACCTTTTGCACGAGATATAATCTTGCAAACTGAAAAACCTTTTACTCAAGCAATTTATGACGCTTGGGTACCACATTATGTTGTGGGCAGAATGGCACTCATTGGAGATTCCTCAATTCTGTTAAGACCACATGTTGGCGCAGGTTCAACGAAAGCGTTACAAGACATTCTAAGCTTACAAAGATATTTAGAACGTGAAAATTATGATCTAGGTAAAGTACTTGACGCTTGGGGGAAAGAACGTCAACAAAAAGGTGAAGAATTATATACATTATGCCGGGATTTAGGAGATCTGCTTGTTTCTCATGTTCCAAATTTGGAACACTTAAATAAGAAAAATTTAGACCATTACTGGGCAGACATTACTGCAGGTCATGAAGATTGGTATCAGATCAAGAAGGCAGCTTAGACTTATACAAGTCCTGAAATCGTCGTCCTTGGCCGCAAAATAGCAGACAAAAACACTGAACTGTGCAGCCAAGGATCTAGATCCCTCGCTTGCAAGTCCTTTGCATTCCATTAGCGATTAGCGACGAGGGACGACGGCCCGAATAACTATGTGCCTAGAGAGATGCGCAAGATAGTTGAGTTTGCTTATTTGCTTAATAGATGCAAATATTATTTAAATAACTTGCCGTCTAACCAAACTGAATCAATTTTTTGAGTATTGCTGATTCGCTCTAACGGATTCGCATTCAATATAACAAAATTAGCCAATTTATTAGGTTGCAAGGTTCCCATGATATTTTCGACGCCCACAATTTTTGCACTTTCATAAGTCGCAATTTTTATTGCTTGCATCGGTGTTAATCCTGCAGCAACTAAAAGTTCAAGTTCGCGATGATCTCCAAAGCCTTGTACTCGACTAGGTAAAGCACCAGAGTCGGTACCAAAGCCAATTTCCACACCATTGTCATATAGCTTCTTAAGATTATGCAGCGCTAAGGACAATACATTTCTTTGCTTTAAATCAACTCCATAAGTTCGATTTAGCAATGTTTTAAAAACACCTGGCTCAAGGGAATTTTTGAAAAAAGAGGTAAACATCCAGGCAGGACGATCGTTAAAAATGTAAAAAGATTCGGTAAGCGTTAACGTCGGTACTAAAGCAACGTGATGTTGCCGCATCAAATTAATTAATTCCTCATCAACTGCAGCATCTCTAATACTATGTTCAAGAACATTAACACCCGATCGCACCAACTCCTTAGCATCATCCAAGTAATACACATGTGCTGCCACACGCAGATGATGTTTATGTGCTTCTGAAATGATAACCTCGTATATTGCTGGTTTCATTTTAGGCATTTTACCCAACCAATCGTCTACCCATAATTTCACTATATTTGGATGATGCGATGCTAATTCATTCATTTCCGAATAGACTTGGTTGACTGAAGTTGGCCGATAAACGTCAAATTTGCCAGGTTGTGGTTCACCACCGGGAGGCGCACCATTGACAACACCAAAGCCCCGTCCAGCAGTAAAAAGATAGGAACCTGATATTTTCTTCTCTAGACGAAGCTCTCGCAACTTATAGACAAAGTCTGGATCCCTGCCCAAAGATAAAACAGCCCCCACGCCATATTGTGCGTAACGGCGCAACTGACGACGAACATTTTGTTCTGTGATATTGGCATATTTAATTGTTGTTCCTTTTAGCATTCCTAAATGTATATGGCTATCAATCAGGGCGGGCATAATTGTTTTCCCTGAAGCATCAATTATCCTAGCACCAGGGAAAGCAACATTTTTAGTGGTGACCTCTTTTACTTTATCGTCTGCAATCACTAAGTTACCTTTCTCGATGACCTTTCCAGTACCATCGATGATTTGAGCATTGGTAAAAATAGTAATTTTAGGATTAGTCTTCGATTGTGCGTGTGAAACAAAAGCCAGAATAGAAAAAAACAGCAACAATTTAATTTTCAATTTGATCATCCTTGATAATAAAGTTAGCATTTACGCTGATACGGATATATGTCTACTCAACGGTATGATTAACTAAAATGCATTCTAAATCAACTTTGTACTTTCTCTTTTTGCTAGTTATTTTAGTCTGGGGAATTGGCTGGCCCATTACAAAAATGGGTTTATATAACATGCCACCACTATGGTACGCATTCTCCAGAATCTTGTTGGGCTTAATTGCCTTTACACCTTTTGCGCTTATCACTAAAAATATTGCCATTCCCAAGCGCCAAGACTTAGTACATATTTTTTCAGTTGGTTTATTACTTATTGCGCTGTTTCAAATTTTTGCCAATGTCGGGCTGTCACATATTAGTGCCGGACGATCAACCATGTTGATCTACACCACACAAATTTGGACAATTCCAATAGCTTATTTGATTTTCCGAGAACCGATCACCCGCAACCATTTATTTAGCTTACTACTTGGACTGTTAGGGATTATTATACTGTTTAGCCCGTTTGGAATAAACTGGCATGATCGAAGCCAAATCCTTGGAAACAGTCTAATGCTACTGGCCGCCTTCGTCTGGTCAATCAATATGGTCATTACCCGATATAAAAAATGGATGAGTAGCCCCCTACAATTGCTTTTCTGGCAATTATTAGTCGGATTAATACCCTTATTACTGGCGGGACTATTTTTCGCTCCTCACCCCATCATTCATTGGAATATGACTCTAATTTTCTCCCTCCTCTTCACTGGCGTATTAGGAACAGCCTTTGGTATTTGGGGAATGATCGTTATCAGTAAAGAACTACCAATTACCACTACATCACTTTCACTTATAGCCATTCCATTAGTAGGCATTCTTTCCTCTAGCATTATTTTGAATGAAAAAATTACAGTCGTAATGATGGTTGGTTTAGCTTGTATTTTTGGAGGGATTTTTTTGATTATCCGAGAAAACTGGCAAAGTAAACCGCCACCAATTAAGGCGAGTTAGTTATTCACAGCTATTAAGCAGCTTTGCGACGATAATTATTTTGCAAAAGCAGCGCTCGACTTGCAACATCAATCAATTGATCGTTAGATTGGCGCAGACGTTGCACTAACCAGCAAACAACATCATAAAGTATTTCATAACCAAAATCGGGTTCAGATCGCAAAAAATCTAAAAAGGATTTTTTATCGATTTCAACGATCATTGAGTCAGTATCTGTAAACAAGTCTGCGCCTGTTGGCGCTTCATCAAATAAACTAAACAATCCAAATAATTCACCTGGTCCTAGTCGTCCGAGCACATTGTTAGTCTTAATGGATTGCTCCAAGCTGGAATATTTTTTTCTAGCCACGATTCTCACTGTCCCGGAAACAATAAAATAAAAGTTATTAATACTATCGCCTTGTGCAACAATCTTATGATTTGCAGGATAGACCCTTTGAGCGTGCTTTACCTTCTTACTAAAGACTTCCGTGTATAAAAGATGGTCTTTTAAAAGAGACTGGAATGTATCTAACATTTTTTTCTCCTAGCTGTAAGTATTATTTTTCATGTCTTAACGATTCTAAACATCTAACTTGTGCCGCAAGATAACCACCAATTTCGTCCTCATAGCTTAATGAGAATGATTCATTTAATAGTCTTCTCGCCATAATTATAGCTTCGATATGCTTATGTTCCGTCAGTGACCTAAACTCTTGAACTCCTTTTTTTAAATCAGGAACAATTTCGTCGATAAAGCCAAAATCTATTGCCTCTTTAGCAGTGAGCTCTTCTCCTGTAAAGAGCACTTGTTTCGCACGCCCCAGGCCAATGTATTTAGCAATACGAAACAAGGCCATTCCTGGAAGATAACCGGATCTGATAGCAGAGAATTGTAAAGTCGTATCAGGAGTGCAGATACGATGGTCACAGACCAGTGCAAGCTGTAGCATAGATTCTGAGACCTTGCCTTGCAACGCAGCTAAAGTGACCTTTTTCATTCTTTCTAAAAGTACAACTATTTTTTCCCACTTAGAAATTACTCTGACATCTAATGGGCCGTCAAAATAGGAATAGAAATTTAAACTCGTGGAATTTTTGCGCTCAGTGATAAGGACCATTTCCACATCGGAATCACTATCGATTTCATTGAGTTTTTCCTCAAAGTTTGCCAATAATTTTGGAATTTGATGTGGATCCTCAATATCATGCAAGCTAAGCGTTACTTTCATCATTTTATTTTTATAATCATAATCAAATGTTGCAATTTCTTTCTCTGTCATAATCACCACCTAATTAATCCAGTTTCAAGTTGAGCACCCGGGCCAATTGTGATCATTACTCCATAGTCACCTTCAGAAACTACTTCTTCTTCTAATAAACGTTCAAAAGAAAATAAAAAAGAAGCAGAAGATACATTTCCATAATCTCTTAAGACAGTAATGGTATGCCGCATATCATGCGCTGAAATGCCTAAATTAATTTGCACCGCACTAATTACATTTCTACCTCCACCATGAACAATCCAATGATTAATTTCATTTTGTTTCAAATTATATTTATCTAATAAATTTTGCACCGCTGTTTGAATATATTGACCTACAACATAAGGATTTGCGTGGTGCAAAAAGAAGCTGAATTTTTTTGAAGATTGATCCCAATCAAAACGCATAGCGTCCATCGCTTCTGTAATGATAAAACTGGAAAAACCAATCATTTTAGGTCGTAGCAGATCGCTCTTGGTTTGGCCATTTTTAACAACAACTGCCGCTGCCCCATCACCAAATAGGCTATTAACAACATAAGTTCGCAATTGTTTATCATTAATGTATATTGCTGAACAGATTTCAACACACAGCAATACAGCATAACGTCCTGGATTGGCGAGAGACCAGTTATGTACAACGCTTAAACCGTTCAGTCCTGCATTGCAACCCATTCCTACGATATCAACTCGTTGACATTCATTCCGTAACGGTAGATTTTTGATCAGATGAGCTGAAAGTCCAGGGACTATAAAGCCTGTGCTTGATACCACACATAGAAAATCGACGTCTTCTTTTGTAATGCCACTAGCAGCAAGAGCTTTATTGATAGCTTCTGCGCCAATTTCTAATGAACCCTGCAGGTGTTTTTTTAATAAATCAGATTGCGATTCATCTTTTATCTGTTCATTTGGCAGATATAAATGACGTTTATCTATATGAGTGGAATTAAAGAGTGCTTTGATACGACGATCTTTTATCTCAAATAGATTAATTAAATCGTCTTGGCTATAACTTACAGGCGGAACTGCGGTTCCAACTGAATGAATTTTCACTTCGGTTGTCATAATCCTCCATTTCTCCTGAAATTACGCATATTTATCTGTTTTATCTGTTGTCTCATTTAATAATGATAGTAAATATTACATAGATAGTTAAAATTTCTTACAGAAGAAAGAGCATTGTCTGCTGTCTTTTGAAGACTTTTCCTACGAAATCAGCATAATTTTATTATACTTATATAACAGGCCTTACCACTTAGAAAGAAGCGAGGGGGTTTATGCATGAATTAATTAGATCTTTATTGGCGGATGAATCCTTTTTAACCGATGTAAAAACTAAACTACAAACAATTAAACCGAATAAGAAAATAATTCAACAAGGCGATAGCCACAAATATTTGTATGTTATTGAATCTGGCCATGTAAGAATCATTATTAAGGGTCATCTAAATAATGAAGTCGATTTACACCCAGGTATATATGATCTAGGAGCTGGAGAAGTTTTTGGTGAATTTGGATTATTTGACGATCAACCAGCCAGCGCAGATGCTTGCGCAGTCACCAAAACAAAGCTTATAGCGATTGAAAAAGAATCGCTTCGAAGATATATGGATAGTCACAAGGTGAGGGGTTACATTATTTTAACTGAAATGTTCACCAAATTAGTTTGTCAAATACGTCATGCAAATACTACAGTAGTAAACTTATACTGCTGGGGAATCAAAAATCATTCCATTGATAAATATTTAAGTTAAGGAGTAACTATGACTGATGCATTAGTGCCACTAATTGCAAGATTTTTAATTGGATTTATTTATGTTTTTGCCGGTGTGAGTAATATTTATTATCACGAAAGATTAATCAACCATATGTCAAATCGAAAGGTCCCCTACAGTCAATATGTTTTTTGGGTTGGGGTTATTTTGCAAATAATAGGCGGCCTAGCAGTAATATTAAATATTTTTATTGTTCCAGCCGTGATTCTTTTAATTGCATTTACTCTATGGGCAACTTACATGTTTCATAATTTTTGGGATATGACTGAAAGCGAGCCCTTTAGGTTAAATACTCTAAAATTTGTTACTAATTTCAGCATGATTGGCGGACTAATGTTAGTGGCCTACTTTTATGCCTAACTTACGATTTGTTTGCGCTGTATTTTTTAATGCAGCGCTCTAATCGCTCAACAATCATATCAGCTTCTTCTCGAGTCAAAATGTAAGGTGGTAACATTCTAATCACATTTTGAGCGGTGACATTAAATAATAACTTTTCTTCCAAACTATATTTTAAAATCTCGCTACAAGGTCCATCTAATTCCACTCCAATCATTAACCCTCTACCTCTAACGTCGCGCACCACATCATATTTTGGCAAAACCTCTTGAAGATTTTTTAGCAGATAGGCACCTACTTCGGTGACATTTTGCAGTATGTCAGAATTTTTAAGTGTTCGAATGACTGCGCGTACAACGTGACATACCAATGCGTTACCACCAAAAGTAGTCCCATGTGTTCCTGGCGAGAATAAAGAAGATAATTCAGTTGTTGTACTACAAGCACCAACCGGTAACCCATTTCCTAAACATTTTGCAGTTGTCAAAATATCTGGTCGCAGTGAATACCGCTGATAGGCAAAATTTATCCCAGTTCGACCCATTCCAGTTTGGATCTCATCCAGAACTAACAACAAATTCCTTTCATCACAAATTTTTCTAAGCTGTAGCAAATAATCATCATCAGGCACAACAACCCCGCCTTGGCCCAAAATAGGCTCTAGCATAATTGCTACAACATCAGGATTTTCTGCGAGTATTTTTTTTATAGCATCGATATTATTAAATGCTGCAAAGACAAATCCAGGCAAATACGGATCATAGTTTCTTCGGACCTTATCTTCACTTGAGCCACTTAATGTACCCATTGTTCGCCCAAGAAACCCTCCCTCAAAGACAATAGCAGTTGGACACTTAACATTTCGTTGCTTACCATACAGACGAATAAGTTTAAGAGCAGCTTCATTGGATTCAGCGCCAGAATTAGCAAATAACACTTTATCCATACCAGCAAACTCAACAAATTCGTGAGCTAAAAGCTCCTGCTCTTCAACGTGATAGTTGTTTGAACAATGAATTAATTTTTTAACCTGTTCATTCATTGCTGCTTCAACAGCCGGATGACAATGTCCCAATCCAGAAACACCCATACTACCAATTGCATCCAAATATTTATTACCATCCGTATCATAAAGCCATACGCCTTTGCCGGATTGAATAGTTATAGGGAGTCGGAAATAAATAGGAATAAGTGCTGAATCCATTAGCATCACCTTTATTATTGTAATTTATATAACTATATATCATGAGCCGGTAAAATTCTGAATCCTGACTCAATATTTTTATGTTGATACCGCGACTGCTCTCTGGATAAGGGAGATTGCTTTTATTTACAAGCCACTTAATGATCCATTAAGTAAAATCGAGCTTCCTAAACTTATATTCTTTCTCAACATAAACATACTATCGAGGAAATTGAAATTTTAATCGGCTGTGATTATCTTGACCTGACAACTATGCAGAGAAAAGAGTTCGCTATTTTCTCTAACAGAAAAGAAGATTATCAAAACTCGGGCAGGTCGAATTGTAGCAGCTGGCGATGCGATTATTGAAGACTACAAGGACTACGTGGGTTATTTCGTTGTGAAACCAGAACCTTTGGACACGACAAAAATTACCTTGGACATGATCCTTGTGCTAACGTCCCGCGTATAAAGCCGACGTCCCGTTGCACATGTCATTCCCGCGAAAGTGGGAATCCATGTTGCGTGTGGCTTCACGCATAGATTCCCGCCTTCGCGGGAATGAC
>DJAM01000172.1:0-26095 GCA_002429595.1 Coxiellaceae bacterium UBA6002
TGGGTTCCCGCCTGCGCGGGAATGACAGCAAAAAGCGCAGGAATAACAGAAAAAACCATGGAAATGACAGGATTTACAGGAAATGACAAGATTTACAATTTTCGTTTAGCACAGAGCTCATTCTGCGATTAGTTTTAGATAAGGACCGCCAAGACTTGAATTAAGACTTCTGGTTTAATGAGCCCAGTTAGTATAAAATGCATATAAAATAATAATAAAAACTACCATTTTTACCTAATAGGCTAAAACTTGAGATCTAAACATAAGCGAAAAGCGGGCTATAGAGCTACCACACTCGAGGCTATACTCAGGTTTCCTTTTGAGCACCCAATATTATTCCTCTTAATTGTTTTAGTTTTGTTAAGTGGTTTTATGGTTCTAGTAAATAGAAGGCAAACTACTTCAAGTAAAATTGCTGTAAATAGGGAAAATAGCTCACATACTAATATCATAGGCTTAATCCAAAGACGCTGCCAGACTCAGCCCTTTAAAGTTGCCAATAAGCTTACTGGCTTGAGAGTGGATTTTCATGAAGGAAACTTTCATCCCGCCATTTGTGTTCAAGATCTCAAAACCAAGGGTGTCTATAGTGACAATTGCAAAGATCTCATTGCAGCGCGACAACGCTTTATAAATGGTGATCGTGTTCGAACAAATCGGATCGAACTAGATAAAATGCGGGTATTAGTTGACGAGCAAATCAAATCAGAAATTCTACAAAGCGCTGATGAGTTTGAAAAGATTAAACAGTCTTTAACTCCTACGCAGCGTGCAAAATTTGCTAATTTTGACACTGCTTTATTATTATTGCGTAAGGCACAATTATTAAGCAGTCATTGCAAGGAAATTGATCTTGCTGCGTGTGGGGAACATGCCTTTACTGCATTTTATGATATAGCTAAATTTGTTATGGAGCAAAGAACGAAGGTAAAACTAACCTATATTACCACGAGAAAAAATGCTAACTCAGGTCACGATTTTGTGGCTATTTGTAATGAAGGTGGTGAAAAAGAAATAAATAATAATCGAACTGCTACTAGCAATTTTCTTAGAAACATCAAAGGTTATCTCTGTGATCCTTGGAATGAAGGCTATTTTAGAAAAACTAGCGACAATGTTAATAAAGTTTATTACGAATGGGATTCAGTCAAAACCTATGACGTTTTAGTTGATTTTGATCACAGTGATTTGCCAGCTCATGCAAGAGAGCACATTGATAAGCGATTAGCAATGTTAGGTTTGCAAGAATTAACAAAGCCAGCTGCTAGTGTTTTTTGCCGATAGGAACAGCGGTGATATAAATGTTGTGTTGGGAATGCATATTCAGCCACATCGATTCAAAGCGTTCGGGATTGATAAAAGTAATGCCATCGATGGTTTTAACATTGTCAAAGTGACTGGCAGAGTCTGAGAAGAAAATTGTGTCGCCGCTCATATCGTGGGGCTTTTTAGCATAATCATAACCTGTCACCAATACCCAATGTCCGCCCCAATCGATCCAATCCACTAATGTTGGAATACCTTTAGCAAGATTTTGTCGTAGTATCGCGACGGTACCATTATGAAATGCTTTTGCTTCAAAGCCGTTTTTATTGAGCCAATTGACAATTTGTTCTGCACTCGTGCCACAGGTAGCGGTTGTACCTAATTCTTTAGCAATTCGCATTTCTGTTTTTTTATTCATTTCTTGATCTGATAATTTGCCGTAATAATTGAGTAAAGACATAACGACTGCAGAACCACAAGTGTAATCTTCTGTTTGCTGAAAATCCCTAATATTTAAAAAAGTAATTTGATGATTGGGATTAAGCTTAAAAAAATCGATAGCAAGTTTTTTTGTTATCGCTATTGCCTGACTGCAGGTAGCGAGTAAGACGATAATGAGAGCTAGTTTACGCATTGATAGATTTTACCGTTGGTAATTTATTTCGGATTTTTTCCAAGAATTCAAAATCAAGTGTCGCAGCAATGTAACCTTCTTCTTCACTCATACTCGCTAAGATATTTCCCCAAGGATCAACAATTAATGAATGCCCCCAGCAATCTTTTTTGACGCCGTTTTCAAAGTGACTGCCGGTTTGGGCAGGTGCGATGACAAAAGATTGCGTCTCGATAGCCCGGGAACGACAAAGTATTTCCCAATGTGCTTTACCTGTTTCATAGGTAAAGGCTGAAGGAATAATAATCGCTTCAACTTTTTTTCGAATCAATTTTTGGAATAGATCACCAAAGCGCAAATCATAACATATAGTGCAGCCAATTAGGTGATTTTGAAACGAGTAGGTGGTGACACAATCACCGGCTGACAGAAAGGCACTTTCATCATATTGAACATTCGCTAAGGTCTGAAACTTGAATAGATTAATTTTGCGATAGACAGCAATTAAATTACCTTGATCATTTAGCACACAAGTTGTGTTGAAATACCTGCCATCCTTTTCTTCGCAAAAGCTGCCACCATGAATTGTTACTTTGAATTGTTTTGCCAACATTTTTAATTTTGCTAAGGCACTGTTTGGGCTAGGATGTTCAATATTTTCTGCTGATTGCTTTTTCTCCTCTAGACTTAATCCCATGCCACTAAACATTTCAGGCAAGGTGATTAAATCCGGATGGACCTCATCACAAACTTTAGTGATGAGGTGCTCGATTTTTTCTAAGTTTTCTTGTTTATTTGAACCGCTATTAACTTGTACCGCAACAACTTTCATTAATCTTTGTGCCGGAAGTAATTAATCAATCCGCCAGCAATTAAAATTTCCACTTGTCGCTTCGATAAATCATGTTTTACTTTGAAGCTTTTATTTTTGTTTTTGATATGCACAGTTAATTCTTTATTGTTTTTGATAGCTTGAGCAATCTTATCAATAGTTAAGATATCATCCTTTTCAATTTCATCGTAATCTTTAGGATTCACAAAAGTGACCGGAAGAATTCCAAAGTTAATTAAATTTTGCCAATGAATACGCGCAAAGCCTTTGGCAATAACTAATTCTAGCCCTAAATATCTTGGCGCTAAGGCTGCATGCTCTCGACTTGAACCTTGGCCGTAATTTTCACCACCTACAATGGCATGCCCATTTTTTTGCGATAATTTTTTAGCACGATCAGCATAAGTTGGGTCGTAATACTCATATGTGAATTCGCTAATCTTTGGGATATTACTACGGAATGGCAAAACCTTTGCGCCTGCGGGCATGATTTCATCAGTCGAAACGTTATCGCCCACTTTTAATAAGACAGGTAGTTCCATGGTGTCTGCCAGCGGTGGCACTTCCGGCAAAGAGGCAATGTTGGGTCCTTTAATTAAAGGCACAGCACTTGCTTGGTCCTCAGGAAGTGGCGCCTCTAACATCTTATAGTTGGTAACAAGCTCACCGGGATAGGTAATTTTGGGGTAGGGCATATCTAAGTCTCGGGGATCTGTTATCACACCAGTTAATGCGCTAGCGGTCGCAGTTTCTGGGCTGCAGAGGAAAACGCTATCTTCAGGTGTACCAGATCGTCCTGGAAAATTTCGTGGCGTGGTTCGAAGACTGTTCCTGCCCGTAGCAGGTGCCTGACCCATACCGATGCAGCCATTGCATCCCGCTTGATGGATTCTTGCTCCGGCATGAATCAAATCGACAAGATAGCCTTGCTGCGACAATTCTTCTAACGAATTTCGCGAAGTTGGATTGACATCAAAAGAAATGCCTGGTGGTACACGTCTGCCTTTAACGATCGCTGCGGAAATGGCAAAGTCACGAAAGCCAGGATTTGCTGACGATCCAATATAAGCTTGATAGATAGGTTCCCCTGCAATGTCTTTAACCCTAACCACTTTGTCTGGATTTTGGGGTTGTGCGATCAATGGCTCTAATGCCCCAAGATCGATCTCATCATGCTTGTCATACTGTGCACCTTCATCGGCTACTAAAGGTACGAAGTCTTTTTCACGTTTTTGGTTACTCATGAAGGTTTGAATGGTTTCATCGGAGGGAAACACTGTCGTTGTGGCGCCTAATTCTGCTCCCATGTTTGCAATAACATGGCGATCCATCGCGCTTAATTCTTTAAGAGCTGGTCCGTAATATTCAATGATATATCCTAAGCCACCTTTACAACTGTGACGACGCAACATTTCAAGAATAATATCTTTAGCACTGACCCAATCTTGGAATTTACCGGTTAATTTAACGCCAAAAATTTTAGGCATTTTGACGTAATAAGGTTGTCCAGCCATGGCTAACGCGACCTCAAGCCCACCAGTACCAATCGCTAACATCCCCATAGAGCCGGAAGCACAAGTGTGACTGTCAGAACCAAGTAGAAATTTTCCGGGAATACCAAAATTTTGCATGTGGACAGGATGGCTCACACCATTTCCTGCCCGACTAAACCAAATACCGTAACGTTGGCAGGCACTTTGTAAAAATAAATGATCGTCAGGATTTTTATAATCTTCTTGGATGAGATTATGATCAACATACTGCGCAGACAGTTCAGTTTTGACGCGCTTTAGATTCATGGCTTCAAGCTCAAGCATGACTAACGTGCCGGTAGCGTCTTGCGTTAAAGTTTGGTCAACCCGCAAACCAATCTCCTGACCGGGTATCATTTCGCCTTCAACAAGATGGGATTTTAATAATTTCTGTGAAACATTCATGGCCATTGTGCATCCTCCTTGAATAAATGGCGAATTGGTTTGAGGTTAAAAGCATAGCAGAAATATGTGGCCTGGGTGAAACCCAGGAAATCTAAAATTTTAAACAGATGGAATTTAGATTTCCTGGGTTTCACCCAGGCTACATTATCTCAAGCCACATTTAATAAAACTTTAATATTTACTTGATAATATTTGATGAAAATTAGCTCGGAGATCGAAATATGCAGCCACCAGCAGAGTATTCTCAGTTAGTAGATTATATAGCCGGCCGTTCTACTAAACTTGATATTAAAGATAAAAATGTCGTGATTTTAGGTCTATTGGCATTAACCCCCGTTTTTTCTGAACTCGTACAACTCTCAACTTCTGTATCAGAAACATACAACATTTCGGATCTATGGACGAGGGCAAGGGTAGAGCATTATCCGAATCAGCGGCGATTATCCCTTGTGCCTAAACTTCAAAAACAAATTATAAGTCTTGGCACAAAATATCAAGACCTCGTTTTTCGTATTTCGAATCTTGTTGCCACTCCCGTTGCAACAGTTGAAGGATTCATCAGTTTAACTAGTGAACCTAATTTTGTAGGGTTTTATAGCTCATTAATAACAGCGTATTGCTATCGAAAGGGAATAGGTGTTCCAGTAAATAATGATGAAGCATTAAAATATATAAAAAGAGCTGTAGAAATTACTGAAAAGACGACGGATGAATTAGATTTATCAATCCTTCTAAATATTTTGAAAAAATGGTTTGATTCATCTCATTTTGAAATAGCTGACCTTACCTGTCGTGTTGTTACTCTACAAGTCTCAAAATCGAGTAGATTTGATATAAACAGTTTATCTGCTTTTTTTAGTTCGAAATTGGCTCGAATGAAAAGTGCAAGAGACTCTGTAAAAGAAGCAACCCCCGACCAAGTAGCAAAACTAGATGGCTATTACTCAGATGTCTATAAAACTTACTTTGAAATGAAACTTAGACTGCTAACCGCTGAAATCAAAACTAAAAAAAATACTGACTTTGATTGTTATATTACTATTAAAGATTTGACGGAAGATGAACATTTAAAAAACCCACCATTGAATCCAGGTGAATTGTTTGATGAACTATTAAATTATGCTGACCGCTTTAGTGCCCAAAACTACAATATACAGGCAGCAAAACTATACACCAGCCACTTTCAGTTAAGTAGATCCCCAGTCAGCGCGCTTCGACTTGCAAATTTGGCTGCTAATGGCCAGATTCGAACTCAATATACCGACCCGGTTGTTTCAGATTTTGAAGCAACAGCCGTGCATTATGACAATGCTATTAATGAGGCGATAAACGAGTGCGACATGGCTGCTCTTGCAGTTGCATTACGAGAGTATAAAAAAATTGAGAATAAAATTCTTTCGTTAGGTGATAGTAAAATTTCTAAGAAACTAAAAGCAGAAGTTCATTCTTATATTCCTGAGAAAGTAAAAGCAGCGATTGTTGCTCTTAAAACGATTGACGATAAAAAAGATAAAAGATTATCTTTTCGTATCGAGCAGATGAAGAAGCGTAATAATATCAGGAATCTTGAATGTTACATGATCGAAGAATTAATTAAAATCGTCGTTGAACATTCTCTTGACCTCAGCTTGTTACAAGCACTTTCAGATTTCCATTTTGAGCGTCATCCAGATTCTCATGACATATGGTTCAAGATGATGGCAAATAGTATCGCTCCAGAAGCTAATCAAACCCAGTCTACTCAAAATGGAATTCTTTTAAAAACATATGAGCAAGTATTACCACGCATAACAGTTAGGATTGAGCTAGCCAAAGAACTTAACGTGGCGGCGGTAAGTGAATTACTGGACTGTATTAAAAAACATAGATTGGATTTGAATTCCTCGTCCTTAAGTGATCAATTTTTTGTAGCGGTTAATGGTTTCATTGACAGAGTACTAATCTCTTCTGTGGTAAACAGAGATATCAAAAAACTTAAAACCTTAAAGACCATTTTTGATAATAATCCGCTCGCGCAGATAGTAAATCGTTCGGCAGAATTAACTCATTGGATAGATAGAACAACTTTTGAAATCGAGTTTCGTGCTGAATGTAAAGGACCTTTTGCTGGTGTTGGACCTTTACCAGAAATCTTCAGATTAGCAGCTGGGGAAAAAAGGGGTGAAAAACCCATGTTTTCCGCTTTTCGATCTGTGACTTATTTAGATCAATTAAAAGAAAAGCATCATCCAGAAGCTTATTTGAAAGTGGCGCAGTTACTCAAAGTACGGTTATCACCACAGCAGGCTGATGCCAACTTTATTGAGCTCGGAGTGTATATTATTAAGGCTATGACTTATAAGGACTTTATGCCAGGTGATAGCTTGGGGATTTATCCAACTTTGGCTTTTGAGGTAATTGATGAACTCAAAGCAATGGCTAAGGAAGAAGAAGGTTATACAGGCCGACAACGAAGCCTGATACATTTCTATCATGCGCTTGCTCTACTGATAAAAGATCCAATCCGTTTCCACCAAGACAAAACTTCACTTTTTGATGGTAAGGATTGTCAGTTAGTAGCTTCAAGTGCTTTAGAATTAATCGAAAATACTAAACTTATTTTTGAGATAGAAGTTAAGCGAGTATTACTTGAACGTATAGTTGGGCTGGATAAAGGCATAGATGAACTTACATTGGACAAGGCAAAGAAAGCGCTTGCAAAATTACCAGCTGCTCCAACACCAGCTGCACTACCTTCAGCTGTTCCTCTGGAGGAAAGACCTTTAGCTTATAATCCTCACGCCTTAGCTGCAAATGCTGCAACTCCAGCAGCTGCGATGGTTCCTATTCCAGTAAATGTTCAAATGGATCAGCCTTCTGATGCTATCGATACTCATTCTGTCTCACAGCCAGCGCTAACTCCTGAATTGCATTTGGCTGCAATACAAGGTGAGCTTGCTTTATTACGACAGCAATATCAACAAGCTTTAGAATTGCTAAAACAGAACGAGGTTCTGTCCGCACAGAAAGACGCGGCGCTGCAACAAGCTCAAAGTGAATCACAGCAGAAAGAAGCTGAATTAACAGCTTGTAAATCGGAATTAAAAGCTTGTAAATCGCAATTATCGAAATCTGAAGAACAGCGCAAAGCACAAGAGGTAAGGTTAACCGCCTTCTTTAAAATCAGTAAAGATCTGGTTGCAGCTTTAGAGCCAAGCGCAGCACCAGCTGCCTCCGAGAGTGCAAGCAACGCACTATAAAGGAAAAAAGGCTGTTGCAAACTATTCGTTAGGATGCGCCATTTTTTCAGGCCGTACAGCCTGATCAAACTCTTCTGGTGTCAAGAAGCCCAAAGAGACTGCAGCTGCTTTCAAATTCGTGCCGTCGACATAAGCTTTATGAGCTATTTTTGCCGCTTTGTCGTAGCCAATGATCGGATTTAATGCAGTGACCAGCATCAGTGAATCACGAACACTTGCTGCAATACGAGCTCGATTAACTTCCATGCCCTCAATGGCATACTTTCTAAAGCTAGTGCATGAATCCGCTAAAATACGAATTGAGTGTAGCAAATTAAAAATCATCACTGGTTTGAATACATTTAACTCAAAGTTGCCTTGTGAATTAGCAATAGAAATTGCAGTGTCATTACCCATGACTTGAACGCATACCATAGTAAGCGCTTCGCATTGGGTTGGGTTGACTTTTCCTGGCATGATTGAGGAGCCTGGTTCATTCTCAGGTAGAATTAGCTCTCCAAGTCCACAGCGCGGACCAGACGCTAACCAGCGAATGTCATTAGCGATTTTCATCAGAGAAGTCGCTAAGGTCTTGATTGCACTGCTGGCCATGACAATAGCATCGTGGCTTGCTAATGCTGCGAATTTATTCGGTGCCGATACAAAATCAATACCGGTTAGCTTGGCGATATTCCTGGCAGCTAGTTCGGCAAATTTGGGATGGGTATTCAAGCCTGTGCCAACTGCGGTGCCACCAAGAGCCAGCTCTTGAAGAGCGGGGAGGGTGCTTTCGATGAAGTTAATATTCAAATCAAGCTGCGCAACATAGCCTGAGAATTCTTGGCCTAAGGTCATAGGTACAGCGTCTTGCAGGTGGGTTCGACCAATTTTGATAATGTCGCTATATTCTTGTTGTTTTTTAGCTAATGCATCTCGCAACTGTCGCACCGCAGGAAGCAAACGGTGGATAATTTCTTCGCAAGCCGCAATGTGCATTGCTGTAGGGAAAGTATCATTGGAAGACTGCGACATATTGACGTCATCGTTAGGGTGGATAGCATCGCGACTTCCTAGGGTGTAACCCATCTTTTCTGCGGCACGATTAGCGATAACTTCATTAACGTTCATATTCGTTTGGGTGCCGCTCCCAGTTTGCCAAACCCGCAATGGAAAATGGTCCATCAATTTGCCAGCAATCACTTCATCAGCACTATCCATAATGGCATGCGCTTCTTTTTCTGGAAGTTTGCCAAGCTCTAAATTAGTTTGGGCTGCGGCTTTCTTGAGGGTGGCAAATGCCTTAATGAGCTCGGGTGGCATCACATCACGACCAATATCAAAATGGTGCAAAGACCGCTGTGTTTGAGCACCCCAGTACCGATCGGCAGGTACTTCAATTTGCCCCATGCTATCTGTTTCTATTCTTTTTGACATGTAGACCTCTTAACTGACATATTAGTAATGGGACGTATCATACCGGTACAGGTTCTACTGTAGCAAGGCCTTTACTAAAGCAAAGAAAATCATATAAGAAAGAAAAAAGAGGTTATTAAATGGCATTTGTCGAAACAGAAAATACACGGTCGAAAAAAACTGCATCGTTATTTGAAGCGATTAGCAAGCAAGATGAACCCGAAGTGACCTGCTCAAATCAAAACATTACTTCTTCACCATTAGTAAGGCTTTATGTCCGTCAAAAGCACCCCCTTTCATAACATACTCGCCAACTAGCTTGAATCCTGCCTTTTCATAAACATGAAAGGCTCGGGGATTGTTCATATCTGGATCGATAAAAAAGGTATCTGCCTGAGAATCAATCTGTTGCTGATAGAATGTTGTAAATTCTTGAAGTGTAGTGGCAGCAAGGCCTTTACCTAAAAAGTTAGGATTGCCAATACCAAAATCAATGGTAATAGTGTGCCCAACTTCCGATAGATGAGCTCTGTGGAGATCGCTTAATTCTTCGGAAGGTAAAATTTGATCACTCAAGATGAAACAAAAAGGCTGTTCATCAAGATACCCTACCCAATAGTGGGTAGTTCCTGCGAAATAATGTTGCTTCCTGCCATGAATGAAATTGAGGATATCATCTCTATGTTCCTGGGTATTATCCCAAAATTCGCGCATGTGCGGTTCATCTAACCATTGGAAAATGATTTCTTGGTGCTCTATTGCTGCTTTTTTGAAATTGATCTTTGTAGTGGCCATTCCGTGTTCCATTGATTCTCGTTCATACCTTTTAAAAAACAATAAGGGAGAAGTATATGCCACAACACACAATCGGTAATCTAGATTTTTATTTTCATCCGGTGCAGAATGTTTTGCTATTTTCAATCCACCCGCCTGTTAATGCCGAACAGCTCAAATCAATTGTTGAAGTTAGCCCAAAATAAAGACCAATATGATGTCCAAGATGCGCAAATGCCTTTTGACGTTTTGATCCGTCAAAATAATCAATTACTCGCTTATAACTTTGATGCAGAAGGTCAATAAATTACCGATTCTCCGGTAAGAACCATCGATGAAGAAGAAATTATTTCATTTTCAATTTCAAGATACCGCTGACCATATTGAGCGATTTACAGTGGACCAAGAAGAATTTTTCCTGGAGAACCTTAATAATCCACATTTAAGCGATCAACAGAAAGATGAGATATCAATCTTCATCAAAGCAAACTTCCCTAAACATTTTGAGCAGGGGGAACTCATGGATGATGCTATTGACTCTGACAAAGTGCGTTCACATGCAGCCATGTTAGCGGCAGCGTCAAACAAACTATATCTAATCCGCGACAGTCACAATGCTCTTTGTGCAGTTGTTGGTGTTAGCATGACTTCCGATGAACGATTAGCTTTTCAAAGCATCACTTCTGATATTGAGGTTTGATGTGAAGAAAACAAAAGTCTACGAACAATATGAAAAAATTGTCGATTGGTTTGATGAGCATCGTAATAAAGATTTAATCGAAAAATTTTATCTGGATTTAATTGCGAACACGATTGCTTCAGGAGGTGAGGTTTTAGATCTTGGGTGTGGTACAGGCGAACCGATTGCTAAATACTTTATTGACAAGTGATTTAACATCACTGGCGTAGACGGCAGTGCTCTGATGATAGGGCTTTGCAAAAAACGTTTTCCACATCAGGTTTGGTTAGTTGCAGATATGCAAAATATTCACTTTGATAAGCAATTTGATGCTATTTTAGCTTGGCATAGTTTTTTCCATCTGGATCATGATGCGCAACGAAATATGTTTTAAGTGTTTAATAAATACCTTAAGAGTGGGGGAGTTTTAGCTTTTACTTCAGGTATTGAGCATGGAGAGTGTTGGAGCAACAATGGCGGTCAGGAACTTTTCCATGCTTCCCTTTCTTCAGATGAATATGAAGCCTTGTTAAGCAAAAATTCTCTAAAGGTTGTAGTGCATAACGTGGAAGATCCAGAGTGCGGAGATGCAACAATTTGGGTTGCGCAAAAGTTCTAGAGTCATTCAAGAATGCTAACCCCCTAAGGTTAATATAAAAATTTAGTACTTAGGAATTACTCAGAGGCATGAGCTCCTGACCACCGTTTTCAAGATCCCCTTCTCGATTTTCTGGGCTACCGTTCACATAAAGATTTCTTAACGCCCATGCTCCGGCTACTAATAATAATCCTATCACCAGAACTAAGGGTAAAATATAGCTGTTACTAGTGGTCGTAACTATAGATGGTAGAGTGGTATTGCTGTTGCTAGGGGTGGTGGTGATGAAAGATCCACAATTTTTTAGCGCCTCAATCGACTTATCGTTTGCTATGAAGTCATTCAAGCTGTGCCAAAATGCTCCCGCAGCACCTAAGCTGCTACAATTGCTTTCAAGCAAAAGTTGCTCTGAACAAACAGTTGGGCAGTACATAGTACTGGTTGTTTTGACATAATCTATAGTGGGAATAATTGGGCCTAATGTCCCATTTAGCAAACTGCTCACGACACTTGCGAACACTGCCGCGTTATTAGCGCTAGATAGATCGTACATATATAAAGAGTAAAAACAAACTGAATGACCATCTGAAGTTGTAAAGGAGAAAGGGTCTCTTGAAATACTTCCAGTAACAACCTTAAGTAAGCTTAAACAACTCATCATCTTAAAAAAGCTTAAAAATAATGAGGCACTGTTCCGTGCTGACCGTGGTGGTGACCAAAAAGTAACTTTCTCATTCATACCCAGCCTCAGTTATATGATTTTTGTTAAAGAAACAATATACTATATCTTTCTTAAGGTTTTATTAATTTTTTGCAAAATTAAAAGATTTAGCAGAAAATTTGATTGTATAGCTTATAGCTAAGGCTGTGATAAATTTGGCGCCCCGAGCAGGATTTGAACCTGCGACCTATCCCTTAGGAGGGGATCGCGCTATCCAGCTGCGCCATCGGGGCTTTTTTATCAAAACAGTATTATATACCCATCACTCCTCAAGATGCGATTTTTAACAGCCATCTTGCGGCGAATTTGAAACGATCTTCAATCGCAAACACTCGAAATAGAACAACTATTCCTGCGTTTTTGCTCAATCAGATCGTTTCAACTTCTTGCAAGCTGACTGTTAAAAACCGCATCTTGAGGAGTGATGGGTATGACATCTACTCATTTCTGACAAGTAAACAAAGCCTTTCTTACTCTATTTGGTACTTGAACTCTGGCTAATACCCCCATACAATTCTCTATTCGTCTTAATTGAAATCTATATGCCAAATCGGTGAAATGGACTGCAAATGCGCTTAAAATCTATAAAACTCTCGGGGTTCAAATCGTTTGTTGATGCGACTCAATTGATCTTTCAGAGCAACTTAACGGCTATAGTTGGCCCTAATGGTTGCGGTAAATCGAATATCGTTGATGCGATGCATTGCGTTCTTGGGAGTTCTTCCAAATATCTTCGTGCTGAGATGATGGCGGATGTTATCTTTAATGGTACGACCAATCGTAAGCCTGTGGGTCAAGCGGCTGTTGAGCTGGTGTTTGACAATAGTGTTGGTCGGATTGGGGGTGAATATGCCCAATATCCTGAGATTTCAATACGTCGGGAACTGAATCGCGATGGCCAGTCAAATTATTCGATTAATGGCACGCGGTGTCGCCGCCGGGATATTACCGACATCTTTCTAGGTACTGGGGCAAACAGCTATGCAATCATCGAGCAGGGGATGATTTCTCGACTGGTTGAAGCTAAACCAGAAGAGTTGCGGGCGCATGTCGAAGAGGCGGCTGGCACATCTAAATATAAAGAACGTCGTCGTGAGACCGAAAATCGCATCAAACATACTCGTGAAAACTTAGACCGCTTAAACGATTTAAGGGAAGAGCAGACTAAGCAATTAGCGCATTTACAACGTCAAGCCAATGCGGCAGAGCGATTTAAAGTTTTAAAACAAGAACAGAGAAAGCTAAAAGCAGAGCTTCAGGCTATTCTTTGGCAAGACCTTGAGCTCCAGTCATCCTCTTTAGTGACACTCATTCAAGAGCGAGAGACCTTACTTGAAGCTAAACAGGCTCAAATAACCCATATTGATGCTCAAATGGAGCATAAGAGATCCTATCGTATCGAGTTGAACGATAAACTTAACGAGGTTCAGAGCGTATTTTATGGCATTGGTGCTGATATCAAGAATGTTGAACAGCAAATCAATCACGTCAAAGAGCGCAAGAAGCAATTAGAAAATGATTACCAACAGTTAGAAAGTTCTTACCAAGAATTGACCCAGCAACATACAGAGGATCAACAACAGCTTGCAGGACTCAACAATGGTTTAAGCCAACTCGAACTTCAACATCAAGAATCCAGTGAGCTCTATCAACACCATCAAGAAGAACTTCAGAATGCTGAAATGTCTATGCAAAAATGGCAAGAAGAGTGGGACGAGTTCCATCGAAATAGCGCTCAAACTTCTAAGCAGCTAGAAGTGGAGAAGACCAAAATTCATCATTTGGAGCAAAAACAGCAGTCGTTATTGCAGCGGATCGCTCGAATTCGAGATGAAAAAACACAGCAAAACAGTGATGAAACCTCACAAGAAATTCTTACCCTAAAAGAACAGCAGGTCATTTGTCAGCAGCGCTTAGAAGAATTGCAAACTATGTTAGAAGAGTTGCAATTGAAAATAGTCGATCAGCGAACTAATCACCAAGAGGCAAAATATCAGGTCGACGTCGTCACGAAAGAATTACGCGATCTACAAGCTAAATATGCTTCTCTTGAAGCGTTGCAACGAATTGCTTTGGGTAAAAGTGACAATGAAATGACCAATTGGTTATCTCAATATGGCTTAGAGTCTAACCCTCGGTTGGCTGAAGGAATAGTGGTAAATGATGGTTGGGAGCTGGCGGTTGAAGTTGTCTTATCTCATCATCTTGACGCAATTGGTATTGAGAGTTTTGACCAAGTGAATGAGGCCATTTCGCAATTAAAAAGTGCCAACGTCGGCTTTATTAATTTGTCCGCTGTAACAACGTCTAAAAGCTCTAATACTAAGCTCGAGTTATTACAAATGAAGTTAGCGTCGAGCTGGCCGATCGAGCCGCTTTTAGATTACATTTATTGTGTAGACGATTTAGAAACTGCTTTGAAAGCGCTTCCTTCATTAGAACCTCATGAATCGATTGTCACCCGCGATGGTATTTGGTTAAGCCAGACATGGTTAAAAATTTCCAAACAAATTAATCAGAAAACCGGTGTGATTCAACGTGAGCATGATATTAAAGAAGTACAGCAACAGATCGCAGCGAAACAAGATGAATTAGAAAAGGCAGAGCGTGTTGTCACTAAGTCACAAGAATTATTAAATTTTTACACTGAAGAGCGTGAGTCTTGTCAGCAGCAACATCAGGCAGTTAACGCGAAAAACAGCGAATTTTTAGCGCAAATCCGTGCCAAAGAAAATTACGTCGCACAGCTGCAGCTTAAATTTTCATCTCTGGCGGAAGAGATGCGTGAAAACGATGCCCAGTTGGTGGAAGTAGAACAGGCGCTTGAAGCATCCCAAGTAAGTCTAGAACAATTAACGGAGCAAACATTAACTGATGGTCAGCTCCGAGAGCAGCTTTTGAATTCAAAGGATCAATTTCGCATTAAGCTTGATGAAGTTAAAGATCGAGTATTTACTGCAAAACAAAAATCAGACGAACTGCAATTACGTTTAGAGTCAAATAAAAATCAAATCCATTATTTAAATCAAAATATTGGTCGCTCAGAACGTCAAATCTCTGTCATTGAAGAGCGTCGTAACGCCTTACTCGAGACGTTGAATCAAGAAAATGATCCGCTGCCTGAGCTTTCTACCGATTTACAGCTCAAGTTAGAAAAGCGAGTCGTTGTCGAAGATCAATTAAAAAATGCGAAATTTGAGTTGGAGACAGAAGATCAAGCGATTTTAAGCTTAGAAAAAAATCGGCAAACTGTTGAGAAAGAACAAGCGGAACTGCGAGATGTCTTAGAGCAAAAACGTTTGAATTGTCAGTCATTAAAAATCAAACAGGCAAATTGTCTTGAGCAAATTACCGAAAGCTCCTTTACCCTCGAAGAAATTGTCGCGCAACTTCCTGAAGATAAAAATGCAGCTGTTTGGGAAGAAAATATCATTAAGGTTGAAAACCGAATTCAACGCTTGGGTCCAATCAACCTTGCGGCAATTGAAGAATTCGCTCAATTACAAGAAAAGGCAACTTATTTAACTAAACAATATGATGATTTGATTGAAGCGTTAACAACGCTAGAAAATGCGATCAAAAAAATCGATCGCGAAACACGGCAACGATTTAAAGAAACCTATGACAAGTTGAATGAATCATTTAAATCATATTTCACTCAAATTTTTGGCGGTGGCGATGCTTATTTAGAGCTCACCAGCGATGATCTATTAGAAACAGGTGTTATTGTTCGGGCGCAACCACCAGGAAAGAAAAATACCACTATCCATTTACTCTCAGGTGGCGAAAAAGCACTCACTGCAATCGCCCTAGTCTTTTCTATATTTAATTTAAATCCTGCCCCTTTCTGCGTACTCGATGAGGTCGACGCACCACTGGATGATGCTAATGTCGTTCGCTTTTGTAACCTCGTCAAAAAAATGGCCGAACATGTCCAGTTTTTATTTATTAGTCACAATAAAATAGCGATTGAAATGGCTCACCAATTGGTAGGTGTGACTATGCATGAACCAGGCGTTTCAAGGCTAGTATCAGTCGATGTAGATCAAGCTATTAGCATGGCCACGGAATAAATAGATTAACTAAAAAAAGGGTAACAAGATGGAATTGCACTCAATTATTTTTTTGCTATCAATTCTGTCAGTGATTTTCTTATTGACGTTTTTTATCCATCATAAACAAAAACGAAAACTGCGAATTAGTCTTGATAAGCAAGAGCCACGTTTTGATGTCGTCAATCACACTCGATCCTCATCGGTTCCAATTATGACTCAAGAAGGTGAAGAAGAGGTTGAAGAAGAGGAAGAGGTGGAAGAAGAAGTTGCGGTTGACGATGATGATCTGTTGAGCGATCCATTGTTACAACCCAGAGAGCCAGTGCGTGAAGTTGCTAAACCAACTGTCAGGAAAGCACCTGCTCCTGACGAATTAATATTAATTATGCTCGCAGCGAAACCAGATAAACCTTACGCCGGTTACGAATTATTACAAGCGTTATTAACAGCTGGTTTGAGATTTGGCGCGCAAGATTTTTTTCATCGTTATGAAGATGCTAATGGCAAGGGCAGAATTTTATTTAGCGTCGTCTCCGCCTCTGAGACAGGCACTTTTGAGATTAATAAGATGGGTGCTTATTCCGGTAAGGGCTTAATGATGTTTTTGCGTCTTGCAAATCATAGAGATGTTGCAGCGTCGTTTGAAAGTATGATGGAGACTGCCCGACAATTAGTTGAGGATTTGGATGGTGACATCTTGGATGAGGAGCGCAAAGTATTATCAAATGAAAAAATAGAAAAAATGCGTAAAAAAGTGCAAGAATTCGAGCGGAAACAATTGACCGGAGACTTATTTGACGACTAAAAAATCGATCGACGATTTAGTAAAGCAAGTTGAAGAATTACGCAGAGAGATTGACGAACACAACTACCGATATTATGTCTTAGAAGATCCGGGCATTTCCGATGCAGAATTTGATCGCCTATTCCGCAAATTACAAACTTTAGAAGAAACTCATCCAGAATTACTAACACCTGATTCACCAACTCAGCGAGTTGGTGCTGCGGTTGTTGGCGCGTTTGCTCCAGTTAAGCATCATGTTCCAATGCTCTCATTAAACAATGCTTTCTCTGAGGAAGAAGTTCAGGCATTTGACCAACGTATTCATCAGCGGTTAGAGATCGAAACTGATCTCGAATATTGTTGTGAAACAAAACTAGATGGTGTTGCAGTGAGCATCGTTTATGAGGATGGCGTTATGGTCAGAGCTGCAACTCGTGGTGATGGCGCAACTGGGGAAGAAATAACGCACAATATTCGAACTATTCCTTCAGTACCACTAAAGCTACGTGGTAAAAATATTCCCAAGCTTCTAGAAATTCGCGGTGAAGTCTATTTAGGAAAAGCTGAATTTGACGCCTTAAATACTCGTTCAGCAGAGCGTGGCGAAAAAATATTTGTGAATCCTCGTAATGCTGCTTCCGGTAGCCTACGACAACTTGATCCCACTATTACTGCATCTCGAAACCTAAAAATATATTGCTTTTCATTGGGAGCTGTGTCCGAAGATTTTAAAATGCCAGAACGTCACAGCGATTTTCTATTGAAGATGAAAGAGTGGGGCTTACGCGTGAGTCCACTCGCGGAAGTCGTTAAGGGTGTCGAAGGCTGCATGAGCTATTACAATAAATTACAAGAGATACGCTCCGAATTGCCTTATGAAATCGATGGCGTCGTATATAAAGTTAATAATCGGCACTACCAGCAAGAGTTAGGTTTTGTCTCAAGAGCACCACGTTGGGCTGTTGCTCATAAGTTTCCTGCAAGCGAAGAGTTGACCTTAGTGCAAGACATCGATTTTCAAGTTGGTCGAACTGGTATCCTAACCCCAACTGCTAGATTGAAGCCTGTTTTTGTGGGTGGTGCTACAGTGAGCAATGCCACACTACATAACTTGGATGAAACCTGGCGCAAAGATATCCGAGTAGGCGACACCGTAATAGTGCGGCGAGCAGGCGATGTTATTCCGGAGGTTGTTGGCGCGGTGATTGAAAAAAGACCTAAAGGTACTCATCCAGTAGCCTTGCCAACAACATGCCCTGTTTGTGGTTCAGAAGTCATTAAGCCAGAGGGAGAGGCGTATGCTAAATGTACTGCTGGTCTTTATTGCCATGCGCAACTAAAAAGTTCGTTTCTACATTTTGCCTCGCGAAGAGCGATGGATATCGAGGGGTTAGGCGAACGCATGGTCGATCTTTTGTTAGAGACTAACCTCATCCGAGATATCTCAGATCTTTACTGCTTAACCGAAGCAAAAATAGCCGAACTGCCACGAATGGGTGAGAAATCTGCCGAAAATTTAATTAAAGCCATCCAGCACAGTAAAGACACAACCTTATCCCGGTTTTTATACGCCTTAGGAATTCCAAATGTTGGCGAAGCAACTGCTCTAAATTTAGTAATGCACTTTAAAAGCCTCGATCCGGTTATGAATGCTGATGAAGAAACGCTGCAATCTGTCCCTGATATTGGACCTATTGTCGCCGCCCAAATCGTCGCGTTCTTCCGTCAGCCCCATAATCAAGAAATTATTCAAAGACTGCGAGACCTTGGGATTCATTGGCAAGATATCGTAACCGAGGAAAACCAACCGTTAGCAGATCAAACTTTTGTATTGACGGGGACTTTGCAATCACTGACACGTGATGAGGCGCGAGAGCGTTTGCAGGCGTTGGGGGCAAAGGTGACTAACAGTGTCTCTGCGAAGACATCTTATGTAGTGGTTGGGGTTGATCCGGGGAGTAAGCTTGAGAAGGCTGAGAAGTTGGGTGTGGCTATTTTGGATGAGGAAGCTTTTTTGGCATTGTTGGGTGATTTCGAAAGTAAGTAGTGTCTCTTTACCCTCACCCCAACCCTCCCGCTGCAAGCAGTCAAAAAATACTCGAGCGAATAGCGTGGCAAATGCAAAACACACATCACTTCTTAACAACAGACCGCAACAAAACATACAAAGCCCCAGCCCCGCCATCTTTAGGCTGAGCAGAAGCAAATGCCAACACCTGCTCAATCTGCCGTAACCAATTATTTAATCTATTCTTCAAAACAGGTTCAGCACCATGGCCTTTGCCATGAACGATACATAAGTACCGTTGATTAGCGTGGTATTTAGCATCAATAAATTCAATCAATTTATCCCGTGCAGCTTCGGCATTACAGCCATGTAAATCCAACGATGCCCCAATAGACAGCGTTCCCTTTTTAAGACTTTGGATTTGTTTAGGTGAAAGCCCGGGACGAACAAAGAATAACTGATCATCCGCGCCAACGGTTGCTTCCGTTTGATAATCTGAAATGGTGAAGGAGGGCGCAGTAGGTTCAGGGGCAAAACGTTTAATTGGCTTTGGCTTCTTTTTCCTCAGAGTCACTTTGTCGTTTTTGGAAGGCAGGGGCTTGATTTGTTTTACGGCATCCCTAAAGGCATTTTTATCGTCTTCAGACAGTAGTTTGGACATTATTTTTTTACCCATTTCTTTTACCAACGCATTAGCTATGTTATTGAAAATAGCCTAGTCTTAAGTTAGCAAATTCAGTATTATGTTTTGATATTAGCAGTCTTTTATTAGTTATGGATAGCGTCCTATGAATTTAGAAGATCAAAACCTCACTCAAGTTTGTCAGGAACTCGTAACGATTCGGGATTATATTCGGTGGGGTTACAGTCTGTTTAATGGAGCGCAACTTTATTATGGACATGGGACTGATAACAGCTGGGATGAAGCTGTGCATCTAGTGCTCTCAGCTTTGCATTTGCCCCCTGATGTTTCACCCGATTTGATGAATGCTATTCTCACCACCGTCGAGCGCCGTAATTTGTGTGAATTAATTACCCGTCGCATCAATGAGCGAGTGCCAGCCCCTTATTTAACTCATGAAGCGTGGTTTGCAGGTTTACCCTTTTACGTAGATAAACGTGTTATTATTCCGCGCTCACCAATTGCAGAGTTAATTGAGAAGGGATTTTCACCGTGGTTAGATAATAATGATATTCACGATATTCTGGATTTATGCACGGGTAGCGGTTGTATAGCTGTCGCATGTGCGTTGGAGTTTCCGGATAGCAAAGTTGATGCAGTGGATATTTCTCAAGATGCCTTGGCCGTTGCACAAATCAATGTTAAGAAACACCATGTCCAATCTCAAGTGAATCTCATCCAGTCAGACTTATTCGATAAGTTAGAAGGTCCCTATGATTTAATCGTCAGTAATCCACCGTATGTGTCGTCTGACGAATATGAAACGTTGCCCCAAGAATTTCGTCATGAGCCCCAGATCGCATTGAAGGCACCCGAATTAGGTCTTGAAGTGGTGACACGAATACTTAGAAATGCAGCAAAATTCTTAAGACCTAAGGGGTTATTAGTTGTGGAAGTTGGTAATTCTCAAGACGCTTTACTGAATAAATATCCGCAATTACCTTATGTGTGGCTCGACTTCGAGCGAGGTGGCGAGGGAATTTTTCTGCTTACGACCGAAGATCTACACATTTATCAGTCAATTTTAAATGAGTCGGACTAATGGCTGGAAATACTTTTGGAAAAGCATTCACAATCACGACATTTGGTGAAAGTCATGGTCTAGCTCTAGGAGCAATAGTGGATGGCTGCCCTCCAGGGTTGGCATTGAATGAAGCCGATATTCAGAAAGATTTGGATCGACGCAAACCGGGAGCTTCTCGTTTTACCACCCAGCGTCATGAACCGGATGAAGTCAAAATTCTTTCGGGAACGTTTGAGGGTTACACAACTGGAACTCCAATTGGTTTGCTCATTGAAAATAAAGATGCTAAGCCAAAACACTACGATGAAATTAAAGATAGTTTTAGACCTGGACACGCTGATTACACTTACTTTCATAAATATGGCATTCGCGATTATCGAGGTGGAGGTAGGGCCTCAGCTCGTGGCACTGCTATGTGGGTTGCAGCAGGAGCGATTGCCAAAAAGTATCTAGCGCAACAGGGCATCCAAATAAGGGGGTATGTGTCTCAAATTGGCAAGATCAAACCAACAACCTTTAGCTGGGACGACACCAAACAAAATCCATTTACCTTTCCAGATCAATCTCAAGTCCCGGCCATCGAGGAATTAATTACGCAATTGCGTAGAGATGGCGATTCTACTGGTGCAGGCGTTCGAGTGATTGCAACCGGTGTGCCGGTAGGTTTAGGTGAGCCAGTGTTTGATCGATTAGATGGGGATATCGCTAAGGCAATGATGGACATCAATGCTGTTAAAGGTGTTGAAATTGGCAGCGGCTTTGCTGTCATCGAACTGTTGGGGTCGCAGAATCGTGATGAAATTACACCAGAAGGGTTTCTTTCGAATCACTCTGGCGGAATTCTAGGTGGTATTTCTTCTGGTCAAGATATCGATGTGAATCTTGCCTTCAAGCCGACTTCTAGTATTAGAAACAGTGGTCGCACCATTACAACTCACGGCGAAGCGACGACAATATCTACAACTGGCAGGCATGATCCTTGTGTTGGTTTGCGCGCTGTGCCAATTGCAGAGGCCATGTTAGCATTAGTGTTGATGGATCATTACTTACGTCTTAAAGAGATTAAATAGAGGTTAGAATCAAAATGTCAGGCAAATATAATGTTGCAGTTTTGGGTGCGACCGGTGCGGTCGGTGAAACAATATTAGAAGTTCTAGAGCAGCGCCAATTTCCGGTCAAGGAACTTTTCCCACTTGCAAGTTCAAGATCAGCTGGTGAAACCGTAAAGTTTAAAAATAAAAATGTGCCAGTCATTGATGTTGACGATTTTGATTTCAGCCAAGTAAATATCGGATTATTTTCTGCTGGCGCGAGCGTTTCAGCGAAGTATGCACCAATTGCAGCAGAAGCCGGGTGTGTCGTCATTGATAATACTTCTTACTTCCGTAATGATCCGGAAATTCCTCTAGTCGTTCCAGAAGTTAACCCGGAAATGATCGAGCAATTTCGTAATCGAAATATTATCGCTAACCCAAATTGTTCGACCATTCAACTCGTCGTGGCGTTAAAGCCAATTTATGATGCCGCTGGTATTTCACGCATCAATATTGCAACGTACCAATCTGTTTCAGGTGCAGGTCGAAAAGGCATCATGGAGCTGGCAGAACAAACAGCCCATTTGTTAAATGGTCAAGCTGATGATCCTCAAGTCTTTGCTCGACAAATTGCATTTAATGTCATTCCGCATATTGATGAGTTCCAAGATAACGGCTACACCAAAGAAGAAATGAAAATCGTTTGGGAAACTCGCAAAATTTTCAATGACGATACCATTATGGTCAATCCAACTGCGGTTCGAGTTCCCGTTTTTTATGGGCATTCCGAAGCGGTGCATTTGGAAACTCGTAAAAAGATTTCTGTTGCTGAAGCCAAGGAGTTATTAAAAAATGCTCCTGGCGTGATTTTGCTTGAAGAAGACAAGGATTATCCGACGGTTGTGCCTCATGTTGCTGAGCAAGATGCGGTGTTCGTTGGCAGAGTGAGAGAAGATCTTTCCCATTCAAATGGGTTAGATCTATGGATTGTGGCTGACAATGTCCGTAAAGGTGCCGCTTTAAATGCCGTTCAGATCGCTGAGATTCTAATAGGGCTGGAAGAGGCTGCGTATCATTAATTTCCTAATATTTTGATAAATATCTTTATATTTAAGATATTCGGCTATAAAATAAGCACTAAATAACAAATTTAGGCCGACTCCTTTGCAACAGAAATGTCCTGTCTCTTCATTAATTCTAGAAATTTTAGAACCTATTATTGCTCAAGAAGGGCAGATTAGCCCTGATACCAAAAATAAGGTTAGTAGTCTAGCAAGCCTGTCTGGGCAAAGGTCTTGCGATGAGCTTCAGGGTTTACTTGGGCCATTATTTGATGACCATCCAAGAATTTTTCACCTCTTTTATGATCAAACCCATTCTAAGATTTTCACTTTTATTGATGAAAATGACATTAGAAAATTAGAGCTTATATTTACCATTGGTGACTATTTCTTTCAAAAAGGGATTAGTCTTAAAAAAATTAATACCAAACATCAAACACCGTTGTGTCATGCAATAAGTCATTTCCGACTTGAAATCGCCTCATTATTAATAAATAAAGGGGCTGATGTAAATCCCCCAGTAGAACAGTTATACCTAAGATCACCTATTTGCTGTGCTGTGAACGCAAGAAGTGTTGCTGCAATTAACCTATTAATTAGTCACGGATTAACTAAAGAGACATTAAACGGTGAACCACAAAAAGGGACATCGCCACTTTATTTAGCAGTGAAATTAGATGAGCTGGAAATAGTTAAGCTTTTAGTTGCAAATGGTGCCAACCTTACTCCGACAAGAAATGGTGTCATTCAAGGATATACGTCAGATTTTAATTCTCCTCTCAGAGTTGCGCTAGTTAATAAAAATTTAGTAATAGCAAAATTTTTATTTGATTTAATAAAGAAAGATCACGGATTATTTACAGAAACTCTTCCAATTTTTTTTCGTTATGCACCATTGGAAATATTGGAAAATTACATTGAGGATTTAACGCTGACTCTTGAAGTAAAATTTGCAACTCAAGTGGTCACAAGGGTTAAGAGAGAGGTGACCCTTGAGACAGAATGGAGTGGTAAAATTCTTTTAGAGTGTCTGCTTTCTGCTACAGATAATCCTGAACAGCGCCTCAAAATAATTGCTAAATTAATTCAACAATTGATGCAGCTTGAATTTTTGGATCCTAAAGTCCAAGCTGAACCCAGTTTTGTAGAAAGAGAGTCCATAGAAAAAGTCGCTAAAGAAAAAGACTCCTACCCAATTTTTTGTATAGCAAGCAAATTGTTAAGCTCAATAGATAGTGCTACTAAACAAGGTCGAGGAAATGTATGTTTAAGAGTGCTCAAGTCTGCCATGATTTCTGTTGAATCTATTTCTAGTTCGCCACGATTTGGTGCAGGGATAAAATTTATAGAAGTGATTCTCGGTAGAATGGTCAAGGATCCCGAAACAACTTATCTCGACAAAGATGCGATAGATATTCTTACTCAAGTACAGCTAAAGACTATCAGTTCTACTCAAAGATCCATGAGTACGGATGCACGTTCTTGTGAAGAAAAAGTTAGATTTCGTGCAATGGCTGGAGGCGTTGCCTATTCCAATATTACCGAGGTGCCATTGCTTTCTTATCGTGGCTCCTCTTATTTTGTTGACGCATTAAGAACCACATTTAAGATTCTAAAGAAACTCGACATGTTGCGATCTAATTGGGATGTGACAAGGGCACAAAGCTTGTTGGTTGATATTGAAGACAACGCGACCTTAAATCTTAGTGCTGAAATAATGTGTTCTCATTTGAAAGTACCTGAGCATATCATTCCGATTGTCTTATTCAAGAAAGAAGATAGTTGGATTTACACGCTTATATGTCGTAGCTTTTTTGAACCTAATGGCGCTGTCCAGATTGAGATTCCACAATCTGAGTTTGGTCGAGTATTTCCTTTGATTAATAGAGAATTAAATGAAAATAGACAACGTCAAGATCAAAGCAGAGATGTTTTTAGAGAAATTTATTACAGAATTTGGCGTCATTTATTATTTTTAGAACAACTTTTAAACAAACGTGTTGCCTATGTGACAACATGGCTACATCAGCCTTATAAATTTCCAACATGTTTTGCAAGTAATTTGAAGCCAGTTATAGATATTATATTTTCATTAGCGCTGAAAGAAGCATTGCCGACAGAGATAATGGAGAAATTTTTTGAAGTAATGAGAAGTAAAATTTTAGTGCAAATACGAAAAACAAACCTATGTGATGAAACTACTTTGTCTTCAACTTTAAAGGGAGAGCCACAATCTTTACCTCCAATGCAATTACTCTACAAGTATACAACTTTATTAGTGCGCTGGCGTGAATTCTATCGTTATCATCCTACTCACGAGGAGGAATTAGAAGCAAAAGCTAATTCAGTCGAACATGTTCTAGAACATACAAGAATTCGCTTGAACACTAGAATTAATTTTTTTGGCATGAATGGAGTAAGTGATTCAGGATTATCAACTGAGCCTTTATTAATAAAAAGCCCGTAGCGCTTAATGTGTAGCATTGATTGTATTTTTTCAATCTTAAGTGAGAAGTTGTCAGGAATACCACCGCTAAAACGGCTACGGTGGGATTCGCTATTTTTCCGGTTTGTTGTTTTGCGCTAGCGCTTGCTTACTTTAGATACTCCGATCAGAGATCACATTATAAATCTATAAGTTAAGACTTAAGTCATCATCACGTATAAGCGGTGATCTAACGCTGCTTGCTGCAGAAGGTTCGTTCTTTTCTGTGCATGTCGACCAACACCCCCCTGCGAGAATTGGTCCTGTAACGACCGCTAAGATCATCAAGCACAGGATTAATTTAAATATAATCTCAGCTCGCAAATGGTTCGGGCAGTTATCAACTTCGTAGATATCTAACTCTCCCAATGAAAGACTCGCCGGTCCATATATAACACCAAGGATAACTAAACCTGCAATGATTCCTTTGTATAAAGCTTCAAAAGGTGTGTTGATTGATACTAACGATTTTAAAAAATCTAATGTATCTTTCGAAAAAGAATTCTCATTGCCGTCTTCGATAATGTCATATTCTGACGCATTAGCATGCCAAAGACCTGGTTGTTTATTAAGAAAATAAAGAGCGCCAAATAAAAATCCTGGAACAAAGCCAAGTAAAGACAATAAAACTTCCTTAGAACTTACTCTTCTTAAGTTTTGGTAGTCATCAAGACAGTGGGGCTCATCGTTTGGAATATTGGTAAATGCGTTTGAAATGCTGGAAACAGTTCCGACAGTGCCGACTATCGCAGAAGTGCTTACGAGTCCTAAGGTTGTCGCTTTTAGTAAAATCTTTATGATGTCACCAGTCTTCATTTTTCCCTCCATATTCACATCGACTCGCAATTGCAGCCTCTCGTCTCGCGATTGCAGTCTCTCGTCTCGCATTTGCAGCCGACGTCCCGCGACTT
>DJAM01000172.1:26212-26852 GCA_002429595.1 Coxiellaceae bacterium UBA6002
CCGCGACTTGATCGCGGGATCGAAAAATTTTCAATTTCCTGGGCTGAACCCAGCCTACATTTATAATGTATACAAAGTACCTGGCGCGGGGAGTAGAGGAGTGCGAACTTGTGATGGTGGCGCAGACCTTTCGTTAGGTTTTTGTGCTACTTGCGAAACTTGAATATTATGTTGGGGTGACTTGCAGCTAAAGTAGAGAGTCAGGCCAAACATCGCACCAAAGATAGCTATACATTCAACTAAATCAACAATATTTCGATGTCTCAATTCATAATGACAATCTTCAACGTCTTCTCTACCAAACTGACTGATTGGTGTGACTATCGAATATATAATTCCTAACGCTGAAAAACTGGCTATCAATGCAGTTAGGCAAATTTTAGCTGTACGTAGTAAAGCATTATCGGCTGTCACTAAACTTAGGCAGAATTCCTTCAGGCCATCTTGACTATCATCTTCAATTGTTTCGTATTCCAATGCGCTGCTATTGCAAAGATTAATTTGTTTGTAAAGATAATACGCGGCTGCGAAAAAGAATCCTGGTGCAAATGCAAGCAGGCTCCCTAAAATAATTCGTGTGTCTATAGTTCTTTGGTGTTCAAACAGATCTAGACATTTTGTCGGATCGGCAGGTATATGG
>DJAM01000172.1:26967-29442 GCA_002429595.1 Coxiellaceae bacterium UBA6002
TCGGCAGGTATATGGGTAGCCATATTCGTGATGCTTCTACCAAATCCTGTGGCGCCAATTGTAGTAGTGCTTGCAGCAAGGCCGCCTGCTACGCCTACACCTACCGTTTTCAAAAAAAGTTTTATCATTTCGCACGTAGTCATTAATACCTCACCTAACTTATTTATAATCGACCCAAAGAAAATTCGTCTCTATCAGCTTCTGCAGCACTCGCAATATCATGATTATTGTCAACATTATTTTTAGATGAACAATTACGATTTAATCCTAACACTAAAATCGGACCACTGATCATAACTAAAATGATTAAACTTAACGTTAAATCAAGAGTAATGTCGCTTCTCAAATCATCTTGGCAATCTTTTGGTACGAAGAGATCTTTATCTATATCGGTCGTTGCAACAGTGACTATCCCATATAGGAAGCCTAGCACCGACAAACCAGCTATGATTGCTTTGAATATCGCTTTATAAATTTTGTCAGAAAAGACCACTGTGTGAAAGAACTTGGACATCTCGTCTAACGTTCTGGTGAAGCATGAATTTTGGTTGCTATCTTCTATAGGACTATATTCTAAGGACAGATCGGGACACACACTTCCTGGTAGCCTGCATAGAAAATAAAGTGCGCCAAATAAAAATCCTGGAGCAAATGAGAGCAAAGACCATAACACTCTAGCGGTAGCTTGCTGCTTAAGATTTGTGAAAACATCAAGGCATTCATCACCATCTTCGGGTATAGAAGTACTTGCATTTGTAATACTAGAATAAAGCCCTACTGCACCAACGACAGTTGTTGTAGTAATTAGTGCTGCTCCTGTAGATTTTTTTAACACATCTATAATATGGCGTGTTAGCATCCTAACCTCCAAAATTTGTGCAATTTCATAAGGAATACTGAGTGTCAGCAAGAACCGAGGCAGTAGGAAGTTGATGTGCTTCTTGCTGAGCGGGTTTCGCTGTACTTTCTTGCTCTAACCTGGAGGTGAAGTACATTATGGCACCGAATGTCATTGCAAAAGTTATGAAACTCATCACCCCTTCAAATACGACGTCACCTCTCATTTCGCTACGACAGTTTTCAGGTGTGAATACATCTCTATTAACGTCATCGATAAAAAACTTAACGGGGCCAAACAAGACTCCTACAAAGCTAAAGGCAATTCCCATGGCGATGAGAATTTTTTTGGCTCCGCATAACAATGGCTCTTGAGATGTCATTATTTCTTTAAAAAATTCGAGCATTGATCCATTTTGATTATCATCGTCAATGATGTCGTATTGCGAAGCGCTTGGGTTGAAAAAGTCAGTCTGTTTAGAAAGGAAGACTAGTGCTCCGATTAAAAATCCTGGGGCAAATGCAAGAAGACTCCATAAAATTATTTTTGAATCGAGTTGTCTTTGTGCCGAGAATGTATCAAGACATTTCTCGCCATCGGAAGGGATTGAGCAAAATGCATTGGCTATTGTCACACCTAGCATCTCAGCACCGACTACAGTGGTTGTCGTAACTAAGCCAGTCGTCGCTCCAACTCCCGTAGCTTTGAGAATCTTCACCATATCACTAAACTTCATATCATCCTCAAAAAATTGATTTTGTAAGAGTTGCGTTTTGGAATTTAATTAAAGTTTAAAAATATCAGTAGCGCTGGTATCTCTAACGTCGCGAACAACACCATTATCTGTGGCGGTTGTTACTGTAGCTGGAGCTGCACTAACAGAAGCTTGACCAGATTCTAATTGTCCTGGCGAAGTGGTGGCTTGCAGTTCGGACGCTCTTAAACAACCAGTGCAAAGTAGAGCACCAAATGCAATTCCAAAGATCATTACGCATTCAATAAGATCGAAGATAGTTTGAGCTCTGAAATCTTCATGGCACTTTTCAGGTAAGAAAACACTTCTATCGAGATCGTTAACTGCCAGCCGAACAGGGCCGTAGATGCATCCCAATGCTGTTAAACCCAGTACAAGAGCGGATAAAAAGACTTTTGCTCTACGCCATAATGGATCTTCAGCATCCAGTATGGAAGTACAAAATGCAGAGACAGAATCTTCATCCTCATCATTTAAAGAATCGTATTGTGAGGCGTTTGGATTGCAAAGGTTAACCTGTTTTGAGAGAAAATAGAGTGTGCCAAAAACAAATCCAGGGACAAATGCCAGAAGACTCCATAGAGTTGTCAGATTTCCCACTATTCTTTGATGCTCTAATTTATCAAGACACTGATCAGGATCAGCTGGCATGGAACTAAAAGCATTTGCGGTGCTCATTCCAAGCCCTTCGGCACCAATTGCAGCAGCTGTGGTCACAAGACCTGCAACAGCACCTTTCAATAAGATTTTCATAATATCACAGTGTCTCATATACCTTTCTTGCCTTAATTATGTTCAAAAGTGCATTATTTTAGAGGGCGAAGCTTAAGGAAATCTTACTGGTTTGTCACGATGACATAAGGTCCTCTGAACATGACAAAAA
>DJAM01000010.1 GCA_002429595.1 Coxiellaceae bacterium UBA6002
CGCGGGAATGACACACTTATGGGCGGCAATGACACACTTATGCGCGGCAATGACAGGTAGTGCGCGGCAAAGACTCTATGCTATACTCGCCTTTTAATCAGGTCGCAAATTCATGAAATTATTATTTGATTTTCTGCCTATTTTTTTATTTTTTATTGTTTTTAAGCTCTATGGAATCTACGCAGCTACTGTTGTTGCAATGGGGGCTTCATTAGCTCAGGTTATTATTTATCGGATTCGAAATAAGCACTTTGAAAGCATGCATGTACTGACTTTCTTTTCGATTCTGTTCCTAGGTGGGGCGACCTTACTGCTACATAATGATATTTTCATTAAATGGAAACCAACCATCTTATATTGGGCGATGGGGATGTTATTCCTTGGAAGCTCGTTCTTTGGCAAAAAACCTATTATTCAGCGCCTAATGGAAGGCAGCATTCAAATGCCTTTACTGATTTGGCAGCGATTAAATCTCGGGTGGTCGATATTTTTTATCCTCTTAGGTGGTGTAAACCTTTTCGTTGTTTATCACTATTCGACTGATACTTGGGTGAATTTTAAATTATTTGGAACTTTAGGGTTAACGTTAGCCTTTATCATTATCCAAAGCCTCTATATCTCAAAATATATTGAGCTCAAAACGGAACAAAAATAATCGGAGAGTATTATGTATTTCACAATTATCGCTGAGGATGCTCTGAATAGCGCCGAGAAGCGTAAACAAAATCGAGTTGCGCATTTACAGCGGTTGCATGTGCTAAATCAGCAAGGACGGTTGTTGATTGCAGGACCCAATATTGAAGATGAAAAAGCTGAAGGCATTCAGGACACTTATATTGGTAATTTAATCATCGCCGAGTTTGAGTCGTTAGCTGAGGCTCAAAAATGGGCAGATGCTGACCCCTATATGTTGGCCGGTGTTTACAGTGATATCAAGGTGAAACCATTCCTCAAAGTATTGCCCTAATGACCACCCCACATGAAGCAACCATAAATTGGCTACGTGACAGACTAGAGCAAGGCTTGTCGCCCTCTTTTCTGAACATCAAAGATGATAGTGCAAAGCATGCTGGCCATGAAGGCGCTAAGGAAGGTGGTGGCCACTTTACAGTGGAAATAGCCTCGCCATTTTTTCAGGATAAGGCCCTAATCGGTTGCCACAGAATGATTTACGATCTAGTTGATGAGGCTATTCCTCACCGAGTTCATGCCTTAAAAATTAAAATTCAGCGATAGCTATCTCAAAGCTTTAGGGGATATCGATTCCTAGGCGGTGCGCTGCAATTTCATAGGATTCGATCACATTGCCCAAATCTCGGCGAAAGCGGTCTTTGTCTAATTTTTCTCTAGTTTCCATATCCCAAATACGGCAACCATCTGGGGTAAATTCATCACCTAAGACAATCTCATTGTCAAATCGACCAAATTCAAGCTTGTAATCGACCAATAACATGCCATTTTTCATGAAAAGAGGCTTGAGTAATTCATTGACTCTAAAGGTCAGATTTTTCATCGCTTCAATTTCATGTGCGCTTGCCCAATTAAAGACAATGATATGGGAATCATTGACCATTGGATCATGCAACTCGTCATTCTTTAAAAAGAATTCAAAAATAGGTTGCTCTAATTCTTTTCCTTCTTCTAACCCTAGGCGACGACAGATACTACCTGCAGTAATATTTCGAATCACACATTCGATTGGAATCATGTTTAATTTTTTAACCAACGACTCTTGATCGGACAGTAACTTTAGAAAATGGGTTTTTAGGCCATGCTCTTCAAGGTATTGCATAATATAGGCGTTGAAGTAGTTATTGACCTTACCTTTTCGTGCTAACTGTTCCACTTTGACGCCATCAAATGCCGATGTGTCATCGCGAAAGACTACGATTAAGCTTTTATCGTCTTGAGTGTTATATAACGTTTTTGCTTTGCCTGAATATAGTTCACTCTCTTTACTAAACATGGCGCCTCAACAATTGGTTACATTAAGTTACGATTGATCTGATTTTGTAAGACCGGGTTTGCTGGAGTGACCGTAATCACAGTAGAATTGCCACTCGCTTTCAAATGAATTTGATAAATTGGCATATCTTTTTTCATTTTGCCGCCGCTACCGTTGGTATCTATAACATAATAAGTACCTAGCGTGTTGTCTTTCTCCATGACTTTGTAATTTGATGCTTTGAGGATGGAGGCGACTTTTGCCCAAGCCTGGGAATAATTTAGCGAAACTGGCATAGGTCCGTTCGCAGAAGCACTTGTATGCCCATGAATTTTTGCATCTTCAGCATTACGGATACGATCTTGCATCAATTGCTTTGGAGGTGTGAGATTAGCACCCGGTGGTGTGATTGGGGGCTGATTTGGGTTTGCCCCAGGAGCTGGTTGCGGGACTTCATAGAAATCTTCAACTTGATCTGAACTCAAATTCTGAGGTATGACGACAGGCCGATCGATCGGAGTAGTTCGTTGATAACTCTGAGTTTCATCTTTTAAAAAGCCATATTTATCTCTAACTGTAGAACAAGCCGTTAGTGCAACCACTGCTAAAGAGATTAAGCTAAATCTTAGTAACCGCATTGAGTTGTCTCCTCTAATCATTTTTAACTGTTATATAATGCCAACCTCTTGCATCGCTTGATGCAAGCTTTCTTCGTGTTCCTGAGCCAATTCCGTCAGAGGCAAGCGTATACCATCCTCAATTTTGCCCATGCTATGTAATGCCCATTTAACAGGAATAGGGTTGGGTTCAATAAATAATTTGGTATGCAGGGGCATTAATCTTTTCTGAAGCTCGTTTGCAAGAGATTTATTGCCTTGTACTGCTGCATGGCACATATCATGCATCATTCTAGGTGCAACGTTAGCGGTCACGGAAATAACGCCCTTACCCCCTGCCAACATAAAATCTAACGATGAGGCGTCATCGCCACTGTATAGATCAAGCTTACCGCTACTTTTATCTAAAATTTCACTAACACGTTTGATATCGCCAGTTGCTTCTTTAAGACCAATAATATTACCGACATCGGCTAAACGGCAAGCGGTTTCAGGGAGCAGATCACAACCAGTACGACCAGGCACATTATAAAGAATAATAGGTATTGGAACAGAATCCGCAATCTTTTTATAATGCTTAAATAACCCTTCTTGAGTGGGCTTATTATAATAAGGTGTGACGATCAAACAACCATCAACACCGAGCTCCATCGCATTTTGGGTGAGTCTAATGGTCTCAGCTGTTGAATTCGTGCCAGTGCCAGCAATGACAGGCACTCGTTCACCAACTTGCTTAACCACGCGTTTGAGGATATCTTGGCGCTCAGCATAATTGATAGTGGCCGATTCTCCTGTTGTCCCAAGAATTACTAAGGCATCGGTTTGATTATTAATATGCCATTCTATTAACTCAGATAGGCTGTTAAAATCCACCGTGCCATCGCTGAACATTGGAGTAATGAGTGCTACCATACTTCCGTGGAACATGATTTTCCTCCAAACAAAAACTGCATACTAATTGGGGTGTTTGTCAAAGACAAGAAAAAAATGTGGCCACATTTTTACTATTACTACAAAGAACTTCTGCCTAAATGTTAAGGTCTTAAATAAGTTCTGAGCTTTTTTTGAGGAAATCTATGGAAAATATTCTGATAACGACGATTTGTAAATCAGATAACAATGTTTTTAATGAAATTACTAAACTTGCTGCCGTGAATGAGTGTCACATTAATTACAGTCATCTCTATTCTCTTGGCAATGATCATTCAATCACTCTTCAAGTTACCGGTAATTGGAGCGGCATTGCTAAAATTGAAACTGCTCTACCTAGTATTGCCAAGCGGTTAGATGTCGATATCGTTTTTAAGCGAACTCACCAAGAAAAAATTGACCGCTTCCATCTTCCTTATCGAATAGAACTGATCGCTCTCGACCAACCCGGTGTAGTCTACGAAGTTTATGAGTTTATCAACTCGCTTGATATCCACACGGAACAATTAGAAATTTCTACATCGAAACACGAACAAACACCTGTCTTAAAACTTTCGATGCTGGTTGATATCCCCGCAGAAAGTAATATCGCAGATGTCCGGGAGCAATTTTTGGTATTTTGCGACGAACTAAACTTAGATGGCACATTGGAGCCAAGAAAATGAATCAAGAAGCAATGATTATCAACCAAGCAGTACCCGATTTTTCCATCAACGCAACTGGTAATATCTCGGGAAAATTATCGCAGTGGTCAGGTCAGCCGATCGTTTTATTTTTTTACCCTAAAGACAACACGCCAGTTTGTAGTGCCGAAGCCAAAGATTTTAGAGATCATTTCGGACAATTTGAGAATCTCAATGCTACCGTCTTTGGCATTTCTCGAGACAGTTTAGAATCTCATAAACGATTCAAAGAAAGATTAAGTCTTCCGTATGAGCTAATTTCTGATGTTTCATCAGAACTCTGTAACTATTTTGGAGTGCTTGGCACTAAGAACTTCTTTGGTAAGAAGATCACAGGGATTATTAGAAGCACTTTTTTGATTGATAAAAATGGCGTGTTAATAGCTGTCTGGCGAAAAGTTAAAGTGTCGCATCATATTGAAGAGGTGTTAAGTACAATACGAGAATTATGAAAGCTCTATTCTTCTCTTTCTTGTCCCCCTCTCCCGCTGTTACCTGCTGAGTATTGTCTAAAAATAGTGCGCGGAAGAGGGAGTAAAAAATCTATGATCAACTTAATACATATATCTTATCCCAGAACACTAGTGCACCTGCGTCAGAATGACAAACTAATCTAATCATTCACCTTTGCATCCCAGAAAACAATATGTTCCTGTTTGATCAACTGACTTAAATATTCTAATGCTGGTTCGATTTTTTCCTTAGTATCAAAAAATTCAATAACTAATGGTAAGTTTAACGAGAGATCAAGCAACGACGCGGTGCGTCGACCGGTTTCACCATAGCCACCAATTGCGCGAAAAACACTCAAACCACGAATTTTTAGCTCATTCTTTAAGTGATTGGCTATGCTATCAAGCAGATGATCTGATTCCATGATATAAACTCGTACTATGGTAACATTCATTGTTTTCATAGTTGTCTTCCTCCTATAACTCCAAGCAAAGTTGCAAAAATGCATAAGCTAACACTTAGCAAGATATTAAATAAACCGCTCAACCACGCGCCATTTTCAAAAAGGTTGAAGGTTTCGATCGAAAAAGAAGAGAAAGTTGTGTAACCACCAAGCAATCCAATGAGTAAGAATGAACGCAAATGGGGTGCCAAACCATCTAACCGTTCAACGAGAAGTATGAAGAGCAATCCCATTAAAAAAGAACCGCTGATGTTAACGACTAAAGTCCCATAGGGGAATTGTCGATCGGTAAGATGTTGAATACTAGTCGAAATCCAATAACGAAAGACACCACCTATTCCAGCTCCTAGAAAAATTAATAGTGTATTCATTAGGTAAAATCCCTCACCCTGACCCTCTCCCGCAAGCGGGAGAGGGGAATCCCTCGCGCGCCGGAAAAGCTATATTACCGACCAATGATCCATCCCTCCCCGATCGTCGCCCTCGACCAGGTCTCCAAGCGCTTCGTCAAGCCGCTCGACGCGGCCGAGAAGGTCGCCAACCTGTTCGGCGCCGGGCTCGCCGAGAAGGTGGTGCGCGCCGTCGACACGGTGAGCCTGACCATCGCCGAGGGCGAGGTGGTCGGGCTCGTCGGCGAATCCGGCTGCGGCAAGTCGACCTTCGCCAAGGTGCTGATGGGCCTGGAGACGGCGACGGAGGGCGCCGTCCTGCTCGGCAATATCGATGTCGCCTATCGGCCGGTGCAGAAACGCCGGCGCGAGACCATCGCCAAGCTGCAGATGGTCTTCCAGAACCCCTTCGACACCCTCAATCCCAGCCGCACCGTCGGCGCGCAGATCGCCCGCGTCATCCGCAAATTCGGCGTCGAGAAGGACGAAAAGCGGATCGAGGAGCGGGTGAACGAGCTGTTGCACACGGTGAAGCTGTCGGCCGACTTCGCCCACCGCCGGCCGCGCCAGCTCTCCGGCGGCCAGAAGCAGCGCGTCGCCATCG
>DJAM01000039.1:0-1679 GCA_002429595.1 Coxiellaceae bacterium UBA6002
CTGCGCGGGAATGACACTAAATAGTTCACCCGCCGCGGCGAGTGAGGGAACAGAAGACAAAATACTTGGAGGCTAAGCACTTGCGAATTTTTAACCGGTTCATGATCTTAATTGGTCTGCTTTGCTCTTTCCAAGTATTAGCCGCTGTCGATTTAGAGCTAACTCAAGGTGTCCAAAGTGCTATGCCGATTGCAATAGTACCTTTTGGTGGTGCTGCTCAACCGGCAGATCAATTAGATGTTGCCAGTATTGTCAATCAAGATCTCCAAAATAGTGGGCGCTTCCGGTTGTTAGATAAAACTAAAATGCCTGAAAAACCGCAAAGTGTCGCTCAAACTAACGCTAAGCTCTGGCAAGATGCTAATACAGATGACATCGTTGTAGGCGAAGTAATGCCAAGTGGTGACGGTAAATATCAAGTCCATTTTCAACTGCTTGATATTTATGGTGGCAGAAAAGATGCGCCTAGTTCAAAGCCGACCGTTCTTTTAGAAAAACAATTTATTGTTCCTGCCGCTGGAATGAGAAAACTATCTCATCATATCAGCGATCTAGTTTATGAAAAATTAACAGGTGAAAAGGGAATTTTCTCTACGCATATTGCCTATGTCGTCGTTGAAAAGAAAAATAACATCCCTTCTCGCTATCGTTTAGAAGTGGCAGATGTCGATGGTTACAATCCAAAGAGTTTAATGGTGTCGCAGGAGCCAATTATGTCGCCTGCCTGGTCCCCTGATGGCTCTAAAATTGCTTATGTTTCATTTGAGAAGAAACAAGCTGGTATTTTTGTGCAAGAAATTGCTACTGGCAATCGTCGCTTAGTAACTGAGTATCCTGGCATCAATGGTGCGCCAGCTTGGTCACCTGATGGTGCTAAGTTAGCGCTTGTGCTATCAAAAGGTGGCTCGCCAAATATTTATACCCTTGATCTTGCAACGAATAATCTTGTGCAAAGAACCACGGGCAATTCTATTGATACCGAACCAAATTGGTCTCGTGATGGTAACTCAATTATCTTTACTTCTAGTCGCAGTGGTGGGCCTCAAATTTATCGTATTGATTTAGCAGGAGGCACAACCAGTCGAGTTACCTTTGAAGGCAATTATAATGCCAGCGGCAGCTTTACGCCGGATGGAAAAAACATCATTATGTTGCATCAACAAGGAGGCGCGTACAATATTGCTGTTCAAAACTTGCAAACTGGTAGAATAGACACCATTACAGAAAGTGGTAGAGACCAGTCCCCAAGTGTAGCACCTAATGGTAGTATGGTCGTTTTTGCCACGAAGGCAGGACCTCGCCAAGTTCTTGGCATGGTTTCCACGGATGCTCACGTTACAATGAGACTGCCGGCACGCGAAGGTGATGTTAGAGAACCAGATTGGTCACCGTTCTAGTGTTACGTCGCTTTCCCGATCCTCCTAAAAATGGGAAAGTAGGAAAAAACAATTAAAATTTGGAGAGTAGTATGAAACTCACGACTTGGGTAAAGATTTTGGCAACTTGTTTTTTGATTCTGTCAGTTAGTGCTTGTAGTACTCATCGTAAACCAAACAATGCCGGTGTCGTTGATGGCTCGCGGATGTATGGTCCTAACGGAGCTGAGACTTATACAACAGGTGCAGGTCCGGATGGTAATGGCTACTGTGAAAGCGCTAAATGTCGTGCTGGTCGACCAG
>DJAM01000039.1:1782-3131 GCA_002429595.1 Coxiellaceae bacterium UBA6002
AATGTCGTGCTGGTCGACCAGTTCCAGGTGCCGAACAACATTATTTCTTTGACTTTGATAGCAATGAAGTCAGAGCAGAAGCGATGCCTTCCATTCAGATGCAGGCAAACTACCTGTTGAAACATCCTAATAAACACGTTCGTTTAGAAGGAAATACTGACGATCGCGGCAGTCGAGAGTATAATGTAGCGCTAGGCGAGCGAAGGGCACGGGCAGTTCTAGATGCATTAATGCAATATGGTGTCCCATCTTCACAAGTCACCGTAGTGAGTTTTGGTGCCGAAAAACCGGCAGCAGGTGGTGAGGATGAAAGTTCTTACCAATGTAATCGTCGAGTTGATTTAATATACTAGATTAACGAGTTATTTATGAGTAATTCACGACTTGTATTACTGACACTTTTGATTAGTAGCTTCAGCAGCGCCTATGCGGCGCGTGCTGAAGTACCTGTTGTTGATTTGAGTAGCCGCGCTCAAGCGCAGGAAGCTCCTGCTAATCAAGGTTTGGAAGTTGATCAAAGCGAGGCGCCACCTCGAACAGCGTCTACTCATCAAAATGAGCCAATGGATCAGCGGGTATTACGTTTAGAACGACAGGTCTCTAACCTTGCAGAAATGAATTACTCGAGCAAGATGGAAAAGATTCAACAACAAGTTGCGCAATTACAAGGCCAACTTGAAGTACAAAACCATGAGTTAGGCCAACTTAAAGATCAAGTTAGGAATTTTTATCAAGACTTAGACGGTCGCCTGACTAAAATCCAGCCAGACGCTGCTGCGGGCAGTGATAAAACAAGCTCAAGCCTAAAGACCAAACCACAAGTCACCGCCAAAGAACCCGAAGCAGACGCAGCAGTGACGGCTAGCAATGGCAAAGAATTACAGAGTTATGAAGCGGCGTTTAATTTGCTCAATAAAAAAGATTATGAAAAAGCGATACTTGGTTTTAAAAGCTTCATCCAAGACTATCCCAGTAGTTCTTATGCCGTTAATGCTCATTATTGGCTAGGTGAGATTTACTATCTCAAAGACAAGCCAGATCAAGCGAATAAAGAGTTTCAAACCATTGTTACGAATTATCCTGACAGCCCTAAAGTTGCAGATGCATTACTAAAAGTAGCGCTAATTTCAATGGATGCTGGTAACTATTCAAAAGCTAAGATCAACTTAGTGAAAGTGCAAAAACAATTCCCCGGAACTACCGCCGCTAAAATTGCAACCTTGCGTTTGAAAGAGATTAAGCAGAAGGGTTAATTATCGCCATTTCTATATTCCTTCTGTAATGCCTGCGGCTTTTCCTGTCATTCCGGAGTTTTTTTGTCATTCCTGTAGCTTTCCTGTCATTCCCGC
>DJAM01000140.1 GCA_002429595.1 Coxiellaceae bacterium UBA6002
CGCCTGCGCGGGAATGACAGACTGCGCGGGAATGACACAGACGACTGCTTCTTGCTTCGAAAGGCAATCTATGACAAGATAAAACCCTCCTTTTGCTGGTCTCACAAGCAATAGTTTAATCAAGAAACAATTATTTAATAACACTTAGCTTGCAAGGAATTATTATGAAATCTAGAGTAACTTTTTTTGATCCCGGTTTCAGTAGAACCGTTTTGCGCGTATGGTTGGGCTTATGTGCCTTAGCTAAATTAAGCGATGCTTTTGATCCCTTTCTTTTTAGCCATGAAGGGAATAACTACGCTCTTAACACCACAGCCGATGGGGATTCCAATACAGATTTTATATGCCAACAATTCTTCAGTGCGGTAGCTAAGCGCATTCAAAATGGCACAGATTGCGGCGCCATATTGGCACCAACCGCCAATGTAACCGAATATGCCGTTTCTTGGTTCATGCAACATTTTGGTGGTCACAACATGACTTTATTACGTGATGCAAGTCAAGTAGCTCACGAAACCTTCGAAGCCTGTACCAATGAAGTCGCTGTGAATGAATCTGGACCCTATATTCATGCATATAATGATCTTCAAACTGGAACAGATTGGATAAGAGCTTTTATGGCTGTAGTCATTGCTGTTGCTGCCCTAACATGCTTAGGATTGGGAATTAATGGTGTCGTTAAATGTATGCAATCTAACAACGACGATCAGCAAGAAAGAAAAAATTACGCACCGCTATAGTCTAGCAATGCAATCTAAGATAGTTATTATTGGTCTGGCTTTCTCGCTAACGGCATGCGTAGGCTCTGGCAATCATCCAACCAGAGACTTTTGCGTCGATACAGTGTGTCGTTCTTTAGAAAATAGTGGCGCTCACTACCAGACTCAGCAACAAGGCTGTTTTTTAACTACTAACTATTAGTAACCAACATAGAGGGATTTATAATGTTACGTATTATGTTTATTGCACTGTTGCTCACCGGTCTTTATGGTTGTGAATGCTGCCCTGAGACTGCTTCTGGATTTTCTAAAACCAGTTGTGCTTGTGATTAGTTTGTTTGTCATTCCCGCTTACGCGGGAATGACAGCGCAAGCCTTAGTTATTTTATCTAATATCTGCCTCTTAAACGTTTCCTCTCTCACAAACATATGACCAGCATCAAACGTCACAAGCTCACAGCGCTGTGTCGTATGATTTTTCCAACCAAGGTGATCTTCATAGCCAACCCATGTGTCTTGTTTACCGGCAAAGACTGTTATCGGAATATCTAGCGATGGTGCATCATAATAGGTGTAACTTTTCACAATACTCATGTCACCTTTGAAGATAGGCAACAACATCTTCATGATTTCTTTCTCAAATAAATAATCGCCGTAGCCAACAATGCCATTTTCATTGAAGATCAATGCTAACGCATTGATTTGAGCTTGAGAGAAGTTTGCTATTTTATCAGCTGTGAGGTCTTGCAGACTCAAATTGATCGTTGCTAGTCTTCCAAGAAGTCTGTCTAAGCTTTTCGTCGGAACTCGAGGATCTGGAAATCCTGACACAAACATGTGTTGTGGTGCAATGTTATAGTCACGCAGCAATCTCGTCAGCTCAAACAAAATCAAAGAGCCAAAACTGTGACCGAAGAAAATAAAAGGCTGGGTAAATTCTTGTTGGAAATTTTCAAATAGTTGCTTAGTTAGTTCAGAAAGTTGTTCAATAGGTTGTTCGTGTAAACGCTCTTCTCTTCCGGGTAATTGTATGGCACATACCTCGATATTAGGTGGCAGTTTATTTTGCCAGTCACGATAGATTGAAGCACCTCCCCCCCCGTAAGGAAAGCAGAATAAACGAATTCTAGCTTGAGGCATAATGACTCGATGCGGTAACCATGAGTTCGTTTTAGTTCCATCAGATAACGGCTCTTCAGATTGCGGAATTTGCTGCTTAGCAATGCTATTCGCCAAATCTTGAATGACAGGCCCTTCTAATAACTCTTGCATGTTGTATTGGACTTTAAGCCCTACTTCGATTGCTCGAACTAATACTAATGCCATTAGGCTGTCTATGCCTAACTCACGCAATGTACCGTGGTCAGTAATATCATCAGGTGGAAGGGAAAAGATGAGTGCAATTTGTTCTTTTAAAAAATTTTTAATCACTGCTACCCGATCATTGAAACTTAATCGTCCAAAATTAATTCCTTCAAGCGCTTGGCTTTTCAAAATATCCGCGGTTTGTAATTTATTATCAAGTTGCGCTAAGGAGATTCCTTCTAGCCAGGCAAAGATAGTCCCGGCGGGATTAATGAGATAGCAATCGCCAATTATTTTCTTGGCGTCGTTATCGATTGAAGTCAATTTGCCCCAAAGATAGAGTGGTTCGCTCGGAGCACGATTAAAATGCAATTTCTTAGCACCTGCTGCAATAAACGGAGACATCACCTCATCAGGCAGAAGTTTAAATAACGGCTGAATAGCCGCATCAAAAACACTAGGATGTATTCCTAATTGATATTGTTTTGGCTCAGCCGTAGTAGGCGCTTTAAATTCACAAAGTATTTCGTTCTTGTTCAACCAGTATTGACGTGTCCAACGAATACTTTCGCCAGCTGGCATTCCCATTGCCGTAATTCTATCATAAAGCCCCGCACTATTTTCATTTACTGTACAACGTGCTTTTATCTGCTGTACTGAATCAGCTTGCGGCAGATTCTCTGACTCAATAATTAATCGACCCTTGGCATTTTCTAACCAGTTTTTTCCCTGCACTTTGCTAAAAAATTGAAAATTAAAATGATGATCGTCTGGCGTTAAAATTATTTGTATCAAAACGGTATTGTCATCAGTCACTAAAATAGGCGCCAAAAATTGATGCTCTGCCAAAATAAAATTTGCTTGATTAAAGTTCTCATTGACTACAATCGCCATTAATTCCAAATAATAACCGGCGTGAAAAATATTGTAGGTGTCTGCTAAATCTGGTAACTGTCGTTTGGAAATTTCAAATTCATATTGAATGTTATTTAGCGGTGATGAAAGTTTTTTGCCGGTTATGGTTTGCGATATTGTTGCAGTTTGCTTATTCGCACCATGTTTAGTGTCTAGTGGTGGCCAATAAGATTTATGCTGCCAAGGATACAAAGGTAAATCGATAAGAGGTAATTTGCGAGATTTTTCAATATGTTGCCAATCAATTACAGCTTTATTTACATAAAGACTCGCTAATGTCGGCAAATCTTCGTAACTTAGATTTGACGGAATGCTTGGAGCTCGTTGTCCTTGTGTTTCGGATGATTTGAAAATTTGTATTGTAGGATCATTATTACCTTCATTTAGTAACGCTAGACAATGCATTAATTGGTGAACCGAATTGACAATGACTGCCACTCGAACAGGATAATGACTGCGTCGTACATGAAGGTTGTAACAAATACTATCTAAAGGAAGAGTAGAATGTTGTTGCAAAAAATCGTACCACGATTTTACTAATAAGTTTAATGCCACTTCATTTTTAGCTGACAAAGTAAATAGTTCAGACTGATAAGTGACATTATTGGTTATTTCGGTAGTGGCTTCTGCCTCACGCATCACCACATGGGCATTAGTACCACCAAACCCGAAACCACTTAATCCTGCAACACGAAACGTATTGTTTTTAGGCCATGATTGTAAGTTCTGTGCAATTTTTAAATGGTACTTATCAAAATTGATATGCGGATTTGGTTTTTGGCAGTTTAAATGCGGCGGAATTTTGGCATGGTATAAGGATAAGGCGACTTTAATAATGCTAGCAATGCCTGCTGCTGGCTCCAAATGGCCCAGATTGGTTTTAACAGATCCAATTAATAATGGGTTATCGGAGTTACGTTTTTTTCCTAAGACTTCACCCAGTGCTTGAATTTCAATAGGATCGCCCAGAAAAGTACCAGTTCCATGGCATTCAACATACGAAACATCTGAAGGAGTTACATTAGCGACTCGATAAGCATTTTCCAATAAAGATTCCTGTTGCAAACCATTTGGTGCAGTCAAACCGTTGGTACGACCATCTTGATTAACAGCGCAACCAGTAATGACTGAATAAATTCTGTCCTTATCCTGCAATGCTTTTGCTAAAGGCTTAAGCACGATGACACCAACGCCTTCACCCTGAACATAACCGTTGGCGCTTTCATCAAATGTTTTACATTGACCATCAGGGGACAGCATTTTAGCTTTGGTTAACACGTAATTTACATACGGTAGTAAATTCAGTTTAGCCCCACAAACCAACGCCAGATCACACGCACGCGTCTGCAAGTTTAGACAAGCAAGTGATAAAGATGTCATTGAAGAGGAACATGCTGAATCAATGATGACACTGGGGCCACGCAAATCAAATAAATATGAAAGTCTATTCGCGGAGATGGCAATTGCATTGCCTGTCGGCAAATATAACGCATCCATTTCAGTATCCATTTTTTGTAAATGGGCTAATTGGCTGACGTACAAACTGGCAAAAACACCGGTGTTTGAACCCGCAAGCGATTCCATTGCAATGCCAGCATCTTCAATCGCTTCATGAGCAACCTCTAAAATCAGTCGATGCTGAGGATCCATTCTGATAGCTTCACGTGGACTGATTCCAAAAAAATAGGCATCGAACATTGAAATATCTTGCAACCATCCACCCCAATAAGGATGATTATCGTCGCGCAAATCAAGTTCATCCGTACCCTGCAGCAAATCCCATCGCTCCTTTGGAATCTTAGTAATGACATTGCGCCCTTCACATAGCATCTTCCAATAAGCTTCCTTGCCAACTGCTTGCGGAAAGCGACAGCTCAAACCGGTAATTGCAATTGGCTCAAAAGAACGTTGTTGCTCATTAAGTAGATTTTTTAATTTTTTGATAGTGATCAACGCTCTTTCTAGAGTTGCTTTTTCATTCATTTACTTCAATCTCCAGCTAGCTGTTAAAAAATTTATCGAGATCCTGCAACTCATCTTCTAGAAGTTTCGCGATCGCAGCGGGATCAAGTTGTTTAAGATCTTCTGAAATTTCCTTTTCGAATGAATCTGCAGTTGGCTCTTGCGTCGGTACCTGCGCTCTGTAGTTTTTAGCAATAAAGTCTGCTAGCTGCTTTACAGTGGTATAACGATAAAGATCCATCGGTGTTACGACATCATGAAAATATTGATCAAGTTCAGCCACAAAATTTATTCCTAAGATTGAGTCCAAACCATAATGAAGAAATTGAACATCTAACTCTATTTCTGATTCATTTAATCCTAGGATTTTTGCTAAATTTGATAATAAGATAGTTAGAATTTCCTCATCGTTGTCAGTCACATCTTGGATGGCGGGAGACGGTTGGGCTAAGGGTGGATCTTCCATTAAGACCCTCACCTCACTACTCTCCTGATTCGTCAGAGAGGGAATAAAATCAGAATCTTTTAATTCTTGAAGTAGAAATTTACTTTCATTTGACAGATGTTTAGAACTGCTTAACTCCAACATATAAAGCTTTAATTGCTCCGGGAATTCTTTGCTTAGTAATTCTGTTCTAAATTCCTGAGACTTTACAGCAGCTCGTTGCACAATCCAAAACTGCATAGCATTTTGCCAGGAAAATTCTTTGAATACCGAAATTAAATTCGGAATATTAACTTTAATACAATCACTTCGTAGTTGCTCAGTTAGCTGCCATAAATAGAGAATCCCTTTTAAAATAATGTTCTTTTTTGAAATAATCGCAAATAATTGTCGGAAGTGATCAGGCTCTTTTGGATTAAGATAAAAAACCTTGTCATTCAATTGACTAAAATGTTCTGCGGTAAAACATTCGATCGCGGCAAGATGAGGCAATAGATGGCAACCCAACTCTTTATCCTGAAATAACAACCACACAGGTTGTTGTGACTTAGTTATATTGACACTAGTCTTGATAGATAGCGCTGGTTCAGCACTTACCCAACATCGTCGCTTGGCAAAAGGATAGGTAGGCAACGATATGCGGTTGGGTTTAGTTGTTACATAGAATTGTTGCCACGCAATCGAATCGCCATTGACCCATTTGGAAGCAGTTTCATTATAAAGATCACCCGATATTGTATTTGCAAAAGTAGCAGCATTAGTGAAATAACTATTTTGTTCATTGTTTTGTTTAAGGAATAGATTCAATTTAGATACCAACTCTGAGTAATTATTGAATACTATTGCCAAACGGCTCGCCATCTCTTCACGACCAATTTGCAAGGTATAACATAAATTAGCTAGGTTAACCTCGAATTCGACTTCTTGTAAAAATTGCCAGAAATCCTGCGCATAGTGTAATAACCGCTCTTGATTTTGAGCAGATAGCACAAACAAATAAGGCCCACTAGTGTTCTGTGATAGTTGTGGCGAAGAAAATTCTTCGACAATTAAATGCACGTTGGTGCCACCTGCTCCAAACGAGCTTATGCCTGATCTTCGAGGATAGTCGCACTGCCACGGTGTTAAATCTTGTTGGACATAAAATGGAGAGTTTTCAAAATCTATATAAGGATTGGTTTGTTTTGCGTGTAAGGAAGGAACGAGTTGTTGATGTTGCATTTGCAAAATAACTTTTGCTAACTGCGAAATTCCTGCCGCCGATTCCAAATGCCCAATATTAGACTTTACTGATCCAATAGCACAAAATTGTTTATCAAGAGTTTCTTCTTCAAATGCTTCTTGCAAACCTCGCACTTCAATTGGATCACCTAGCGCCGTTCCTGTGCCATGCGCTTCAAGATAGGAGATCGTCCGAGCAGCCACATTAGCTTTTGCTAAGGTCTGATTAATTAAGTCTTTATGTGCCTTAGGATTTGGAACAGTGTAGCCGCTTGTCTTGCCGCCATGGTTAGTACTGCTGCCCTTGATCACCCCATAAATTAAATCACCATCTTGTAAAGCCTGCGACAATGGTTTTAAAAGTACTGCACCTACGCCCTCTCCCGGAACATAGCCATCTCCTCCCGCCGCAAAACTTTCGCACCGTCCTTTATCGGATAGCAAATTGTAGCTGCCCAAGAAATGATATTTAGTCGGGTGGATAGATAAATTTACACCCCCAGCAATTGCCATGCGGCAAGTGCCTTGTAAAATATTTTCGCAAGCAACATGAATTGCTGCTAAAGAAGAAGAACAGGCAGTATCAATGACCAAACTTGGACCGCGTAAATTTAAAAAATAAGATATGCGGTTCGCAATTGAAAAAGTCTGTATATCAAGCGGTAATTGATTCCCCTTCTGCCATTCTTCTGCAATGAGCAATGGATAGAAATTATAAGTAACTCCAGCAAAGACACCCACTTCATTATTATATTTTGTTTGGAGTTGTTCACGGGTAAACCCACCATCCTCCAACGCTGACCACGCCGTTTGTAAAAATAAACGCTCTTGTGGATCCATCAGCATAGCTTCGCGTGGCGAAATATTAAAAAACAGCGGGTCAAATTTATCTATATCCTCAAGAAATCCGCCATATTTATAATATTTCTGTTCCTGTCCTTTTTCGATGGGGAAATCTTGGTAGCGCCAACGATGTTCTGGGATTTCAATAATGCAATCTTTGCCAGATTTTAAATTTTTCCAGAATTCACGATGATTTTTGGCCATCGGAAACTGAATACTCATTCCAACAATTGCTATATCTATTTCCTTAGATTGCAATGTTATTGGTGGAGTTATTGAAACCTTATCATTTGAGTCTTGTCGCTGCTCGAAGGTAATATGGGAAAACATTTTTTCGAGTGCTTGGCGTTTACTTCGTACCAGATACTGAGCTAAGTTAGCTATAGTGTTCTCTTCATATAAAAGAGTCTTAGGTAACCCTCCTAGATCCTCTTCTAAGCGATTGGTGATCTCAACGCTTAATACTGAATCAACCCCGTATAACTCATAAGTTTTATTGATATTTAGTTTTTCTGATGCAACTTTTAATTGTTCGCTAAAAATTTTGCACAAATATTCTTGCGTTAAAGTATGTAAGTCTTGTTTTGAATCAGAAACACGTTCTTCTAAAGTTGGATTCGATCTAACGGTAAGTTCTGCGTCAAACCAATAACGCTTGCCATCGAAAGGATAAGTTGGTAAACCAGTAATTCTGTGTGGCTCGTTATAAAGCTTATCCCAATCAATGTCATCGCCATTAACATAATGCTTTGCGATCACAGCAAGTTCTAAATATGTTAAGTCTGGAGACAAGCTAGGCACTGTGTTTTCAGCAACGCATTTTTCAAAGAAATAATTTTCAACCTGATTGCCATTGATGATTTCACGTAATGTTTTCTGTAAATCTTGAAAACTAGAAGCAAGCAAACAACTTCGATAATCAAAATGTGCCCTACCGACATTTAGCGTATACGAAATTGACTCTAGTGTTGCGGTACCTCCTTCAGCCTGCAACCAATGCATTAAGTCTTGTATTTTTTGCCTGAGCCCTTCTTGGTATTTTGCCGATAAAGCAACTAAATAAAATTGATTGCTAGGAATAATAGTTTCACTCGACGCCTCAAGAAATTCTTCGACAATAAGATGAGAGTTTGTGCCACCAAAACCAAAAGAACTGATCCCGGCACGCAAAGGCAGCAACTTACCTGTTTCATCAGTTAAGCGCTGCCAAGTTTTAAGGCGATCATGTATATAAAAAGGTGTGTTTTCTAACTGGATATAGGGATTAAGTTTAGTGAAATGTAGATTTCCCGGAATTGTTTGGGTCTTCATTGACCATAACACTTTCACCAAACTTGCCATACCCGATGCAGGTTCTAAATGACCACAGTTGGTTTTCACAGATCCTAGACCACAAAATGGTTCGCGAGGCTTTGCGATTTGGTTTTCTTGCAACAGCTGTTCAAATGCTAATTTTAATCCTTCAATTTCAACAGGATCTCCCAGTTCTGTCCCAGTACCATGCGTTTCGAGATAAGTCACTGTTTGGGGATTTATTTTTGCGGCGCGATAAACCTGTAGTAGTAATTCACTTTGCGATACTGCATTAGGCGCAGTTAACGATTGGGCTTTACCGGCATGACTCACGCCACTGCCTTTAATGACACCGTAAATACAATCGCCATCTGCGATAGCACGTTGCAGTGGTTTAAGGATTAAAGCCGCCACTCCCTCACCTTTAACGTAGCCATTCGCAGCAGCATCGAATGTTTTACATCGACCATCACTCGACAAAGCTCCTAGCTGACTCGTGATGATCGTCGAGTCAGGACTCAACATTAAACTCACAGCACCTGCCACAACCAGTTCACATTCACCTTGTTGCAACGCTGTAATACCACGATGAATTGCTACCAATGCACTAGAACACGCAGTGTTGATCACTTCACTTGGTCCGTGAAAATTAAAATAATAAGAGACACGATTTGCTAATAGAGAGTTGGAATTTCCTGTCGCTAAATGACCGTGAAAGATCGTTTTTTGTGACTGGATAAGTGTTTGGTAATCGTTAAACTCTGTTCCAACAAAGACTCCAACTTTTTGGCTAGCAAGGCGCAAAGGATTGTAACCCGCATCTTCAAGTGTCTTCCATACCACTTCGAGGAAGAGACGTTGTTGCGGATCCATTAAGTTAGCTTCACGAGCCGAAATATTGAAAAACTCTGCATCGAACAAATCAACGTCTGGAATAAAGCCGCCCCATTTTGAATTTGCTTTGTTAGGAGCTTTGCGGCTTTCGTCGTAGACTTCATGCCAATTCCAACGATTGGCTGGCACCTCAGAAATTAAATCATGACCTGCTACAAGATGATTCCAAAAAGTTTGCACATCTTTGGATTGCGGGAAGTAGCCCTGGAGCCCAACAATAGCAATATCTGTCACAACTGGGAGAGGTTTTTTAGCAGCGAAGTGTTGCCGTGACTCAGTTTGAGAAAGTCGCTCGAAAAGATATAGGCTTAATTGCTCAATGTTTTGATAGCTGAAAAAGATCGCAGGGGTTAGTTCAAGGCAGTAGTCATTCTGCAGTAATAAAGTTAATTCTTTGAAAGACAATGAATCTAGGCCTAATGAATGAAAATCGCATGTACTTTCAATTGGTTTATTGATCTTGAGCAGCGAACGTATAACTTCTGTTAATTTGGCGCGAACGCTTTCTAAGGAAATATCGAACAATTTGGCATTAGTGCCTGCTTCAACTTGGAAACCTAAATTGGTTGGCAACCAGTGATGTTCTTTGGCAAAAGGATAAGTTGGCAATTTAAGTTTGACAATTTTTTTGCGATATAATCCATCCCAGTCAATGTTATAACCTTCTACATAAAATGCCGCTAATACGTTAAGTTTTTGTCGATACTCCGCAACTGTCAGAGAACGCTTTGATAATTCCTGTATAGATTTGTCACATAAACTCTGAAAAATGGGCTGACTTTTTTTCAACTCATTATTACTAAAAATATTTGCGGCAGTTTGACTTAACTGTAATTTAGAAAGCGCCTCTTCGAGCTCAGCGATAGAGCTTACCACCAAGGCTAGTTTTTTTGAAAAATGATCACGACATTTATTCAAAGTAAAACTCAATTGCTCGAGCGAAGGCATAGTGGCTTGACTACCCAACCAAAGCGCCAACTCGTTTATTTTTTCCAACAAAGCAACTTTAGTCTTCGCCGATAGCGTGACAAGATAACTTGAAGCTGGCGATTCTTCTTGGACTGACGGTGTCGCAATTTCCTGCAAAATGACATGCGCATTGGTTCCACCATAGCCGAAAGAACTCACTCCAGCAGTGCGTGGGATTACTTTACCATTATTATCTTTAGGAGCATTCCAAGACTGCTTATAATTTACCAAGTAAAAAGGACTATTTTGCAGATCGATGTAAGAATTAAGGTCTTCAAGATGCAAATTACCCGGAATCATTTTATTTTTTAAGCACAGCGCCGCTTTGATAATGCTGGCTATGCCCGCTGCCGCTTCAAGGTGACCAATATGGGTTTTTAAAGCACCAATTCCACAAAAATATGATTCGTTTCTTTCGTTGGCAACGCTAAAGGCTTTTTTTAGGCCATTGATTTCAATTGGATCGCCTAGAGGAGTGCCTGTGCCATGCGCTTCAATGTAACTGATTTCACTAGGTGAGATGTTGGCACGTTTGCAAGCTGCAAGAATAACATTGGATTGTGCATTTGGATTTGGGGCCGTCAAAGAACTAACATGACCACCATGGTTCACAGCAGACCCTTTGATCACCGCATAGATATTATCTTGGTCTAATAATGCCTTTGATAATGGCTTAATTAATATCGCGACAACGCCTTCTGAACGCACGTAGCCATCGGCATCTTTATCAAAGGTTTTACAACGGCCACTAGTACTTAACATCCCAGCGGCAGTCGCTGCAACAAATGCATTGGGTGATAATAAAGTATTGACGCCGCCAACAATTGCTAATTCACAATCACCATTTTGTAGAGCAATAATTGCATGATGAAGTGCCACAAGAGAGCTAGAACAAGCGGTATCAATTGCCTCACTTGGACCTTGTAAATTTAATATATAAGAAACACGATTGGCTAGAATGCTATGGGTTATGCCTGTCGTCAGATAAGAATCCGCAATGGTATTTTGTTGTAATAATTCTGCGTAGTCATTTCCAAACACGCCAACATATAAACCGACTTTTTTCTGCGCCAAAGACCCCACCGCATAGCCAGCATCTTCAATCGCTCTCCACACAACTTGTAAAAAGAGTCTCTGTTGTGGATCCATTAACTGCGCTTCACGCGGTGAAATATTAAAAAATTCAGCATCAAATTCAGCTATATTTTCAAGAAAGCCACCTTGTTTCATCTGTTCAGTAGGATGAAGCAACGTGCGATATTCAGGAACGGACGTTATGGCATCTTTACCTTGAACCAGATTATCCCAAAATGTTTCGAGATTCTTAGCACCTGGAAATATTCCCTCCATACCAATTATGGCAATGTCATTTTCTCGGTAAGTCACTTGATTGGCAAACTCGGTTTCTAATTCGACTTCTAAATCTAACACCTCTTCTTCTTGATGTTGAGTTTGAAGCTTAGCACCCAAACTCGTATCAATGCGTTCGAAATGGCTTTGATATAGGTGGTAAATATCAGCAAAAAATTCCCCAAAAGTGTAATACTCATAGAGACTATTTGGTTTGATCTCAAGATTATATAAATCATTAAAGGCAGCGATAAAATTGACTGCTTTTAACGAGTCGATTTTAAAATTACTTAGTGGCTTTTCAAGCAGAGCTTCATCTGACTCCTCATCAAAGCACGCAGCGAGTAACTGATTAAATTCCCCTAACAGCGTGGCAGGAATATCTGCTTGAAAACTGGCAAGCTCTTCATCTGCAGTGGCTGTTTCATCTCGTTGTAAATCTTTGTCCAGCAACTTGAGCTCGTCTGCTAAATATAATTGTGCACATAGCTTTCGTGCAATTTTGCCACTATTCGTTTTAGGTAAACTGTCCTCTTGAACCAAAATGACTTGATGCAGTTCTAAACCATAGTACTTAAGCACGGCTAAGCGAATAGAATAGATAATGCGATGGCTCTCAGATTCGCAAATTTCACCTTTCACTTCTTGCAAAAAAATAATTTCCTCACGTCCCAAAATCGGAACTGAAAAAACCACACGATTAGCAACTGGAAACTTCTCTAAGGCGGTTAGCACACATTCTTCTAAATCGTGCGGATAGTAATTCTTTCCATACCGCACAATAATCTCTTTAAGCCGACCTGTTACAAAAAGTTCACTTTTATTTAGGAACCCCAAGTCGCCAGTCCTAAAATAAGATCTAAAATTTCCAGGAAGTTTAATGAAAAATTTTTCTGACTCTTCTGCCCAATATCCTTTTACTAAAGACTTACCAGCAATGACAATTTCTCCAACTGAACCTTCAGGCAATACAGCTAGTGATTCCGGATCAATGATTCTGATGGAAAGACCTGATAGCACACTGCCTACCGAAACGTATTGAACGTGGGTGCTAGTTTTATTGACCGCAAAGATTTTGTTCTGCGATAGTTTTGCTGTTGATAACGTTAAAAAGCGCGGTTTCTTGCGATGATGTGTGGCTGAGATGGTACCACTTAGTTCTGACATGCCATAGGCACAACAAAATGAATTAATTTTAAAACCAACTGTCTTAAATTTTTCTGCAAAGAGTAATAATGTTTCTGGCGAAATATGTTCACCACCATTTACAGCCACTTTCCAGCTTTTCAATTGCAGTCTTGCAAAATCGCCATTTTCGACGCTTTTAACGCAAAGATCATAACCAAAATTAGGGCAGCCGCTATGTGTCACACGGTATTTGGTTATGGCTCGTAGCCAAAAGAAAGGTTTACGTAAAAAAACATGAGAGGGCATGACGATTGCCAAGCTGCGGAAATAAAATGGCACTAACAAACCACACACCAAGCCATAAACATGGCCGTGCGGCGCCCAAGTCAATGAAATACTTTTGCGACTAAACTGCCAACTTAAACCAGAATTTTTAATATTATGAATTAAATTTTTGTGGGTCACTATTGCAGCTTTGGGCGATGACGTCGAACCTGAAGTAAACTGCAGATAAGCGACCATGCATTCATTTAAAACGGGGGGTTTATACAATATTGCACAGTCTTCAAATCGGGTGCTATCAGCTAACTGCGTATTGGGATTTGCAAATAAAAAATTTGCGTGTTCTTCCAAAAGTGGATAGAAAATTTTGTCGGTTAACACACAGTTTATGGAAGCTTGAGCGGCCACCGTTTTAAAAAAATCTTGCTTTTTCTCAAAGTCATCAGCCCCATGGCAGTAAGCTGGTACCGCAACCATTCCAGCATACATACAGCCAAAAAATGCAGTAATAAATTCAAGACCGGAAGGAAAAACTAGTAACACACGGTCACCCAATGCGCATTTACTCTGCAAATAGGCTGCGACAGCACGCGCTTTTTTATCCAGGTCACCATACGTTAATCGTTGCGTTTCCTGTAAGCCATCACCTAAGAACAGATACGCCGTTTGCGAAGACTTCTGCTTCGCTCTTTTTTGAAGAATAGATCCAATTGTCAACATTTAAGAACCACTTCCTTTGATTCACTATTCAGCTAGCCGCACAAGACTTAAAGCCCATATCTAGCTCGATTTGGACTTGCCAAAAATCATTCGTGCCGAATAGACAAGATTGGTAAAAAAAATTTACTTGAATAAATTGATCTGAAATGTTATCACATTCTTAAGAAAAAATTAATTACTAGCCTTATCCGCCGACGTCCCGCGGTTGGTCCGCGGGA
>DJAM01000167.1 GCA_002429595.1 Coxiellaceae bacterium UBA6002
TGTGAATTTAGAGAATCCATTCTTCCAGCCATATCAGGGGATGGGTTCCCGCCTTCGCGGGAATGACAGCCTACGGGGATGACAGCTACGGGGATGACAGCCTGTGGAAATGACAGCACTATGGGAATGACAGAGCATTTCGATTTGACTCCATCCGTGTTTCACGATTAGAATCTCGCACATTGTTCTCACGGGGTGCCTTTTAGGCTGAGATGATTGTAAATCAAACCCGTTGAACCTGATCCGGTTAATACCAGCGGAGGAATGGGAACAACGTGTGTCTGCACATGCCTCCGTTTTATGGAGGCGATCATGCAGTTATCTCATCCTAATTCAAAAAAACAATATCTCTCCGGAGAAATGTTTCCTTATTTGCGCGTACCTTTTCGTGAAATCCAATTAACCAATAATGAAACTTTTTGGGTATATGACACCTCCGGAAGTGAGAATGATTGTCTGCCGAAAATTCGCGAACAATGGTTGGCTAAGAAAAGTTTACAAAATGTGACGCAATTACATTATGCGCGCAACGGCATTATTACGCCCGAGATGGAGTATGTTGCCATTCGAGAAAATCGCTTTTGTCCGCATATTACTCCTGAATTTGTCCGTCAAGAAATTGCAGCGGGTCGTGCAGTTATACCTGCCAATATAAATCATCCTGAATTAGAACCGATGATTATTGGTAAAGCTTTTCATGTCAAAGTGAATGCTAACATTGGTAATTCTGCAACGACTTCTTCAATATCTGAAGAAATTGCAAAATTAAAATGGGCTTGTCATTACGGTGCGGATACCGTGATGGATTTATCTACTGGAAAAAATATTCACCAAATACGCGAAGCAATTTTGCGTCATTCGTCTGTTCCAATTGGAACAGTGCCACTTTATCAAGCACTTGAAAAGGTAAAAGGAAAAATTGCAGATTTATCCTGGGAAATTTTCAAAGAAACAATTTTGGAGCAAGCGGAGCAGGGCGTTGATTACTTTACAATCCACGCAGGTGTTCTAGAAGAATTTGTACCGCTAACACTAAATCGATTAACCGGCATCGTCTCGCGTGGTGGTGCGATAATGGCGAATTGGTGTCAGATAAAACGACAACAAAATTTTCTTTATACCAATTTTGAAGAAATCTGCAGCATCATGAAAGTGTATGATATTTGCTTTTCGTTAGGAGACGGTTTGCGGCCAGGTTCTTTAGCGGATGCTAACGATGAAGCGCAGTTTGCAGAGTTAAAAGTGTTAGGTGAATTAACTAAAATTGCCTGGCAACATGATGTACAAACGATGATTGAAGGGCCGGGCCATGTGCCTTTGCCCTTACTTGCCGAAAATATGCAACTGCAACGTGAATATTGCTTTGAAGCACCATTTTACACACTAGGCCCGCTGGTCGTCGATATTGCTCCTGGTTATGATCATATTACCAGTGCCATTGGCGCCGCAATGATGGGTTGGTATGGCACTTCAATGCTTTGTTATGTCACACCTAAAGAGCATCTTGGCTTACCTAATAAAGAAGATGTGAAAGCGGGAATGATTGCTTATAAAATTGCAGCGCATGCCGCAGACGTTGCAAAAGGCCATCCTGGCGCAATTTTAAGAGATCATACGCTTTCTAAAGCGCGCTTTGAATTTCGTTGGCATGATCAATTTAACTTGAGCTTAGATCCTGAGACGGCGCGTCGTTATCATGATGAATCGCTTTCAAAACCAGCCTTCAAAGAAGCTTCGTTTTGTTCGATGTGTGGTCCAAATTATTGCTCCATGCAATTAAGCCATAAAATGCGTAAAGCAGAAGAGCAGTCATGCGAATCGGCATAGTTGGTGCTGGCATTGTAGGTCGAACATTGTGCTGCCATTTACTGAATAATTCTTATGAAGTTAGGCTTTTCGATAAGAATAGTTTAACAGTCACAAAAAACTGTAGTTTTGCTGCTGCGGGTTTGTTATCTGCTTATGCTGAAACCCAAAGTTGTTTGCCGCCTTTGGCGGAAATTGGTGTTGCTGCGATTGACTATTGGAAAAAATTTACGAAGAACCAAGCGCCAAACGTTTTTTTTGATGATAGTGGCACAATATGCTTAGCTGACAATCAGATCGAATTACAGAATTTTAAAAAAATTCTGATGACTAAATTTTCTAACGAAGTCTTCAAAGAGATAATGGTTGCTAACTACGAATCGGAAATCACAGGGCATTATCGTAGCGGTATTTACCTTGCAGATGAAGCGCAGATCGATGCTCAAAAGCTCATGATAGCTTTGGTCAATATAATTCAACAACGAAATGTCTTTAATAAAGTTAAGATCAGTTTTGAGGAAATCAAAGATCTACCGCACAAAATTGGATGTGATTGGTTGGTGGATTGTCGCGGTCTAAGTGCTAAGCGAGAATTTACGCAGTTACGTGGGGTACGCGGAGAATTATTATTTGTAGAAGCTCCTAATGTGCAATTAAAGCACGTTATTCGTTACTTTCATCCTCGCTATGATATCTATATTTTACCTCGTGCTAATAATATTTACTTGATTGGTGCAAGTTGTATCGAGTCTGAAGATTATAGCGCGATTACAGTCAAAACTATTCTAGAACTTCTTTCGACTGCCTATAGTATTCATCGTGGTTTTGGCGAAGCGAAATTGATTGCCACTAAAACCAATTGCCGTCCTGCTTTTAATGAAAATCTTCCCAGATTATACGTGGATTATGAACGAAAAATAATCACGGTTAATGGCTGCTACAGGTATGGATTTTTATTTGCGCCTGTATTTAGTATGGCTATCGAGAACTTTCTGCAAACATCACGGTGGCAGAAAACAGTCTTACCTTATCTCGTCATTAGGAATTGCAAATGCAAGTGATTTTAAATAATGAAAAAATAACAGTAGATAACTTAATATCATTGGATGCGTTTTTAAACATTCATGGTTATGCAGAAAGCAAAATCGCAGTGGCGATTAATTATTGTCTAATTCCTCGTAGTGATTATCGAAGTTGTATTATACAGCCGAATGATATCATCGATATCATCATTCCAATGCAAGGGGGATGAATGAGTATCACCATCGATAATACAATCATCCACAATAGATTATTTTTAGGAACGGCTCTCTACCCAAATTTAACAGTGATGTCAGAAGCAATCGCTGCTTCTGGAACTGAAATTGTGACTGTGTCATTGCAACGACAATTAACTAACATCCCAAATAAAAATACCTTCTGGGAGACTGTCTCTAAAACAAAGTGCCACGTTTTGCCTAATACCGCAGGTTGCCATAGCGCCAAGGAAGCTATTATGACTGCAAGGGTGGCACGTGATTTATTTGAAACAAATTGGATTAAACTAGAAGTCATAGGTGATGACTTAACATTGCAACCGGATTGCTTTGGGCTGGTTAAAGCGTGCGAAGAATTACTACAGGATGACTTTGTTGTTTTTCCTTACTGTACTGATGATTTAATTCTATGCCAGCATTTAGTGTCATTGGGGTGTCGAATTCTAATGCCATGGGCCGCACCCATTGGCTCCGGTAAGGGGTTAATAAATCCCTTTGCCTTGAAACTATTAAGAATACGTTTTCCTGAGTGTGTATTGATTATCGATGCAGGGTTGGGAGCGCCCTCACACGCCGCCGCGGCAATGGAGTTAGGCTTTGACGGTGTTTTGCTAAATTCAGCAGTAGCACTTGCGGATGATCCGGTAAAAATGGCCTTAGCGTTTAATCATGCGGTGGCAGGTGGCCGACTCGCCTTTGAGGCAGGAAGAATGCCAGAGCGAGATTTTGCACAGGCCAGCACGCCATTATTTGGTAAGCCTTTGGTGTTCGAGTAATGATACCAATCATTTGGTCCATTTCGGGCCTTGATACGAGTGGTGGTGCTGGTCTTGCCGTAGATATCAAAACTAGTGCTGTTTTAGGAGTGCATTGTTGTCCATTATTGACGAGCGTGGCTATTCAAGATAATGATCAGGTCACTAGCATTCAATCTGTTGATGCTGAAAATTTAGAACAGCAAATCAGTATTCTTAAAAAGCAGATGCCGCCGAAGGTGATCAAGATAGGGCTAATAAAATCTAAAGAATTAATGTCGTTACTCTGTCATGAACTTAAGCAATTTGTGGCGATTATTATTCTAGATCCTATTTTAGAAACCAGTAGTGGTTACAAGATTCATACTGAAGATGAATTACAATTTTTTAAAGATGAATTTCTGCAGTTAGCGAATATCGTTACGCCTAATCTTCCAGAAGTTGAAATGTTGTTGGGCACGAAGCTAAATAGTGTTCACGATATTGAACTTGCAGCAGAAAAATTATTAGAGTTGGGTGTTGAGCATGTCGTTATTAAAGGTGGGCATGCTACGCGCAGACGAGTCTATGATTACTGGACTAACGGCAAAATTGCCCATTGGTTTGTCACCACTAGAATCCCAAATAAGTCTGTTAGAGGAACAGGCTGTGCATTTGCGAGTAGTATCGCAGCTCATCTTGGATCTGGGGAATCAATTTTGAAAGCTTTACAAAACACCAAGCGATTTTTAACACAAAATATTCAGAACTCAGCCAGTATATCCTATAAAAAACACGTTTTTAACTTTGCTCACAGGCCTTTCCCTGCAATCGATAAAATTGGATTTTATCCCATTGTTTCAGATTTAGAGACATTAAAGATGATAGCTAAAGAAAGTGTTGTAACTGTTCAGCTAAGAATAAAAACAAGACTAAACCTAGATTCAATAATTAACGAGGCTTGTGATTTTGCTCGAAAAGTTAAACTGCGACTGATTATTAATGATAATTGGCAACTTGCAATTAAGTATGGAGCTTATGGAGTGCACTTAGGCCAAGAAGATTTAGTGGCAGCAGATCTAGAAATGATAAAAACAAATGGTTTACGTCTCGGCATTAGCGTTCATAATGTTTGTGAACTAGAGCGAGCACAAAAACTGCAGCCATCTTATATTTCGATAGGACCTGTTTTTCAAAGTCAAACTAAAGATCAGTTACCACCCTTAACAAAGAGTCAATTTAATAAGCTTCTGCGCCAAGCAATCTGCCCTGTTGTGATAATTGGCGGCATTGCAATCGACAATGTTTACCAACTGAGTGGACTGCCTGTTTCAGGCATTGCGGTTATTTCAGCTCTGAAATCAAAGCAAATCGGCGAGGAAATTCACAGATGGCTAGCGTTTTGCAAATGTTTGGAGTGATTACGGCTTTGTATTTGCCATGCTACTGCAGGGCGAGAAAAATTGCTTAAACTAGCTTCAACTAAGATTTGCCACCAATTCAAAGTCATGGGTGATCTACCTAAACTAACTCTTTGCAGTGACGTAGCATTTCTGACAAATTGAGCCAATAACTCCACACTTTTTTTACAAGTTAAACCTGATAAAGTTAAATCAATGTCGACTAATTTGGTTTGTACTGCCATTTTTGCTAAACATTGAAATCCGATCAGTCCAATGTAAGTTTTGTTAAAACTTAATGCTCTTAAAGGCAATTTGCTAATTGTCTGAAACAAACCTTCAATTTGCGCCCCAACAAACGCACCTTGAAATGTTTCCAGTTTAAATGAGCGTAAGTTTTGGCATTGACTAAGTGCCATTAAAAAAGGATTAAAGTGAGATAAGTAGGGATCGTACTGTGCGGTATTTAACATTCTTATTGTCAAACATTCCATTTCGCTACTGTGGAATAAAATAGTGGCAGTTACCAACTCAATGGAGAAATTGTTTTCATCTGGAATTTCAATGAGCACATTTTTTTGAGGTTTATTTTGTCGTTCTTCTAATAATTTTCTTATCTCGGGTAATAGTTTAAGAGCGCGACGATATTGATATAGTTTGTACTCACATTCATGACGTTTATTCTGTAAACGTTGATCGCTCTGCGGAAAACTATTTAAGTGATTCTGCAAATCAGAAATTTTACTTTGGTAAACTGGCTCGGGATTCCAGTGTAAAACTTTAAGTCTGCTCTGTGTTGCCACCTTGATAACTGCTAAGACAAACTCAGGATCATTGAAGTTATCGTCTAAATGCTCACCAGAATGTCTAAATTCGAGCTTGTCCAAATTAATACAACGGTATAGCGCCAGCTCGAACTGCTGAAAACTTTGGGGGCTTGCATGAGTTAATTTCGTTTCATTGTGAGTGACGCTAAGCGTTTTAATAGTATGATGATTATTTACCAAAACTGCCGCTAGTAATTGAAAGTCGATGGCAGTATTGGTTATGGTTAGAGAAACTAAATTGATGCGGCCTTTTGCTTTGATTCTTCTAAGTCTTTTGTTGTTTCGACGGTAAGAGAAAGGTTATGTTCTTGGGGACTTTGCATCAGAGCCTCAATGATTTTATTTAATATAAATGCTCTGTCATTCCCGCGCAAGCGGGAATCTATCCTTCTGCCGCTCCAAGCGATGGATTCCCGCCTTCGCGGGAATGACAAAGGGGGCGGGAATGACAAAGGGGCGGGAATGACATTGGTGTGCGAATGGCAAAGAATCTATTGCCCTCATCATAATAACCTATGTATAATATTCACCCTCTTAACGGGAGTGGCAATGGATGCCTTGGTATGGATACAGTCCCGTAGAAAAAGTTGGTGACTACTGCGAAGAGCAGAAGACCCCGGCTTATTGGCGGACTGTTTTAAAGGGAATTTGGCAGTTTATTTCTAATCTGCCCTTGATTAATAGCTTGCTCGAGAGTAGGCAAGTTCGCTTCGTCCAGAAAGAACTCGCCCTGCTGGAAAATAAAATACACACTAAGCCGCTTGATACCACGTCAGAAGTTGTAGCCATTCTGGAAGAATTGCAGAATCTCAAAAAGAACTTTGCTCATTTAATTGGGAATCGTCTTAATGGTGAGGTTTTCTTAAGCCTTAATAAAATGGCTAAAAGGAAATCTTATGCCAGTATTCAGGATGATGAGCCTTTAGAGCTGCCGAAAGGAACATCCAGTCACAAGGCAATTTTGGGTAGGATGCAGCAGAAGCGCCCAGAAGCGGTGCATCTTATTCAGACGACACCAACTTTCTTACATTGGCGATATGCTGCTAATGGCATTCCAGAACAAAACTACGGGGCCCCCACACTTTCTATTCCGCAAGCACGAACTGTACGGCTCAACTTATCTGCTGGCAAATTGATAGAACTGCTCAAAAACCCACGGCAATATGCTAACAACCTGCCAGCAGCTGAAAATTACCAATCGGATGATGAGAGTTTGCGTTGTGGTATAAGTCTGAAATTTATTCCAAAACCTAGCAATGAATCACCCAATAATACTCAGATTTCGTTTTGGCAGACCCAACAGCCTAAGGTTAACTTGACTGGCGAGATGGCTGATCATATCGATGAACTCTTCTTTGAGAGTCATGATCACTTTAACGAATTCAAAGAGATGATTCAGCATGAAACTAGCCTGCAGCAACTCATCTTTGATTTGGAATGTCGGCAGCAAATCAAAATTAATCAATCTTTCGAACTTACTTCCCCCACCTTTAAGGCTTAGCTTACTTCTGGGTGAGAATACGAAGGTTAACAAGCATCTTAAAATTCTGTAAGATCAAACAATTTACTTCGGACACGACAAAAATGCCACCGACGTCCCGCGGCTTGGACGTCGGCGAAAGGTATGATTTTTCCAAAAGAAAATAAATTTTGTCGTGTCCAAAGAGCGATTTGACTTAAGGAAAGCGATGGATTTTTATACCAGTGCCAGTTTAATAGTGACTGCGGCAATTCTCATTGCCTTTACCAATCATCGTTTTATTAAGTTACAAACGACGATTGCGATTATGGTTTCGACCTTATTAATTGCTTTGATCTTGGTTATTCTTGATAAATTCTTCGGATTGCCTCACTTCGAACAACAGATCTTGACCACCTTGGACAATATTAATTTCGAAAAATTGCTGATTAATGGCATGTTGAGCTTCTTGCTGTTTGCAGGAGCCTTGACTATTGATATTCATTCCCTTCGAAGCCAAAAGTGGGAGATCTTCACCTTAGCATCGTTTGGCACGATCCTATCTGCTTTTTTAGTTGGAATTGGCTGCTTCTATCTTTTGCCCTTTATTGGTATTCATCTTAAGTGGATTTATTGTTTATTATTCGGTGCTTTAATTTCGCCAACTGATCCTATTGCAGTTTTAGCATTATTTAAAAAGTTACAGGCACCTAAAGAACTTGGCACTATAGTAGCAGGTGAATCATTGTTTAATGACGGTGTTGGCATCGTCATGTTTATCTCTCTTTATCACATCGCTTTTTCCCATGAACCGATTTCCTCTAATTCGGTGATTTTACTTTTTTTACAACAAGCCCTCGGTGGCACGCTTTATGGATTTTTGTTGGGTTTTATAGGCAGCTGGTTAATCAAAAATGCCGATGAACATAAGATAGAAATACTCATCACTATCGGCCTCGTAACGGGTGGCTATAGTCTTGCTCAGGCATTGCATATCTCAGGGCCTCTCGCAATGGTCGTTGCAGGAATTATTATTGGGACTTATGCGCGTCATCATGGTATGTCGGCACATACCCAAGTCATTCTCGATGAATTTTGGGAAATTATTGATGAGCTATTAAATTGCGTCTTGTTCTTATTAATTGGCTTTGAGTTATTACCCATCGCGCATGGCAATCGTTATCTTTTTGCAGGATTATTTGCAATTCCTTTAGTGTTGCTCGTGCGGTTAATTATTGTAATTTTGCCGATGAGTTTATTTAAACTCAAAAATCAGTACCCACCCCATCTAATTAAAATATTAGTCTGGGGTGGCTTGCGAGGCGGACTGGCGGTGGCGTTAGCATTGTCCTTGCCATCAGGTGATTATCGACAAATAATTTTAGCAATGACCTACGCGGTCGTAGCTTTTTCAATTATTGTTCAAGGATTGACTATACAACCCTTGGTGAAACTTTCGGTACCAGCAAAAAAATCCTCTTATAAGGCATCCATTTGATGGCCGCGTTCACGTCGCTCGAAGTCAATACCGACACTACGATACAGCTCAAAATAATTAGGATTTTGAACTAATCTGTTGTGACGAATTAGCTCGCGATCAAATTGCATATTTTGAATGGGGCCGCCACGATATGCTTGTTCGATTTTATCTTGTAAATCCAATTTGTAAGCAAGTAAGTAAGTTTTGTATGAGTGTACTCGTGTGCCACCGCCATCCAGATTCAGAATTTGATGTGAAATCGCATTACTAATTTGTTGCAAAGCTTCTAGATAAATATTTTGAAGATTTTTTAAATTTAAACCATCGTTTTGTTCTACATCGACCAATTTGCTATAGAAAAATGCCATGAGGTCGTCTTGCCTCGCTAGCCAATGTGAAGAATGATCTTCGGCGCGTACCACGCCGCTCTTGCCGTGAAAGAACGAGAACCAAGTACTCTCTACATATTGTTTGTATCCTAATTCATAATCTTTCAGCCGAGTTATGCATGAACGTAAATTACTCAACATTGTTGCAAGATTTTGATAAGCACCAAAATTCGCGGGTGCTATTTTTTTATTAATGAGCTTAGTAGTAATTAGGTCTACTAATGTTTGGCCTCGAACAGCGTTTAAGTTGCCTTTTGAATCAGCTCGAATTGCAACGACAGCGTCGAAGACGGGTTTGGCAGAGTCGAAATATTTGCTCTCTTGTTTTGCTGCATCTTCTAATTCGCTATTTCTTTTTACTAGCTCTTCATTTGCCTTTCTTAAAGCGGCTAGTTCCTTGTCTTGTGCGGCAATCGTATCGCTTTGCGATTGTTTCTCTCCTTTGATAATCTCAAAGCCATCTAATAAAGTCTGATGCTGTTGCTTTACTTGGCTAACCTCAGCCGCTTGTCGTTCCATTGTTGCAAGTACTGCCATATGAGCACCCTGAGGAACAACTCTATTCTCTGCGCGATTAACAGGCATGCCCAAGATATTCACGGCGCCAGTAGTTAAGATTTCTAAGGTCGATCTTAAATGTGCTAAATCTTCACGCAAACTAGCAGGCTTTATACAATCTCGAAGTTCTGAAAGACATTTGTTTGTATTTTCAAGATTGTCATTCAGCTCTAAATAACGTCGAGTATTAAGATTATGATTGGCCATCCCTTTCGCCAATAGAATTGGATTAAATTCGATGAGTGAGGTGGTTAATGCGGTGTCAAAATAGCGCAGATCTTCTTGAATTCGAGCTAAGTTATCTTGTAGTTGACTAAAAATAAATACCATCGCATCTTGTGCAAAAAATTTTGCAAGATTACCCGCTTGGACGATGATTTCTTTGATGTAACGCACATAGTAACTGACTTTTGCTAATTCATTTCTGCGAGTAAATAGATTAGCAAGAACTTGTAAGCTTAATTGTTCGTTCTGGCCCAGTGAATTAAATCGTTCTTGATTTGATTTTTTTGAGTCAGTAAGTAAACCATATATTCCAAAAGCTACGAGATCATGAGGCTCAACTTTGACAGTAAATTCATTCAATTTTTTAACTATTTGTTCTTTCTCTATTTCTGTTTGTGCAGCATGATAATTTTTTAGCAATGCTGGAATTTGTGCTGGTCTTAAAAAATACTTTTGGACAAACTTGAAATAATTTTCATCCTCTTTTATAGGTCCTGAATAAGTAGAGTTTAACATTATGAATTCATTTGGAGCGCAACCATTGACAGTGGTGCGGCGCAAAAATTCATTATAACTCAGGTCAGCTAAGTCAGGTTTAGAAGCTAATGTTTCAATGAAATCAGCGGGTAAGTATTGTTGATTTCTCCCGACACTTAGCGAATGCAGCAAATGATTATTAATTTGATTTAAAGCTGTTTCTACGGATAGACTTTGCAGATTTAAACGCAATTTTTCACTGCGTTGAATAAGTACTTGATTGCCATCTACTATCGTACCAATTTTATTGTAAAGCGATCTCAATGTAGTTTTTAGCGAAAGTGTTCGAACATCGGTAGAAGAAGACTCAATCAAGTTATCATTTTCTAGCAACTTAGCGACAAAACCACGTAAAGCCCTTAGTTGAGCGATTCGATTGTTAATATCTTGCAATTGAAAAATCGAATTAATTTTACGCATCAAAAGTGCGGTAATTAAATAACGATGATCTTTTATGGTCTCTTCATCATAATTGTTAGACCCTTGGAACAACCAAAAGTTTCGCCCTTTTTTCTGCGAATCGTATTCAACTAATAAGCTTCTCAACTGATTGTAATAAAGAGGATCGATAGTTGCTGCTTGGGGTGGGCATTGTCTTTGAGCTTCAGAGTAATCCAAAGACTGGACCAAAATTTCCCGATCTTTTCCGGCACCAAATTTATTTCTAAACCAATTTACCCAGCCATTATCTTCGGGCAATATCTCACCGAGCAAGCTGTTGCCTAGTTGTAATTGTTGTGGAACGATTGCAACTTGTGCCGGGTTTCCGAAGAATTGATTGTAGATATCAAAAACTTGATTGATTTGGTCGGTTATTGTGATCTTAACTTGCATCAGGGTTGCCTTGTGGAAAATGAAAGATAGATGGGATAATAACCTTATTTTCTTATCAAATTCTTAAGAGTAAAATCCTCCTCTGGGGTGTATGCTTTGTACAGGACAAAAAAACGTCTACCGTCGCCCTTACATA
>DJAM01000071.1 GCA_002429595.1 Coxiellaceae bacterium UBA6002
CTTCTAAAAAAATAATGCCATCCGCTAATCAAGCGATTCATTTTAGATCATCATTATAACTGGCTATTTTAAATAAAATTGAATAATATTTGAGAAATTTTATATGTCAAAAATAAGGAATATCAATGTCTAGAGAGTCTGTTGAAAATGCAAAAGTTGCCATTATTACAGGTGCAACGCACGGGATTGGATTGGCCTTATCCGAGAATTTATTATCTCATGGTTGGATCGTATTTGGTGTTGGAAGAGATAATGAAAGTTTGCAAAGAACAGCAAGCAAATTCCAAAACTTTAGACCAATTCAAGCCGATCTTACGAATAATGATGATCTAAAAAGGATTGCCGAAACTATAAGAGCTTCAAATTTACCTATTCACTTATCTGTTCAAAATGCGGGAATGAAAACGCCACCACGTAATCTTGATCAGCACTCTTGTGAAGCCATTGATGAAGTCATTGCGGTCAATTTAACTGCACCAATGAAATTAACGTCATTACTCAGTCATTTTATGGTAGATGGTTCGCGTATTTTATATGTCACTTCACGTGCAGCGACACTTCAATTGAAAGAAAGTTCAACGTATTGTGCAAGTAAAGCAGGCTTGGATCAGGTCGCTGGGATTGTTCGTCAAGAATTGCAAGAGAGGAATATTGGCGTAGCGTGCGTTATTCCTGGTGAAGTTGATACCCATATTCAAGAAGTGCTTCGTGAAACAAAAACATTTCATTTATCACAGTTATTTAAACGAGCTCATGAGCAGAAGCAATTAATCAGTCCAAAGATATGTGCTGATTATTTGAAATGGGTACTTTGTGATATGCCATTTGAAGCGTATAAAAATAGCAACCTGCCTATGACAATTTATGATGACTCGCATCATGAACATTGGTTGAAATCAAAGGCGCAGTTGCCGGCGTTTCCGTTTTCAAAGTTATAAAGTATGTTTAAATGACGCGCATTGTTACTTCATCAAACAAAGTCAGTTGAATTTCTGGAAATATGAGTTTAATAAAGCGCGTTTTTAAGCCATTTTAAATGGAATGCTTGTAAAATAATGATCAATATTGCTAACACCAATATTGCAATGATTTTGCCCGGGAAAATCATAATAAACCCCAAAATTTATTGTCGACATAAACGATAATTCCATTCATCATTTGAGATTTTTTCAGACGAACGAATGACATTAATATCCAATCCGCCACGTCGTGTAAATCTGCCGTAAATTAATAAAAATTCCGGATGGCATGATCCGACCCCGTTTTAGTAGACACACCTAAATGACATTTGCCAGATGCGCCTCATACTGAAATGGAGCGATAGAGTTCAGTGACGAATGTCGACGGACACGATTGTAATACACTTCGATATATTCAAAAACACTTTGTTTTAAAGAGCTTCTTGTTATGTATTTTTTATCGTGAATTAATTCCACCTTTAAAGTGTGGAAAAAACTCTCCGCAACCGCATTATCCCAGCAGTTGCCTTTACGGCTCATGCTGCAAATAAATCCGTTTTCTTTTAGCATGGCTTGATATTCATATGAACAATACTGCGATCCTCTGTCCGAGTGAAATAAAACATTCTTCGGAAAGCCACGACGCCATAAAGCCATCATAAGCGCGTCACAGATCAATTGCTTTGTCATGGTGGGTTGTATGGACCACCCAATCACAGCACGCGAGTAAAGGTCTATAACAACTGCTAAATACATCCAGCCCTCGTCAGTCCAAAGGTAGCTGATATCGCCCACCCATTTTTGATTGGGCGCTGCTGCAAAAAAATTACGATCAAGTAAATTAGGCGCAACAGGCAAGTTATGTTTTGAATCCGTCGTAACTTTGAATTTCTTTTTTGCCTTTGCTTTTAAGCCTAAATGCAGCATTCTTTTTGCAACTCTATTTTTGCCGCATTTTTCGCCAAGATCATGCAGGTCATCAGTAATGCGTTTTGCACCGTAGCGACCATGATGTTTTTGAAAAAGAAAAACTACTTTTTTATCCAGCGATACATTTGCAATCTCACGCTTCCCTGGCGCTTTCTTTAACCAAGTATAATAACCAGTGCGTTCTATTGAAAACATATGACACATCCTCTCAATACTAAAATTATTGGCATTTTCTTTGATAAACCCATACTTCACTTTTGGTGCTGAGCGAAGTATGTGGCCGCCTTTTTTAGTATTTCTCGCTCCTCCTGCGCGATAGCGAGTGCTTTATGTAATCTTCTATTTTCCTCAATTAACGTTGCCATGTCTTTGACAGCAGAACCATCCGCAGAAACAAGTGAGCCTTTATTTTTAACAGCAGATACCCAACCACCCAATGTAGGTTGTGGTATTCCAAGCTCTTCTGCTGTATTTTTTACAGACCCTGATTTAAAAACCAGACGTACTGCTTCTTCTCGAAATTCTTTTGTGTACCGTTTTACTCTTCTAGCCATTTCTAACACCTCTTTGTTCTCATTATTTTAACAAATTAGTGTCTACAAAATCGGGGTCAGATCA
>DJAM01000152.1 GCA_002429595.1 Coxiellaceae bacterium UBA6002
GCGCGAAAATGACAGTCTGCGTGGGAACGACAGCTGAGAGGGAAGGCAGCCTTCACGGGAATGAAATTTTCACCAGAAAAATTTTTAAGTAACGGATTCTAAGGAAGACATGGTTCGTGACATTATTGTTTTAATATTATGTTTAGTATTAACGGCGTGCAACGAAAACCCTTGGAATAACCCTTATCCCAAAAATGAGACTAAGAATAACATTCGTTACACTTCATTTTTTGCGCAACCAAAAACTTTTGATCCCGCAAAATCTTATTCTAATGATGAGACAGTAATTATTGGACAAATTTACGAACCGCCGTTGCAGTATCATCTGCTAAAACGTCCTTACACTTTGGTGCCACTTACTGCTAGTAAATTACCTGACATTCAATATTTAAATTCGGCAGGACAATTATTGCCAAATGATGCCACAGATGACCAAGTTGCCTACACGATTTATACCATTAGTATTAAGCCAGGAATTTATTATCAACCACATCCAGCACTTGCACGTGATGCTCAAGGCAATTATCTCTATAGTGACTCATCTTTAAGAAAATTGAGTCATTACAAAGAGCTTAGCGATTTTAAAAAAATGGGCACGAGAGAACTCGTTGCGCAGGATTACGTTTACGAGATAAAACGATTGGCAGCTCCGGGAGTCAACTCGCCTATCTTTGGATTAATGAGTACTAAAATTTTAGGGCTCGACACTTATAGTAAGCAGTTATCACAAATTGCAAAAAAACTTCCAAAAAATACCTTTCTGGATCTGAGAGATTATCCTTTAAGCGGTGCTCAAGAACTTGATCGCTATCGCTATCGAGTCATTATAAAAGGAAAATACCCTCAATTTATTTATTGGCTATCGATGCCATTTTTTTCACCAATTCCCTTTGAAGCTGACCATTTCTATGCGTTGTTAAAGAAGGGACAAAGCAATATTAATTTTGATTGGTATCCGATTGGCACTGGCGCTTATTATCTAACGGACAATAATCCTAATAAAAAAATCGTATTAGAACGTAATCCATTTTTTCACTCTGAATTTTTTCCTTCTGAAGGATCTGCCAAAGATAAAGCGGCGGGTTATTTGAAAAACGCGGGTAAGCGATTACCATTTATCGATAAAGCAATTTTTACTTTGGAAAAAGAGTCCATCCCACGCTGGAATAAATTTTTACAAGGCTATTATGACCAATCAACTATTGGTTCAGATAGTTTTGATCAAGCAATTCAAATTGATAGCGAAGGTAATCCTATTTTAACTTCGGCGCTTAAAAAAATAGGGGTTTACTTGCAAACTAGTGTTTCGCTTTCGATGAGTTATTTAGGGTTTAATATGTTGGATCCTGTGGTAGGCGGCCGAACTGAACGTGCTCGTAAATTACGTCAAGCAATCGCCATCGCTGTTGATTTCGATGAATATATCAGTCTTTTTCTTAATGGACGTGGCATTCCTGCTCAAGGGCCTATCCCACCAGGAATATTTGGTTATCTTCCTGGCGAAGCAGGTATAAACCCCTATGTTTATACGTGGCAGAATGATATGCCAAAAAGATTGCCTATTGCAGCTGCTAGACAATTAATGCGCGAAGCTGGTTACGCAAATGGCATCGATCCTAAAACAGGTGATCCTTTAATTCTCAATTATGATGTCACAACAACAAGCGGCCCCGAAGATAAGGCATTGCTAGATTGGATGCGCGAACAGTTTTCTAAAATAGGAATCGAATTAAACATTCGCGCTACTGAATATAATCGCTTTCAAGAAAAGGTTAGAACGGGTCAAACTCAAATATTTCTTTGGGCGTGGATCGCCGATTATCCTGATCCTGAAAATTTTCTTTTTTTGTTGTATGGACCCAATAGTAAAGCAGTAAGCGGTGGCGAAAACGCAACCAATTATAATAGTCCCGATTTTGATACGTTATTCGACCAGATGAAAAATTTACCCAACTCGCCAAAACGCCAAGCTATCATTAATAAAATGCTCGCGATTGTACGACGAGACTCTCCTTGGGTGTGGGGTGTCAACCCAAAGAATTTTGTCTTGAGCCAAGTTTGGAATCAACCCTCTAAACTGAGTGATATTAGTTATAATGTTTTGAAGTATCAGCAAATCGATCCTATGTTGAGATATCGATTACAGATTCTCTGGAATAAAAAAGTAATTTGGCCTTTATTAGTGATAATTTTGCTTGGTTTCCTAATTATGCTTCCTGTTGTAATACGTTACCTACAGAAAGAACGACAAAGTATTAAAAATTAAATTGGACGAATTTTTATGCTGCCATACATCATTCGGCGAATCTTTTATGCCATACCTATTATTATCGGAGTTAATCTCTTAACGTTTATGTTATTTTTTATTATTAACTCTCCCGATGATATGGCACGAATGAATCTAGGACAAAAATATGTTACGCAAGAAGCGATAGATTTATGGAAAGAGTCAAAAGGGTATAATCGTCCTTTATTTTTTAATAACAACGCACAAGATATCAAAAAAATAACTGATACTCTTTTTTACCGCAAATCCCTCGATTTATTTTTTTTCAATTTCGGTATTTCTAATAGCGGCCGAGATATCGGCAGTGATATCAAAGAACGGATGTGGCCAAGTTTAGCATTGGCATTACCGACGTTATTAGTTGGCTTATTTGCAGATGTCAGTGTAGCAATGATATTAGCTTTTTTCCGCAGAACGTATTTAGATGCAACAGGTTTAACGGTTAGTGTCATCATGATGTCTATTTCGGTCATGTTTTATATTATTGCCGGACAATATCTAGTAGGCAGGGTAATGAAACTAGTGCCAATCTCAGGATATCAAGGGGGCCTTTTAGCATTTAAATTTCTACTGCTTCCAACCATAGTAGGTGTAATTGGCGGCCTAGGCGCAGGAGCTCGTTGGTACCGAACGATTTTTTTGGAAGAAATTTACAAAGACTATGTACGCACTGCTCGTGCTAAAGGACTTTCAGAACAATTAGTTTTATTTAAACATGTTTTACGTAATGCATTAATTCCAATTTTGACGAGCATCGTCGTTTTAATTCCAAGTCTATTTCTAGGCAGTCTTATTATGGAATCTTTTTTTGGCATTCCAGGCTTAGGAAGCTATACCATTGAAGCCATTAGAATGCAGGATTTTGATATTGTGCGAGTGATGGTTTTTCTAGGAACGGTGTTATATATATTAGGACTGATTTTAACGGATATTTCTTATACCCTGGTTGACCCACGTGTTCGATTCTAAAACAAAAAAAATCGTTCCCGTTCCCGAAACATATAGACGTTTTAGCGTTGGCTCTTAATTTTATTTTGACTGTGACACTGCGGCATGAAGTGTTGAGTTTTGAAGGTAACTAAATTGCTGTATTGTCTGTATGGTTCGGGAGCGGGAACGATTTAGTGACTTTTTTTATTTTTTTATCGCGTAGCAGGAGCGCCAGAAACAATATCAATCATACTCTCCCCACAATGTTTCGCGATTTCAATTCGTGTCACTGTGCGCAATCGTGTTGCTTCTCGCCAATCTTTACTTCGTGGCAAAATTGGCCTGCCAATCCAAACACGAATTCCATGTGGTTTCAATAAAAGATTGCTTCCTCTTTGTATATGACGAGTGCCATTGATTGCAACAGGAATTATCGGGGCTCCAGTTTCAGAAGCTATCTTAAAAGCACCTAGCTTAAATGGACGTAGACCGGGATGAGCACTAAATGTTCCTTCAGGGAACAGCAAAATTGAATTACCTTCTTGGAATTTTCCTAGGATATAGTTGGTATCTGCCATGCTCTCAATAAAGTCGGCACGATCTACTGTTAAATAGCCTAATTTATCAATGAAGTTTTTAATAATTGGTGTTTTAGTTAGTTCTCTTTTGCCGATAACCAAAACATCGGTGGGAAGAGTTGCTACTAAGACAATGGTATCTAAATAACTCATATGATTAGCAACATAAATAACTTTTTGCTCGACTAAATTGCTCTTTCCTTTCACACGAAGTGGACAAAACATAAATCGCAATAAATTACGCGCCCAAGATCGCGTGACTTTGCGCGCTGTTTTTTGTGGTATGAACCAAAGCAATACCCAAATTGGCAGGAGAGTTGTCAACGCAACTGTAAAAGCGTAAAGGGTATATAAATATTTACCGACCTTGCCTAAATAGTAATTAGTTTTTTTAGTAGTGCTAAGCGCATACAACCGTAAAAATTGAACCCAAGTGGGTACTATTCGCTTAGTTAATTTTCCTTGTAAATAAAGTTCTTTGGTACTTGATCGCTGCAACTTCCCGCTAGATGTCTTTGGAATTGTTTTAGGTGGCACAATCAATACTTTATCAGGTGGATCACCAATTGCTGAGGTGACCTGCTCAATAATTTGAGTGATTAACTTGTCCTGAAGCGGTGCCCGACGTTCTCGTGTTTCCGCAACGACGATTAGTTGTTCGGTACCCGTCTCATGATTGGTGTCCCCAAAAGCAACGACACAGCCGCGACGTACTCCTTTGACTAAGCCTGCAATCTCTTCAATTTCTTGTGGATATAAATTACGACCCGCTTTAACAATGATGTCTTTCATTCGACCAGTAATAAAAATTTCTTCATCAGCTTTATAAGCTAGATCGCCACTTTCCCACCAGCCGTCATGATAAATAGCGCGAGTCGCTTCTTCATTGCGGTAATAGCCTTGCATTGCAGAAGGGCCACGGAAAAATAAGCGACCGACTTCACGTTCGGGAAGCTCTTGTCCCTTAACATCAACAATTTTGACCTCGTGACCTGGAAGAGGCTTGCCGCATGAAACAAACTCAATACAATTTTTTTCGTTTGGCGTGCATGGGATCGCTTTCTGATCTTGATTGAAAAGTGGGCGAGATATTCTATCGATCCTGACTTGCCGGTTTAAAGGAGGAAATGTCAGTGCTACCGAAGATTCAGCCAATCCATAGACTGGATATGAACATTCGGGACGTAAACCATAAGCCGCAAAACGACGAATAAAATTTCTAATGGTTTTAGGATAAACCGCTTCGGCACCATTAAATGCTAAGCGCCAAGAACTCAGATCTAAACCTTCAATAACGCTATCGTCTATTTTGGTCACACACAATTCATAAGCAAAATTAGGGCCAGCAGTCAACGTAGCACGATGATAGTGAATCGCCCAAAGCCAACGTTCAGGATGCGCGAGAAAGGAAAGTGGCGACATAACGGTAAGTGGTACACCAAAGTATAAACTACCCAACCAAGCACCAATCAAACCCATATCGTGATAAAGGGGTAACCAGCTAACAGCAACATCAGTAGGTTTAATATCGATAGCCTCTCCAACGGCGCGAATGTTCGCTAACAAATTACTATGGGTCAGTAGTACTCCTTTAGGATCACCAGTACTGCCTGAAGTATATTGGATTAAAGCGCTATCGCTCGCCTGTGGCGTAAACTCGGCTAAGGTATGGTGAAGTTTTGCTAAATCTTCAACGGTGGTGACAGCTTTCAACGTTGGAATGAAATTACGGATGATTTTATTGAGCATTTGAACTTCGGAAAACGAGATCAAAATCTTAACCTCAGCATTACGAAGAATTTTTGCTTCCCGTTTAGCATATTCTTCAATACGATCCGGAGCAAAGGGAGGATAAATAGGGACCGGTAAACCCCCAGCAAGTAAAACTCCTAAGAAAGCATGAAAAAATCCTTCACAAGTTGGCAACATAATAGCGACCGTCTCATGACGAGCCAATCCAAAATGTTGTAATCCTCTCGCTATTTCTAGTGATTTTTCATAGAGCGTGCCATATCGAATAATTTTTTCTCGGCCCAGTTCATCTTGTAAATACATATGGATTCGTTGAGGCTCGAGGTTGGCATAGGTTTGGATGATTTCGACTAACGTTTGGCAGTTTGAAGGATCAACTTGCGATTCTTCAATCGGTGGAAAAAATTGATGATAAAGCATTCGACCAGGAGGATTAGCATCTTCGATAGCAGGAACCAGGTCTTTTATTTGCTTTGCCTGCGCAATCAAATTATCAGGTAATTGGATAACAAATGATTTTTCTATGCGACTAAATAGCTCTGCGCGGTCAAGGCTACCTATTCCCAGGTCTTCTAGGATATTTGACTCAAGCGTTAACGGTATGACTCGATCCGATTCTAGCTGAACCAAGAATTCTTTGACTATATGAAGCAGCTGTACCTCTGTCTTAGACAGGGGCTGGCTTTGTTTTTTCATCGCAGTTGCTCATCCTGAGTAATACGCCCGCTATGGGGTATGTATAATTATTGTCATATGGCCTATGATTAGCACCATTATATTGTAGTGAAATAGTAGGGAAAAATATATGTCAGGAAGAACCTTCTCCGCTAGTATTCTATTATGAAACCCGTATTTCTTTGGACTGACCTACTGATCTATCTATTGATCATTGGCATAGTCATCGTCATTTTCTGGAGTAGGCGAAGGGAAGTCTGGCGCGAACAATGGCGAAGAGTTGGCCAACGCAAACTAGGTATGATTGCGTGTGTCCTTTTAATAGCATTCACTGCCGCGGCTTTGTGCGATTCGATTCATTTTAAAAGTCATCGCTCTACAAACTCAAACAACAATACCACAATTTTAGGAATACAAAGTTTGCTCGATGTCTTGATTCGTCCTTTAGGAAGACAAAATGAGGAAACCTACTCAGCGCCTTTTGCGATTTATTCCAGCATCAAGCGTTCAGCTTTCGTTAATGGAAGTTATCAGACTTCTTGCCCTCGTTTGGAGTACGGTGGACGACACTTAAAATCCACAGCGCAAAAAGCTAGCGATATAGCAAAGAAATCTATGCTTGCCATTGCAACCGGGCTGCTTCTAAGTGCTATCTTCATTCTTGGTTTTGTGTTTGTCTTAGCCAAGAAGACGAGATTGCACTTTACACAACAGCTTCGATTAATTATTTCGGGACAAACCGTAATTGCTTGGCGTGAAATATTAATGACAGCAGCATTTATTATCATCATTGGAAGTTACATCAAAATGATGTCACCTTATTATCACCTATTTGGCACCGATAAAATTGGTGGCGATGTTCTATATGAAACCATTAAGAGCATTCGAACTGGTCTGATTATTGGGACTCTAACGACACTCGTGATGTTACCATTCGCTGTCTACTTTGGAACAGAGGCTGGTTATTTTGGTGGCTGGCGCGATGATATTATTCAATACATTTATACGACACTTAGTTCTATTCCGAGCGTATTATTAATCTCTGCAGCAGTACTTTCGCTGGAGATTTATATCTCAAATCACCCTAGCTTATTTGCCACTCTTGAAGCTCGAGCTGACACTCGTCTGCTCGCGTTGTGCATTATTCTGGGCATTACTAGTTGGACCACACTTTGTCGCTTGCTAAGAGCAGAAACGTTGAAACTACGCGAACTTGATTTCGTTAAAGCCAGTATTGCGATGGGGGTCAAGAATATCAAAGTGATTTGGCGTCATATCGTGCCCAATGTTCTACATATCATTCTGATCACGGTGGTTTTAGATTTTAGCGCTCTAGTACTGGCAGAAGCAGTATTATCTTATGTCGGTGTCGGAGTAGATCCCATTACGCCAAGTTGGGGGAATATGATTAATAGTGCTCGGCTTGATTTAGCTAGAGAACCAGTAGTATGGTGGCCTTTGATGGCTGCGTTTGTTTTTATGTTTATGTTAGTGTTAGCTGCTAATTTATTTGCTGACGCGGTTCGAGATGCCTTCGATCCTCGCTTAAGGAATGAAGTGTGAATCAAGCGCCTCTATTAGATGTTCAAAACCTCAAAGTTCAGGTTCATCAAAAAGACCAAAAAAAACTCGAGCTCATCAAAAGCATTCACTTCAGTATTAACCCTGGTGAAACACTTGCGCTAGTGGGAGAGTCTGGAAGTGGCAAATCGATCACGGCACTTGCCATTATGCAACTTCTCGGCCCGGGAATTACCATAACGCCGACGAGTACAATATTGCTTGAAGGAAATGATTTATTAACTTATTCCGAAATAAAAATGCGTGCCATTCGTGGTAGACAGATTGGAATGATCTTTCAAGAAGCAATTCAGGCATTGAATCCCGTGATGACCATCGGCGAGCAAGTGATTGAAGTCTTGAAGACGCACTTTCATTACGGAAGTAAAGAGAACTATGAACGAAGCTTACATCTCTTAGAAGAAGTTGGAATACCTAATCCTAAATACTATCACGACATTTATCCCCACCAATTATCAGGTGGCTTGAAACAACGAGCAATGATTGCGATTTCATTAGCAGGTGAACCTGCATTACTGATTGCTGATGAGCCAACAACCGCGCTTGATGTAACCCTACAAGCTCAAATCCTCAAACTGCTAATCGACTTAAAACAAAAAAGAGGAATGAGTCTTTTATTCATTACTCACGATTTAGGAGTCGTTTATGAAATCGCAGATCAAGTGGGTGTGATGTATAAAGGTGAACTAGTTGAAACCGCAAGTACTGAACAATTTTTTAAATCTCCGCAACATCCTTATAGCTTGGAACTTTTTAAAGCACTTCCTAGTTTGACACCACGCGCTAAGCGTAGTGAAGAAAATGAACAAGAGCTGTTGACCGTAAAAAATTTAAAAGTTTACTACCCGATTAAGAAGGGTATTTTTAAACGAACTATAGGACATGTAAAAGCAGTTGATGATGTTAGCTTAACTTTAAAAAAGCGTCATACTCTTGCCATAGTTGGAGAATCTGGTTCAGGAAAAACAACAACGGGGATGGCAATTTTGAGATTGGCTCCTATCACCTCCGGCCAAGTAATTTTCGATAATAAAAATATCGCTAAGCTTCATTTCAAAGCAATGCGCGATCTGCGCAGTGATCTGCAGGTAGTTTTTCAAGACCCTTATGCCTCAATGAATCCGAGAATGCTGGTCGCAGATATTATTGCAGAAGGAATGCGTATTCAGAAGATTCCGCAACAGGAACGGGATCAGAAAATCGATCAACTTTTAGAGTATGTTGGACTGCCTCCAGATGCAAAAAATCGTTATCCTCACGAATTTTCAGGCGGGCAAAGACAAAGAATTTGTATTGCGCGTGCGCTTGCTGTTGAACCTCATTTGTTAATTTGTGATGAGCCCACATCCGCTCTTGATGTTTCAGCACAAATGCAGGTATTAAATTTGCTGAAGAAGTTACAAGAAGATTTAGGTTTGTCCTATTTATTAATCACCCATAATATCGCAGTGGTCGCGTTTATGGCAGATGATGTCATTGTAATGCACGAGGGCAAAATTGTTGAAACAGGTCCGGTTTCGCAAGTGCTAAATAATCCACAGGATGCTTATACCAAAAAATTATTGCAAGCTGTTCCAAAAATTCCGAAGTTTGTCGATATGAAGAAGTTAGATTGACATTACGAGGTAGGCATTTAAAAATGTTAGTAATCATTTCGTAAGAAGTGGTGCGCTCGCTTCGCGATACGTAGTGCCGACGTCCCGCGACTTG
>DJAM01000153.1 GCA_002429595.1 Coxiellaceae bacterium UBA6002
CTTCGCGGGAATGACAGCAATACAGGAATGAAAGTCGACCGCGACTTGTTCGCGTAATCCACAATTCGGCACTGATCCCGAGAACAAGTCGCGGGACGTCGGCTGTTCCTCATGTGAAGCACGTTAGTCTTAGGCTACAAATTTGCAAACACGGGTTCTTCAGAACGTAGTTGTTGTAGAACTGACACCATTTCAAACGCAGAGTCAACTGCTTCCCTGCCTTTGTGAGAATGCTTGCCACCTGCTCGTTCTAAAGCTTGTTCTAAATTATCGGTCGTTAGTATTCCAAAAATCACTGGGACACCGGTTTGCAAGGAGACTTGCTGACAACCATTACTGACTTGATCACAAACATAATCATAGTGTCCAGTTTCACCTCTAATAACGGCTCCAAGGGTGATAATTACTGAATATTGTTCTGACTGCGCAAGTTCTTTAGCAATAATTGGAATTTCAACAGCGCCTGGCACCCAAACCACCGTGACGTGATTGTTAGTAATTTCCAATTCTTTTAACCGTTGGATGGCGCCTTCACATAACTTGGATGTGACTTGTTCATTCCAACGACTTACCACTATTCCAACAGAAAATGGAGTTTCGATATCACGCGCTGAGATTATTCTCATAAAATCATCCAAATTGATTATCAGTTTCAAAAGTAAATAAGTGGCCTAGTTTATCACGCTTGGTTCTTAGGTATGCGATGTTATGCGGATTGGGTTTAATTTCGATTGCTTCTCTTGAAACAACTTCAATCCCATAACGACTAATACCGTTTACTTTATTCGGATTATTAGTCAGCAGGCGGATTTTTTTTATTCCTAGTAATTTTAATATTTGGGAAGCTGTACCGTAATCACGTTCATCTGCAGCAAAGCCTAAACGATGATTTGCTTCCACCGTATCCATACCACTATCTTGTAAAGCATAAGCGCGAATTTTATTGCTTAGTCCTATCCCACGACCTTCTTGCCGCATGTAAAGTAATACTCCGCCTTCTTTTTCGATTTGATTTAAGGCAGCTTTGAGTTGTAAGCCGCAATCGCAACGAGCAGAACCGAAAGTATCTCCAGTCAAGCATTCAGAATGCAATCTTACTAAGACTGGCTGCTGGGGATCAATTTCACCCTTTACTAATGCTAAGTGGTTTGCCTGATCGATGTGGCATTCATAGGTATGAACTTTAAAATTCCCGTTATCCCGGATAGGAAGATTTGCCACTGCAACTTCATCGACAATACTTTCATTTTTAATGCGATAAACAATTAAATCTTCAATCGAAACAATTTTAATATTATGTTGCTTAGCGAAAGGAATGAGATCATGCAATCGAGCCATACTACCATCTTCATTCAGCACTTCACAGATTACCGCGGCAGGTCTTAAACCGGCTAATCGCATCAAATCTGTACTTCCTTCTGTATGTCCCGCACGAGCTAAAACACCACCTTCACGTGCACGTAGAGGAAAAACGTGCCCAGGAGTCATAATGTCATCACTAGTCGATTTTTCGTTAACGGCAACACGTATGGTATGAGCACGATCTTTAGCACTAATGCCAGTTGTGACACCCGAGACAGCTTCGATACTTACGGTAAAAGGACAATGTGTTTGCTTGACGTTTCGTTTAGTCATGAGTGGCAGTGCAAGTCGATCAATATCTTCTGCCGTCATTGCAAGACAAACTAATCCTCGACCATATTTCAGCATAAAGTTAATCATTTCCGGAGTAATCTTCTCAGCAGCTACGATGAGATCTCCTTCATTTTCTCGCGCTTCGTCATCTATTAAAATGACCATTCGACCTTCGCGTAGATCTTCTAATGCCTCTTCGATTTTTGAAAGACTGGAATTTTTCATACGTGTTCGCTATTAAGTTGATTTAAGACAAGTTTAGCTAAATAATCAAATTCGACATTAACTTGATCACCTATTTGTAAATCAGAGAGATTCGTTCTTTCGAGCGTGTGTGGGATTAACATCACTGTAAAACCATTACTAGTAACATCGTTGATAGTCAAACTAACTCCATCTACTGCCACACTGCCTTTTTTAACTAAGAACTTCTTATAAATATCCGGAACGTGACTAAAGTGTAATTCCGTAAATTTGTCTTGGGGTCTAATGGCTGCAACTTGACACAGACCATCGACATGCCCTGTGACAAAATGTCCTCCCAGACGGTCCATCAAACGAAGTGCCCGTTCTAAATTTAACTGCGTGCCAACTTTATATTCCTTCGCTTTAGTTAAGCGCATAGTTTCAGGAGAAAGTTCAACAGTAAACTGAGTCGGGGTGTGGGCTGTCACAGTTAAACACGCACCATCAAGAGCAATGCTTTCTCCTAAGTCAAGATCAGTGAATTTAGAGGACACTGATATCGTACAATGCTCTTGTCCCGATTTTATATCGGTTATCTGCCCACAATGATCAACAATTCCCGTAAACATATTATTACCTTACCAGAGTATTTCGCATGCTGAATCATAACCTAAACTAAACCAGGTGATTGATTTGGCACGTTCAAAAAAATTTTCATTGGCACTAAAAGCGCTGAGCGCATCATTGCCCAATAATTTAGGTGCAACATAGATATAACTTTGTTGAGCTAAATCTTGCTGAACCAATGAGCTGAAAACTTTGCCACCAGCTTCAACCCATAATTCCTGTACACCCATGAACCCGATATGCTGAATGACTTCTTGTAAATTAAGCTGATTGTTAGCAACTGACACTTTCTGGCATTGTGCGCCAACAGTTTTTAAGGTTGATATTTTATGTTCATCCTCCGAGGAATGAAATACAGTAATTTTATCTGTACTAGAAAAGATATTTGCAGTTAGCGGTAGGTCTAAGTGGGCATCCAGTACAAATAACTGTTTAGCAATCACATCATTGTTTAAACGGACATTTAGAAAAGGATTATCTTGAATTATTGTTTTTGCTGACGTCAAAATGGCATCCGCTCGCTTTCGACCTTGATGAGTATATTCTCTTGCTTCTTGACCAGTGATGTTGACTGGCTTACTAACATCATCGGCAATTTTAGCATCAAGACTAATCGCTAATTTTGATACTACCCAAGGCTTTTTAGTTTGCACCCAATGCAGGTAGCTACGATAAAAAAGATTAATTTCCTCATGATCAATTTTAAGACAAGTAATACCATGCTGTTGCAGAATCTTTTGGCCTTGTCCTGCCACTTCGGGATTTGGATCCTCATAACCAAAGTAGACCTGCTTTATACCCTTTCTGATAATCAAATCAGTACAGGGGGGAGTCCTACCCCAATGACAACAAGGTTCAAGCGTGACATAGAGAATGGCTTCACTTAGATCAAAATCAACCTTAGAGCAGGCAACTACCTCAGCATGTGCCTGACCAACACCTTCATGAAAGCCTGAAGCAATGATTTGATCATTAATAACTAACACCGCACCCACCGATGGGTTTGGCGCAGCGAATCCTTTCCTGATCTGTGCCAGTTTTAACGCCTCGGTTAAGTAATACTGATGATTCAAATTAGCCTCTTAGTGAATCTAGGTATAGGGTGGTAATATACTATTTTTACCTAAAAATTAAAACAGCGTCCTCACTGAACGATTATTCAAATGCATTGAAGCCAGTTAGGTACTTCCCTAGAATCAAGTGGTGGACATTATCCGTCCCTTCATAGGTGAACACAGATTCTAAATTCACCATATGGCGAATGACTGGATATTCTAAGCTGATGCCACTTGCTCCCATCAAATTTCGACAGGTACGAGCAATTTTCAATGCTTCGCGGCAATTATTCATCTTAGCGAGCGAGATCATCTCTGGCGTTGCTAAGTTCTGATCTTTGAGTTTTCCTAATTGGAGATTCAGGCATTGAGCCTTAGTAATTTCAGTAAAGATATTGACCAATGCTTCTTGAACTAATTGGAAGGAAGCTAAGGGTTTGGAAAACTGCTTCCTGGTAATGGTATAGTCCAGAGTGGTTTCGTAACATGACATTGCAGCCCCCATCGCACCCCAAGCAATACCGTAGCGAGCCTGATTCAAACAACTTAACGCAGCACCTAAACCTTTTGTTGTTCCTACTAATAAATTTTCGTCTGGAACGAAACAATCTTCTAACGAAAGTTCGCCGGTGGCAGAAGCCCGCAGTGAAAATTTCTTGGTAATTTCACGAGCTTTGTACCCTTTCATGTCTTTCTCGACAATAAATCCTCGAATCCCATCGGCAGTCTTTGCCCAGATGATCGCCAAATCAGCAAAAGGTCCATTGGTAATCCAAAGCTTAGTGCCATTTAATATCCAACCACCACTCACTTTCTTAGCAGTCGCCTTCATGCTAGCTGGATCAGATCCAGAATCGGGTTCAGTTAAGCCAAAGCAGCCGATTAGTTGACCCTTTGACATTGGTACAAGATATTTTGCCTTTTGCTCGGGGGTACCAAATTGATAAATCGGATACATGCATAAACTGCTTTGTACCGAAACAAAGCTACGAAGTGCACTATCTGCCCGCTCAAGCTCTTGGCAGGCTAAACCGTAACAGACATAACTGGCCTGGCTTCCGCCAAACTCCTGCGGCAGAGTCATTCCAAGAAGGCCTAGATTAGCAATTTCGGGAATTAAATCAGCAGGAAAATAAGCCTTATCGTTTGCGTCAATAAAACGGTCACCAATCTCATTGGCGAAGCGTCGGACATTGTCACGTACTAGTAATTCCTCTTCGCCAAGTTGCTTATCCAGCAACATAAAATCTTCCATCTTAAAATCCCTTCTAATAGAATATTATTATTCGTCCTTTTATTCCCTCTCCCGCTTGCGGGAGAGAGCTACGGTGAGGGTGTTTCTAAAATACCCCTCACCCCAACCCTCCCCCCACGTTGTGGGGGAGAGGGGGATTTATCGAATTTTTTTAGTTCTCCGAAGTGTCAGAGAAAAAAGATGAATTATAGAAAGAATTACATTATTTTAATAGGCATCTTCGGTACCGTATTTGAGTGGCTGGAATATTCTTACTATGGTTACCTCTCCACTAAAATAAGTACGTTATTCTTCCCCCAATATGATCCTCGTGCCGCACTGCTGGCAACTTTTGGCATTTTCGCTGCTGGCTTCATCATGCGGCCTATCGGTAGTATTTTATTTGGCTACATTGGTGATCGTGCAGGCAGGAAATATGCTCTGTTAATTTCTTTGCTTTTAATGAGCGTTGCAACCTTATTAATGGGCTGTATTCCAACCTATCAAAACATCGGAATTTATGCTTCTTTCTTATTGCTCTGTTGTCGATTACTACAAGGCTTAGCGGTTTCAGGAGAGTTTAATGGCGCGGCGATTTTTCTCATTGAGCATAATCGCAATAGATTTCCCTCGCTAGCGGGAAGTTGGGTTGCAACTGCATCGGCACTTGGAATGTTATTGGGTGCAGTAGCAGCGACAATCGTGAATGGCAATAACATGCCTGTATGGGCATGGCGAGTACCATTTTTCTGTGCATTTGTTTCCTGTCTAATCGTTAATTTTTTGCGCTATAGACTTCTGGAGACACCCTTATTTATTGAAGCGGTTAATCAACGACAGCTGGTTAAGTTTCCATTACTCATGATTCTCAAAAAATATAAAACAGCGTTCATCAGTAATCTTTTTTTAGCTGCGTTAGTGAGCGTTTATATTTATATCTGCAATGTCTATTTTGTTAGCTACCTAATTAAATATATCCATATCCAAACGACGGTAGCCATCTCGCTAGCGATATTCGGCCAACTTTTTGTCGTGATTTGTTCGCCACTAGCTGGACGCTTGGCAGATTATTATGGCGGTAAAATTGTCATGCTAAATGGTTTAGTTCTTGCACTTTTTGTCACGCCACTGTTATTTTATTTTGCAAAAACGCAATCGATCGCTTTGCTTGCCGTTGGGCAAGCATTATATGGTATTGCCGATGCACTTGCCTTTGCGCCACTTTTTTATTATCTCTACAAATTCTTCCCCACCCCGGTACGTTACACCGGCAACTCAACATCATGGAGTCTTGGAGTTGCATTATTTGGAAGTTCAGCACCTTTACTTGCGGAATATCTAATTAGCAAGCAATATTTTTATGGGCCTATTATTTACGTAAATTTATTTATTATCATTGCCATGATTATTGTGGCCAAAAAAGTTAACGTGCCGTTTCGTTATCATGAAACAAATAGCATCACTAATACATTTTAAAAGGCTGTCATTCCTGCTTGCGCGTGAATAACAAGTCTCTTTCGCTTCTAGAGGTAAAAATGTTAGCCATGAGTAAATTTTTAATTTTTGCTGGAATTATTCTAGTGATTGTAGGCCTTGCACTTCCTTGGCTACAAAAGCTTGGCTTAGGCCACTTGCCAGGTGACGTTGTGATTAAGAAAAAGAATTTCAGTTTTTATTTTCCGATTGTCACTTCGATTGTGATTAGTGCAGTCTTATCACTTATTTTTTGGTTCTTTCGTCGATAAGTCTTCAGCCCAGACAGGCTGAACTTGTAAAGGCTGTATTGGTTTCTTAGGCAGGATAAACTCCATAACAAATTCAAAATTAGTCACAGCAAGTTGTGGTCGATGTTTATTTAGCAAACTTTCCAAATGTTCAACATTGTTGTTAAATTCCGGATTATTTTGCTGTGCTGTGAAGACCTTTATTATTTCAGGTGTAGAAAAAAATCCTGATATTGAGGTGGACCAATCTAACGATACATTTAGGATAACTAGCACTTGCTCACAAAGAGGTTTGTCTTTATTTGCGACTTTTAATTCCCAGAGCTTTAGTAAATTTAGAATCTCAGAGCTAAGGTCTTCTTTATTTATTTTATAATCAGCTCCTGCAGCTAATAGAATTGTACATACCCTATAATGACTTGCTCTAGCAGCTGTGCGAAGTAGATTGCGAGCCTTAGGCGAATTAACAACTATGGTTGCTCCAGCGGCGATTAAAGCGCTAACTGCACAACTATTACCCCGAGAAGCTGCTTCAAATATTGGTGTTTCTCCGTTAAGCTCTTGATTAATTACCGCACTATGTTCTACTAAACCGTTGATAACATCAGCCCAACCATGAGCAGCAGCCAAAAACATTGGCGTTTGTCCTTTGTTATTTTTGTGATTGCAATCCGCCCCAGCAGCCACTAAAACATTAATAACTTCTTTTGTCTTCGCAAAAAACATTGCAGTCGCACCAGAGCGATCGGCATGGTTCGCAATTGCTCCTGCCGCTAACAGAATCTTAATCACTTGAACTCTTCCAGTTGCAGCAGCCGCGAATAGAGCTGTCACACCGTTGCTGTCAGTTTGTTGAACCTCTGTATTTCCTTTCTGTCATATTTACTTGCTAGTGTCAGAGCACTTTCTTCAAACATATTAGCAACATGCATAAAATCATTTAGTAACTCTTCAAAGGGTCCCCGATTACCTCGACAATAGTTCTCTGATCGAATCTTTGCTAAATTTCCCTTTCGAATTGAATTAAATAAATCACTATGGAATCTATGGAAAGTGTTAGCGTTCTTTCTTGTTTGCCATTGTCCTTTGTATGCTTCTTTTGCATCGATTCCTTCTGCATAGGCTTTTGGGAAATCATTTTTTAAACGAAATTGCCAAAATACTTTTGCTTCTTCTCCGCCAAGAAGTTGTCTAAATCTTCTGGATACTTTAATTAAAGGTACTAGATATATCGGATCGTCAATTTCCAACAGCTGCCATACAATTAAAAATAAAATATCTTTGGGTTGTTGCCCAAGAATTTTGTGAAGGTACTTCTCGTTGAGGAGCTTGCATATAGCTGTCTCAATTCATGAATATGAAGACGAGTATATTGCGATAACATTAAGCAAGTATTAAAAGTAGCCTGGGTTTTTGCACCCAGGCTACTTTTTATTCTTTAGTAGTATCATCTTTCGGAGGAACTACAGAGGGTTTGACTGGGGGCGGAGTTGGTTCTTCGTTAGCAACATGAGCCTCTGCTTGCTGCTTTTGGTGTAATTCAGCTTCAAGTTTTCTGAACTGTTCAAGGTCTCTATAAAGATCATTCAATAGAGAGTTTATTCTATGTAAATCTTTAGCTGACTGCTCTTGGGAGTTCGCAACGCTTTGTAATAAAGTGCTGATTTGAACGATTTTGGCACCAATTGGGTCACCTTCCGCAACATTAGGAGTTGCTTCGGGATTGATGATAGATTTGACACTATTGACAATACTTTGCAGATCAAACTTTGAAAAATCGGGTATCTTTGGCATGATTCAATCCTTTTCCTAAAATAAAAGACATACTGTAAAGATTAGCAGATTTAAATGGCTTTTCGCGGCAGCTTCTTAACATCAAGTGCACGCAATCTACTAAGTAGATCAGTTTTGAAATTTTCACTTAAGCTTGCCTTCACTGCTAACACCCAATAATTATCTCTAGCCCACTGTCTACATTTAACAGCATCTTTTTCAGTCATGATTAGCAAATCGTCTTCGTCACAAAATTCAAAATCTGCCTGGTTGTACTGGTAATGATCTGGAAATTCGTGCTCTGTTATGGTGATACCCAACTCTCTTAATGTGTCAAAAAAACGCTGTGGATGACCAATCGCAGCAACAGCATGAACCTGCTTTACTTGAATTTCATTCCAATTCAGTTTTAACTGTGGATGAGTGAGATTATAAATTTCACATGTCGATAACCTCATCTGATATTTCTCAATATCACTATTGCCGTGTGCGACCACAAACTCTTTTTTCGATAGTTGTTTATTTGATTCGCGTAAAGGACCTGCAGGCAGACAAAAGCCATTACCAAATCTTCGAGCTCCATCGACTAAAATCACTTCAATATCTTTCTGCAAAGCATGATGTTGAAGACCGTCATCACAGATAACGACATCACAATTTTGTTGTTCTAAAACTTTAACGCCTTCTTTTCTTTGTGGAGAAACAATAACTGGAGCATCAATTTTTTTAGCTAACAACACGGGTTCATCGCCAAACAACTTTGCACAATCATCAGGAGCGACAACATGGGGAAAGGTTCTTGTTGCTGCTTTATAACCTCGACTCACAATTCCTGGGTTATAACCATTAGTCATGAGAAGCTCCGCTAATGCAATTGTGAAGGGTGTTTTACCAGTGCCCCCGACAGTGATATTTCCAACTACAATCACAGGTAATGTTGATCGGTACGGTTTTTTAATACCAAGTTGATAAATAAGTTTATGTAACCTAAATAAAAGTTGATAAAGCAATGATAAAGGCCACAACATCAATGCAATTACATTTTTGGAATACCAAATCTGTGGCAACTTTTTATGCAAATTCAACTGGAGCATTTTCATAAACATTCATAGTATGAAGATGATAATAATGACCTTGTAACTCTAATAATTCGCGATGCGTGCCCATTTCGACGACTCTACCCTTTTCAAGCACTAAGATACGATCGGCCTGCTCAATAGTAGAAAGACGATGAGCAATGATAATAGTAGTACGATTCTGCATTAAACGATCTAGTGCGATTTGAATAAATCGCTCGGATTCGTTATCCAATGCCGAAGTTGCTTCATCGAGTACTAAAATTGGAGCATCTTTCAAAATAGCACGAGCAATTGCCAAACGTTGTCGCTGCCCCCCTGATAAAAGTACACCATTCTCACCAATTAGCGTGTCGAAACCTTGTGGTAAATCCATAATAAAATCATAAGCACAAGCCGCTTGGGCTGCCTCGATGATCTTGTCGAGTGAAGCATTGAAATCACCATAGGCAATATTACTGGCAATTGTGTCGTTGAATAAATTGACGCTTTGAGAAACGAATGCAAACTGCTTACGTAAATCTTCTAACTGGTAGTCGCGAATATCGTGATCATCAATGGTAATTGATCCAGAATTAACTTCGTAGAATCGTGGCAGCAAATTAACCAGTGTCGATTTACCACTGCCAGACCTTCCAACCAAAGCAATCGTTTCACTCGGCTGAATTTTAAAACTTAATTGCTGTAATACTAAGTCCTCGCGTTGCGGATAGCTAAAATTAACATTATTAAACTGAATGTTTCCGCGAGCCCGTTGTAAATTTAGCGTACCAAAATTTTGCTCTTGCGGCTGATCTAATAATTCAAAAATACTTTTAGCACCAGCAATCCCTTTTTGAATAATACTATTGACCCGACTCAAACGTCTTAATGGTCGAAGCAAGGATACCATGGCACCTAAAATGGCGACGAAGCTGCCTGCTGAAATTCGCATCGATGGCAATGCTGCTAAAAATAAAATACACGCAATGGGAATCGCTGCTAAAAGCTGAACTCCAGTAGCACCTAAAGTGTCAGTGACGATAATTTTCATCTCTCTGTGTTGGTTCAATTCTGTCGCAGCAAAAAATTTCTGACGTTCATACTGCTCACCACCAAATGTGCGGATCACTTTATAACCCTCAATCGCTTCTTCTGCCACATGTGTGACTTGCCCCATTGCCTTTTGCACGTTTGAACTCAACATTTGCAAACGCTTACTGGTAAAACGAACGATCCATGCGATAACAGGGGTCGCGACCAAAAATAATAAGCTCAATTTCCAACTATTGGAAAACATCACAAATAAAAAGCCGATCACTAAAAAGCCTTCTTGGAAAACGGTCAGTAATGCAAAGGTAGTGGCTTCAGCTATCTGCTCAACATTGTAGAGTAACAGCGATAATAACTGGCCAGAGGTTTCTTTATCATAAAAACTTGCGGGCAATCTAAGCAGGTGGTTAAAAATTTGCTGGCGATAATCAGTGATGACTCTGCGCCCCACTTTATTGACATAGTAATTGGAAATAAAGCCAAAAACTCCCTTGACTATAAAGATACCTAGAATAAAAAGTGGTAGGAGCTTGATAAACTTTAAGTCACGAGCGATAAAGCCTTTATCGATGATTGGCTTAATTAGAGAGATAAACCCAGCATCTGCTAATGATTCAAAGATAGTCGCAATAATTCCTATCGAGAAAATAACCAGATAAGGTTTAATTGAGCCCAACAGACGCCGGTAAATTTTTGCTGAGGGGCTACGATAAAGGTCATCCAAATTCATGTTATTTTTTTGCCGAAAGGTTAGTCTTGATGCCAAAATTTATGATATTTCTTGCGATATTCTTGGATAGCAACGATAGCAGAATCTGAAGCGAATGTCATGGTAATTGCCCCACTGCGCACGGTATCCAGTAACTTAACCTTCCTGGATAAATAGCGCTTAATAACAAGGCTATGGGGGTGGTGATAGCGATTTAAGTATCCATAAGAGAAAATAGCATAGGTAGGCGCAATAGCGTCCAAAAAATTGTTACTAGAGGAGGTCTTACTCCCATGGTGTGGAACCACCAAAATGTCTGATTCCAGTTCTTTCCGATGAGCATTGACCAAAAACCGTTCTGCCTTCTGCTCAATATCTCCCGTTAATAATATTCCCTTAGAGTTGGCAGTAATCTTCAAAACACAGGACCGATCATTACCTTTGAAATCTAACTCTCGAGATGGCGATAAAAATTGGAACCCCACTCCATCCCAATGCCACTTTAAACCTTCCTGGCAAAAAGTTGCTTCGGGCTTGAACCGCTTAGGAACACTAGTGATGACTTTAGCTACGGGGATTTCCTTGAGAATCGATTTAGCTCCTCCTATGTGATCGTTATCATCATGACTAATAATCATGAGATCTAGTTTTTTAATGCCTTTCGCAAATAAATAAGGCAACACAACCGCCTTACCCATATCGAAATCCTCACTGACCTTAACGCCGGTATCGAACACTAAGGTATGTTTTTCAGTGCGAATCAAGGCTGCAAGCCCTTGACCAACATCAAAAACTACTAATTGCAATTGTCCTGGCGCTAAGGACTGCGCCTCCCAAGAGTAACAAGCTAGCCACCAACAAAACGTCATGAATTTACCCAGCAAACCCTGTGGTAATAAGCTAATTCCGCTCGCAAATTTGGCAACCCAATTATGCAAGACACTTACAAAGGTATATTTAATAATGAAGCAACTATAAGAACTTAAGTTTTCTAACAATTGCCAAATTAGATTTAAAAACCACAAAGCTACCCTTAAAATTGCATCTCCAAGTGGTTGCGCAAACAGAAGCACACTGACACCGATCAGACTAAACGGAATAATAATGAAGCTAAAAGTAGGGATAGCAACTACATTTGCAACAATTGATATCAAACTAACCTGTCCAAAAAATCCTATTAATGCCGGCATCATGCCAATTGCAACGACCCACTGCGGCTGTCCCCACTGCCACCACCAATGCGTCTTACCGATTCGATAGTTCAAACCAAATATCAAACATGCCACCGCTAGAAACGACAGCCAAAAACCTAATGATAAAAGCGCTAATGGATCGCATAGAATAATAATACCCAGCGAAAGTAACAAAGATTGATACGTGCTGACTTTTCGCTTGAGAAATAAACCTGCGAGAAACACATAGAGCATGATTAATGCTCGCTGCGTCGACGGCGCCCAACCAGATAAAATTCCATAACCAGTTGCCATAATGGCGCCTACCAGCAACTGTAATTTCCTAGTAGAAAGATACAAAGCTGCATGAGGCAGTCGCCCCCAAAGTATGCCACTTAGCTTGGCAAATAAACTCGCTAAGAGACCAATATGCAAGCCTGAAATTGCAACTAAATGGTTGGTCCCGGTTGCTCTAAACACGTGCCACTGTTGAGGAGTAATATAATCAGTAACACCGATTGTCAGCGCCAAGATAATTCCAAAGAACTTTTCATTTTTTAATATTGCGACATTTTCTAAAATTTTTGCTCGGAGTTGTTCAATCGGATAGCGCATAGTTAGAGTTGTTAATTTTTTATTACTCACAGAGCTGATAACTGTTGCACTTGCTTGTAATTTTTTTTGAAAGTAATTCTTTTCTAAATCATAACTACCAAGATTCATGAGTGAATGCGGACGTTTAATATTCATGAGCAGTTGCCATTCTTCGCCCACATGTAATTTTTGCAAATTATCTCGCCAATGTAGCAGTAAATTATATCGGTAGTTAGTCTGTTCTATTTGAGACGTTTCAAAAACGAAGATCGTGGTGTTGTTTTTAGTAAAAGGCATCGATTTAATATAACCTCTTACTATGAGTGGTTTATTTTCTAAGTGAGCTGGAATGATGTTCATACTTAATCCAGCGTATAGCAAAAACCAGGAACAACCTGCTAATGAAATGGCGCAATACCTTAGCCATTTGATCGGTGCAAAGAGTAAAATGATGCTTAAAATTAAACTAAAGGTGCTAAAAGCTAGCATAGGTAGATAAGGAAATTCTTTTGCTATTAACATGCCAAGGAAAAATAAGAGGACAGTTAGAGGCATGTTATCTACCGAATTTTATTTAGGAAGATAACGGCTTAGCGGTGTGGATGCTATACGGGGTTTTTTACTGGCGCTTAGTTGTCATTCCCGCGCCCGTTGTCATTCCCGCGAAGGCGGGAACC
>DJAM01000072.1 GCA_002429595.1 Coxiellaceae bacterium UBA6002
TGGGTTCCCGCCTGCGCGGGAATGACATGAGAAGCGGGAATGACAAAAAACGCGGGTTGACACACGGGATGTTTATTTTGCGAGTTTAAACACATTTAGATAAAATCACTTTTTTATTTAATTTGTGAAAGAGATGAATCCTATTGAAATGTTGAAGAACTGGTTGCAGGAAGAAAAAAACCTAGGCGCCCCCAATCCCGGACAAGCCATCTTAGCTACTGCAACCCAAGATGCAGTACCACATGCACGGGTCATTGCAGTCCGTGAAATTTCTGAGGCAGGATTAGTCTTTTTCACTCAGAAAGGAACAAGAAAACTCGCCGAGTTACAAGAAAATCCTCAAGCTGCACTGACATTTTGGTTCGAACTAGCACAGCGTGAGATAGTACTCGAAGGAACTGTTGAAGCGCTGTCAGAAACCGAAAATGAATTTTACTGGCAAAGCTATCCTCGAGAAGCACAGATTCGTTTTTATAGTTATGCTCCCACTTCTACGAGACCGATCACTTCCAAGGAAGTCCTTACACAAAAGAAAAATGAAATAGAGGCAAAATATATCGGAAAAGAACTTCCGATGAGCCCGTTTTATGTTGGATTACGGTTTATTCCTTCTCGGCTATTTTTTTATGCCTATCGAACCGATCAACTATCTGATGTGTTCGAATATCTTCACACTTCTAGTGGTTGGCAAAAACAGTTATTATCTCCCTAAGCACATGATGTATCAGGTCACAGGGATAGGAAAAAATGCTTCCATGCATTAAAAAATTAGCAATTCCAGTTTTTGCTTCGCTTTTATTATTGCCTACTACGCTTCATGCGTCCTTTATCGAATCTACGATGGGTGCCGCGGTGGTGAACGATGCCACTGCAGTTTATTACAACCCTGCCGCGTTAGTTCTGCTTAAGAATCCGCAAATAATAGCACTTGGTTCTGGCTCTGAACTTCATACTCAATTTACAGGACAGGCAACCCAAAATCTAACTGAATTGATTCTTAAAGGGACTTCAAATACTGATACGCAATACTACTTACCATCACTTTATTTTGGAACACCTATAACCAAAAGATTGGCACTAGGGTTTGCGGTGATTGGAAATTCAATTAATAAGGATATAGAAGGTCATTCTATTTTACGCTACGCCCAATCCAATAGCAGCATTAAAGCTCTTGATGTAGTACCAGCAATCGAATTCAAATTTAGTGACGTTTTTTCCGTTGGTGCAGCAATGAACATCTCGCACGCAAGTTTCTTATTGAAACCAACCACCGGATTTCCAAGTTTAAATATTCCTGATAGTGAAAGTCACAATGAGTGTGATGGCACAGGTATTGGAAGTGATGTTGGTTTTCTTTTTCGACCTCACAAATCAACAACGATTGGTTTTAATTATCGCAGCGCGATTACTTATCGACTCAGCGGCAAAAGTATTTTTGAAGGAACACCAAGAGTGATATCTAACCATTATGGTTTTACTTTTTGGACACCTGCCAGAAGTGTGCTTTCGATCAATCAATTTCTTACTACTAATTGGGGACTTATCGGTACAGCACAGCGCATCCAATGGAGTATCTTTGACAAAATAAATATTCATGGCATTGCTACACAAATAGGATTGCAACCTGTAATTTTGAATGCAAGTGTACCTTACCATTTTCGTGATACTTGGCTCGTCACTTTAGGTACTCATTATCGTATTACACCAAAATGGATTGTTAGATTTGCTAGCAGTTACAATCAATCACCAGGAAATGGTCGTTTCCAAATATCGCATGGTGATAGCATCATTCTAGGTGCAACGATGGGCTATGACTTAACTAAAAACATTACCATTGATACGGGCTATGCGCATGCGTTTATTCAAGATCAGGATATTAATATTACAGGGCCTCGAAACAATATTAATGGTACGACCAAAGGCTCAATTAATGCGGTACAATTAAAATTAACTTTTAATATTACATAAAAAAATCCCCTCATTCCTTGAGGGGATTTTTTTAAAAAAACAATTAGCGTTGACCGCTTTTATCGTCTTTTTTGTTTTGTTGCGATTGTTGCCACGAACTTGAAGAACCGCTATGTGAACGTTTACCACCTTCACGACGTTGATCTTGGGTTAAGTTACTGCCACGTCCTTGACCTTGACCTTGCGCTTGTCCTTGCTTTTGTTGTTTTTGTTGGCTTTGTGATTGAGATTGTTTATCACCATAGTTTTGGTTTTGTGGATTTTTTCTTTGTTCATTAGTCATAAGATTACTCCTAATTAAATATACAAAAGATTTGCGGGACGAAACTGAACGGGACAAATTCATTATAAGATAGATTTATGTATCTTTATTCGAATTACAAGAATAATAGATTTTACTCACCGCGATGTAATCTTTTGCTTACAAACTTGTTTTATTTGGCTTAATAATAACCTTAATACAGCCATTTTCCTTATCTCGAAAAACCTTACAGGCTTCTGGTACATCTTCAAGAAGCACACAGTGAGTAATCACAAAATCTGGATTGATCTCACCATCTTCTATTTTTTTTAGAAAGGGGTTTCAAATATTTTAGTTGAAGAGATTTATTATGTTGCTTGTAGTGTGGAGGCTGTCGTTCCTATGAAGGGGCTGTCATCTTACGGAGCGCTGTCATTCCTACGAAGAGCTGTCACCCTATGAAGCACTGTCAGTTCCTACGAAGAGCTGTCATTCCCGCGAAGGC
>DJAM01000033.1:0-34371 GCA_002429595.1 Coxiellaceae bacterium UBA6002
CGCCTTCGCGGGAATGACACAAAACCCATTAGCAAATTATTTAAAGAAAATAAGCTCTTGCTTGCCACTTTCCCACCATTTTAAATAGCAACCTTGTCGTTCCCAAGAGCCAAGCACAATACGTTTGGCTACTCGATTTGCCATTGGTAAATCAACCGCAAGCGGACGGTGAGTGTGACCATGAATGATATAATCGACTTGATATTTTTGTAGTTGCTGCTGCACGGTATCTTGCGCCACATCCATGATACTAAGTGGCAAAGTTTTAGTATGTAACGTACTTTTTCGTCGAAGACGCAAGCCAATTCTTTTTCGAAGACGAAGCGGCAGTCGTGCAAAAACGCTCTTAATCACAGGGTTGTGAGAAAATTTGCGAAAACGCATATGTTGCTCGTCAAAAGTACAAAGCGCATCGCCATGCGTCAATAAGACTTTGCTGCCATATAAGTTAATCGGTGTGAAATCTTTAATTAAAGTGCAGCCGCAGGCTTTGGCGAATCGTTTTCCCAACAAAAAATCACGATTTCCACCCATCAAATAAACTTTGATACCACGAGCTGTTAATTTTTTAAGTGATTTTTTAATACGATCTGAAAATTCCGTATGATCATCATCACCAATCCACAGTTCAAAGAAATCGCCTAAGATATAGATTGCTTGTGCGGATTTGGCGTGGGCTTCTAAAAAATTATAAAAATAGTCTGTGCTTTGAGGGTGATGCTCATCAAGATGTAAGTCGGAGATAAAAAGTGTGTGCATCTATATTTTCCGTAATGTAAAACTGCCAACAGTTTAAAATATCTAACAATAGTTTTTATCGCATAGCAGATTACTCATTCTAGATGACAATTTTGCCTATTTTTTGATAAATTTTGGTAATTGTACAATTATTTAAGATTTTGTGCAAAACATCGATGTGTCATTGCAGGGTGATGTGTCATTCCCGCGCAGGTGGGAATCCATCCTGAGGTGCAGCTGGAAGCATGGATTCCCACCTGCGCGGGAATGACACATCACCCTGCAATGACACATAACGCGCAGATGACACATAACTTTGCAATAACAATCATCTAAAATTATTTAGCTATTTTCTGCGACATAGTATTGTTGGTTCTGGGGTCAACAGCTTCGCGGCTTCTATCGCGTGGTCTTTTTTCACCGAGACTAAAGTGAACCGATTTTGGCGTGTTCTCTTTCAACCACTTGCGGGCTCCTTCATGCTCCTGTTCTGCAGCGTCCTTGAACCAATTTCGGGCATTACTTTGTTTTACCGGTTCCGGTGATTTTATTAATAATAATGCTAGTTGGTATTGTGATTCCGCATGGGTTTCTTTCGCAGCTCTTAGCAGCCAAACAGAGGCTTCTGACTCATCTTTGGCCTTTAGATATCTCATCCCTAATAGATGTTGGGCAGGCACATAGCCATTTTCAGCGGACAGTTTATATAGGCTTGTCGCTTGATTTTCATCTTTGACGACTCCCCACCCGTTATCAAACATCTCTGCTTTGTAAAATAAAGCAGTGCGATGTTCGCTACCTTTTAACCATTCCCAAGCTTCTTGATAATTTTTTTCGCATCCCCAGCCTTTCAATAGCATGATGCCACGTTGTACTTTAGCATCTGGAACGATATCTTCGGAGGCTTGGGCGATTAATGCATAAGCTTTTTTATCATCTTTTGGGGTGCCACGGCCATGAAAATATAACATCCCGAAGCGGTAGCGAAGTATGTTACTGCCTTCTTTATGTTTGTCAAAAAACTCTTTTAAGCTAATAAATTTCCTGATACTTTCACGTTCTTCTTCAGTCATTTGTGGCAGTGGTGGGGTAGGTGCTTGCATAGTTTGTATCCCGTTCTGTGAAATATAAATTTAATATCTTACCTGGCTTCTGACTGGTAAGAAATAATGTTTTCTTGGGTTTCACCCAGGCTACATGTTAGACTCTATACCTTGTTTGCTAACAAGGTTTCTAGAATGGCTGATACTGTAAAAACACGTTTTTGTCCTAGTCCAACTGGCTTTGTGCATCTTGGTAATATTCGTACGGCCCTTTTTAATGCGTTACTTGCTAGAAAAGAAAGCGGAATTTTTTTATTGCGAATTGAAGACACAGATGTTGTACGATCTAAAGCGGAATATGTTGTTGCGCTTGAAGAAGATATGCTTTGGTTAGGTCTAGATTGGCAGGAAGGTCCATCACATGATCTACATAATGGGCCTTATTTTCAGTCTGAACGGCAAGCAGTATATGATCATTATTATCAGCAATTAGAACAACAAAACCAAGCTTATCCTTGCTTTTGCTCTGAGGAAGATTTGGCATTGATGCGCAAAGTGCAGCGTGCTGCCGGTAAACCGCCGCGTTATGCTGGTACTTGTTATGGCCTTAGCAAAGAGGAGATTGCTGCTAAATTAGCGCAAGGAATCAAACCTACTTTACGTTTCCATGTTGAAAAAAATGCCCTCATTGAATTCGAAGATGTGGTGCGTGGTAAGCAAGTTTTTAATGGTAATGATATAGGTGATTTTATTATTCGTCGCGCTGATGGCACATCGCCATTTATGTTTTGTAATGCAATTGACGATGCATTAATGAAAGTGACTTATGCATTACGCGGTGAAGATCATCTGACTAATACACCTCGACAAATTCTTATTTTAAAAGCACTAAATTTACCCGCGCCGTCTTATGGTCATATCTCATTAATTGTTGGATCAGATGGCAGCCCACTTTCGAAACGTCATGGTAGTAAAAGCGTTCAAGAATTAAGAAAGTCAGGTTTTTTGCCAGACGCAATTAACAATTACTTAGCAAGACTAGGTCATTATTACGAAAGTGATACTTATATGACATTAGAACAACTTGCCGAGAAATTTTCGTTAGAGCATTTAGGAAGAGCACCAGCGCGTTTTGACTATCAACAATTACTGCGTTGGCAGCAAGAAGCAATTTCTCGCAAACCAAATGAAGAATTATGGCTGTGGCTCGATGAGCAAACTCGTGCATTAATTCCTGAAAAGCATCGCGAAGATTTTATTGCAACTATTCGAGCTAATATTCTTTTTCCTGTAGATGCGCACAAATATGCTGAATTATTTTTTACTGATATTTTATTGCAAGAAACACTTTCTGAAGAACACAAAGCTATTTTACAGCAGGCTGGGGTTGAGTATTTTGAGACAGCTATTGCCATAATTAATTCTCGTGGGCAAGACTTTAAAGTTGTCAGCCAAGAATTAGGTCAGAAGTTGCAGCTTAAAGGTAAGGCATTATTTCAGCCATTACGTGTTGCAATTACGGGTGAATTACACGGTCCAGAAATGGTGGCAATATTTAAGTTGCTGCCGTTAGACAAAATTGTCGCGCGATTAAAATCTGCGCAGTCGATTTGATTAGGGAAAAATACTGACGGGTTTAATAAAACTTAAATCGTAAGTATAAAAATCATGGATAGCCGTAATTTCATAACCGCATTGCTCGTATAATTTAATCGCACTTTCGTTTTTGCCTTCAACATCAAGATAAATCGTTTTGATACGATTTTTCTCTAACATTTCCATGACCTTCATTACCATCGCTGTTGCATAACGTTTACGACGAAAGGCGGGTAGTATGCAAAGATCATGAATGTAGGCATGATTTTTTTCGTCATATCGTAGATGGACCTTGCCGATTTTTTCGCCGCTACCGCTAATAGCAACATAGACTTTGCGATTTTTTTCGCCCATGCTGTTGATAAAGCGGAAGATCATTTTATCAAGTGAGCTGTTAAAGCAAATGGCGTCCATTTGAGCCAAATCAATAATATCCTCTTTAACGTATTCGCGTAGCTCAAGCTCTGGTAAGTCTTCAAAGATGGGCTTAGTTTTGGAAACCATTTCATATTCGGCATGAGAATAACTGGTATTTAATCTTTGCGCGATTTGCTTAGCGATTTGCGCTTCGCGGTTGCAAATTAACAAACATTTCTGAAAGCCACGATTGACTAACTCGGCGAAAATTTCAGTCAAGAGTGATTTAAAATAACCTTGTCTACGATATTTGGGATGAACAATGGCCGTAAGTTCGACTTCATCTTCTTTAAAAGCGAATACTCCGACATAGCCAGCAAGGTTACCTTCAACATAAAGTAAATAATCATCATATTCAGGGAGTTTTCGGTCTTCTAAGATATTCCAATAAAATTTGGTTTTAAATTTATCGATATTATGCGAAAGAATTGCGAGATTTTTGATCTCCTTTAATTCGCTTTTAGATAGCTTAGTTGTTTTAGTTAAATATCGTCTAATCATCTTTTATATTCAATTATAGCGTCCGAAGTGAGAACTACAGTATTATTATAGATTACCTTATAAGCATGGAATCTTGCATTGTTTCTAATTTATAGGATTGTAAGAAAAAAGGCTCTTAAATGCAAAGAATTGGTAGCCTGGCGTTTTTGTCATTCCCGCGCAGGCGGGGAATCCATTGTAGATGCAGCTGGAAGCATGGATTTCCGCCTGCGCGGGAATGACAGAAAAGTCCTAACCCTTTCCCCCCAAGCAGCAGAGAGAATAAAGCTGACAGTAACCAACCAGGAACACAATTGGAGCTAGATCCATGGAAGCATTATCTGAATTAGGATTGAAATATCAAAATCTCGGCGGTTGTGCTGGCTATAATTGGTGTCGCAGCCAAGGTAACACCATAACATCCCACAATCCTGCTAATGAGGAAATTCTGGGAACAATTCAAGCTGCAACCTTAGAAGACTATCACCAAATCTCCGACCTTGCCGCTCACAGCTTTAAAACTTGGAGAGAAGTTCCTGCTCCTGTTCGAGGGGAGTGCATACGTTTAATTGGTGAAGAATTACGTCGCCACAAAGATGCACTGGGAACTTTGATTTCCTTAGAATGTGGCAAGATTAAACAAGAAGGCGATGGTGAAGTTCAAGAAATGATCGATATGGCAGACTTTGCTGTGGGGTTGTCGCGAATGCTTTATGGCAAAACTCTGCCATCAGAGCGCAAATTTCATAAAATGTTAGAACAATGGCACCCGCTTGGACCGGTGGGCATCATCACGGCATTTAATTTTCCGGTTGCAGTTTGGGCTTGGAACGCTTTTTTAGCTGCGATTTGTGGTGATACTGTCGTATGGAAACCGTCACATAAAGTGTCGTTGTGTGCGATTGCAGTGCAAAATATCTGCAATAAAGTTACCCGTGAACTTGGCTATGATGGCGTTTTTTCACTATTGATTACGGACGAAACTCAGGTAGCTGAACAATTAGTCGATGATATTCGCTTTCCTTTAATTTCTTTTACTGGCTCAACTTCAGTTGGAAAGCGGATTGCAGAGAAAGTTGTCAGGCGGTTAGGAAGACACATCCTAGAACTTAGCGGCAATAATGCGGTTATCGTCGATGAGACTGCCAATTTAAATCTAGCAGTACCCACGATTGTATTTGGTGGCGTTGGTACCGCAGGGCAACGATGTACCTCTACGCGTCGAGTGATTGTCCATAAAGCGAGATATGATGAGTTGGTTCAGCGCTTAGTGACCGCGTATCAAGAAATCAAAATTGGTGATCCACTTTCCCCTTTGACATTAATGGGGCCTTTAATTGACCAATCTGCCGTTGATCAATATATACAAGCAATCAAAAAAGCAAAAGAGGCGAAGGCAGACATTTTATATGGCGGTAAAGTCATTAACAAACCTGGTTTTTTTGTCGAACCAACGTTAATCCACGCAGCTGCTAATACAGAAATTATGCAAGAAGAAACGTTTGGCCCGATCACCTATATCCTGACCTATGAAAAATTTTCAGAAGCCTTGGAACTACACAATAATGTGCGCCAAGGACTCTCTTCATCATTATTTACCGAAGATTTTAGACATAGCGAATATTTTCTTTCGGTCTTTGGCAGTGATTGTGGTATTGCTAATATTAATGTCGGGACATCTGGTGCAGAAATTGGTGGTGCTTTTGGTGGTGAGAAAGAAACTGGTGGCGGCAGGGAAGCAGGATCTGATGCTTGGAAAAATTACATGCGAAGACAAACTAACACCATTAACTGGAGTAATGAATTGCCGCTTGCTCAAGGCATTACTTTTACTCTACCTGTAGCGCATGATTCTAAATAATGTAGCCTGAGTGAAACTCAGGAACTTTATATATCGAAGAAGGAAAACGAATGAATGCAAATATGATTAATCAGCCGGAACCTTTGCTTCCTGACCAAAATGGTTTTTTTGGTCAATTTGGTGGTCAATATATCCCTGAAATTCTTCGTCCTAATTTGGAACAGCTAGAAGAGACTTGGCGTGCGCTTATCAAAGATAGAACCTTTTGGCATAGTTTTGTTCATCTAGCTCAAGAGTATAGTGGTCGACCCACTCCCATTACGTTTGCGCAGAATATAACGAAGAAACTGGGTGGCGCACATATTTATTTAAAGCGGGAGGATCTTAATCAAACCGGTGCACATAAAATTAATAATGCGCTTGGGCAAGGTCTAGTAATGCAACGTTTAGGCAAAACGCGAGTGATTGCAGAAACAGGAGCAGGACAACACGGCGTAGCCACAGCAACGATGGCAGCACGTTTTGGTTTCGAAGCCTGTATTTATATGGGTGAAGAAGATGTTGCTCGTCAACGTCCCAATGTTTTTTGGATGGAACGCTTAGGTGCTAAGGTCATTCCAGTCGAAGAAGGTAGCAAAACATTAAAAGATGCTATTAACGCTGCCCTGCGTGATTGGTCGACTAATTTAGAATCTACACATTATCTATTGGGGACAGTCTGCGGGCCTCATCCTTTTCCTGCTTTAGTTGCTTACTTTCAAAGTATCATTGGCTTGGAAGCGAGAATTCAATTTTTGGAGCGCTTTGGCCGCTTACCCAGTAAAGTTTATGCCTGTATTGGCGGTGGTTCTAATGCAGTAGGAATTTTTCAAGGATTTCTCGATGGCTCTGTAGAGTTGGTGGGTGTAGAAGCAGGTGGTAAAAGTAAAAAAGCAGGTGAGCACGCGAGTCGAATTGCAAGTGGTCAAGGAACAGTTGGCATTGCCGAAGGTTTCAAAACACTCTTTTTACAGACAGAGGAAGGGCAACTTTTAGATACCCATTCAATTGCTGCAGGACTTGATTTTGTGGGGATCTCGCCAATTATTGCTAATTGGGCGGAGCAGGGCAAAGTGCGAATGGAGCAAGCTTTTGATCAGGAAGTTTTAGAAGCAGCGCAGTTATTAATTAAAGAAGAAGGCATCATTCCGGCATTAGAATCTTCACATGCTTTGGCTTGTGCTTTTAAAGAAGCAGGTAAATTAAGTCAAAGCGATTCGATTCTGATTAATTTATCCGGTCGTGGTGATAAAGATATTTTTACCTATGGTCGTATTTTTGGCGACGAGTCGTGGACTCAATATCTCAAAACTATTTCGAAGGAGAAATGATGCAACTGTTACCAAAAAAATTTCCGAATGAAATAGGATTAGTGGGTCACACCATTGTGAATTATCCCGATAAAAAAACTGCTCGAAAACTTATTGAAATTTTAGCTACCAATAAAGTCGATCTTATTGAGTTGCAAATACCTTTTTCTGAGCCGATTGCTGATGGTCCTATTTTTGCCAAGGCTAATCATGTTGTTATTGATCGAGGCCTTAAAATTGAAGAGTGTTATGAACTTATGCTTGAAATGACAAGTCAGTACGATTTGCCCTTTGTGTTTATGTCTTACGCTAATATTATTTTCAAACAAGGTTACGAAAATTTTATCAAAGCAGCTAAAAAAGCTGGTGCTAAAGGAGCAATCGTTCCAGACTTACCTCTAGATATTGCTACTGATTATTTTGAGGCCTGCCGAGCTCATGACTTTGCGGCGATCTCAGTGGTCGCTCCAAATATTTCTACTAAACGACTGCAAGTATTATCGAATTTTTTTGATGGTTTTGTGTATGCTGTAGCAAGAGCTGGGGTCACTGGACCTAAAACTACTTTTGATACTGCACTAAGTGATTATTTGAATGAAATACGTCAATTTAGTGATTTACCTCTTGCAGTTGGTTTTGGGGTTAGCAATCGTGAAGATCTCAATTTTTTGCGTGGAAAAGCCGATTATGCCGTGGTTGGCACTCAAACGATTCGTAGTTATGAACAGGGTGGTTTAGAGGCTGTATCGAAATTATGGCAAGAACTTTCTTCTGCCAAATAGATTTAAGTGATTTATTTTTCGTATAAGGATATACAAAATGATTCGCACTCTTATTTTTTTGATTTTGTCATCGTGGTGCTTTGCATGTTTTGCAAAGAATGCTCAACCGACTGCGGAATTACTCTATATCGATGGTGCAATTGGTCCGGTCACAGCTGATTATATCCAAAGAGGAATCGCACAAGCGGAAAAAGATAATGCTAGTGTTGTGATATTGCAGATCGATACTCCGGGTGGTTTAGATAAATCGATGCGCACCATCATCACAGAAATTTTCAATTCGCCAATTGCTGTCATTTCTTATGTTGCCCCAAGCGGAGCTCGTGCAGCTAGTGCAGGCACTTTTATTATGTATGCTAGCCATATTGCTGCTATGGCACCTGGCACGAATATTGGGGCTGCAACTCCAGTTTCATTGACAGAAACAGAGAAAGATAAAGAAACGGCGAGTGATAAAAAAGCACTAAATGATGCCAGCGCTTACATCAGAAGTTTGGCGCAGTTACGCCATCGTAATGTTGAATGGGGACAAAAAGCAGTACTAAGTGGTGCCAGTATTTCTGCGAATGAGGCATTACAACTTAATGTGATTGATTTGATAGCGGTTGACTTGTCAGATCTAATGGCCAAAGTTGATGGCAAAACTGTTATGATTGCCAATAAACCTGTCGTACTTAGCACTAAAAACATTGTCATAAAACGTTACGTCCCAGATTGGCGTAGTCGCTTCTTAGCCATTATTACTGATCCTAATATTGCTTATATTTTATTATTGATTGGTATTTACGGGCTTATCTTCGAATTCATCAATCCAGGATTTATTCTGCCAGGTGTAGTGGGTGCGATTTGTCTTTTCATTGCACTTTATGCGTTGCAATTATTGCCAGTCAATTACGCGGGTTTGATTCTAATTCTAATGGGCATAGCCTTTATCATTACAGAAGCCTTTATTCCCAGTTTTGGTGCGTTGGGTTTAGGTGGTATCGTTGCATTTGTGGTTGGTTCGATCATGTTAATTGATTCTAATACTGGAGGCTTTACCTTGATTTTGCCGGTTATCGTTTCGTTGACATTAATCACAATTGGTTTTTTAGTGCTGCTTATCCAACTTGCACTTAGAGCCCGTAGAAGACCTATCGTAAGCGGTAGAGAAGAACTCATTGGCAGTAAGGCGCAAGTATTAAAAAAGGAAGGAGATGAGCATCGTTTTAGAGTTAGAATTCACGGTGAATTATGGCAGATTGAGTCAGATTATCCGTTGCATCCAGGTCAACAGGTAAAAGTGATCGAGTTAAATGATTTAATTTTGAAAGTTATCCCAGAGGATTAAAAAAAGGAGTTTTTATGACAACAACAACAGCAATTATTCTCATCGTAGTTCTGCTGTTTTTATTCAGCGCAATCAAAATTCTCAAAGAGTATGAAAGAGCAGTACTATTTACCCTCGGTCGTTTTTGGAAAGTGAAAGGACCCGGTTTAGTGTTGGTAGTACCATTTGTGCAGCAAGCCGTTAAAATTCAATTGCGAACGATTGTTATGGATGTTCCTACTCAAGATGTTATCTCACGAGATAACGTTTCTGTTAGGGTTAATGCGGTGGTTTACTTTAGAGTCGTTGATCCACAAAGAGCTATTATTCAAGTGGAAAATTATTTTGAAGCGACTAGCCAATTGGCGCAGACTACGTTGCGGTCGGTGCTAGGACAACATGATTTGGATGAGATGCTCGCTGAGCGAGAAAAACTCAATGCAGATATTCAAAAAATTCTCGATGAACAAACTGACGCTTGGGGAATAAAAGTTTCTACAGTTGAAATCAAACATGTTGATTTAAACGAAAGTATGGTTAGAGCCATCGCTCGGCAAGCGGAAGCAGAACGGGAACGTCGTGCCAAAATCATCAATGCTGAAGGTGAACTCCAGGCCTCTGAAAAACTGCTACAGGCTGCTCAGGTTCTAGCCCAACAACCCCAAGCATTACAACTCCGCTATCTGCAGACATTGATTGATATCTCTTCTGATTCCAAGGCGACAATTATCTTCCCAGTTCCAGTTGATTTCCTAGCTACTATTCAGAAAGCTTTAGAGAAGTAGGTCTCTCTAATTCATTGTCTTTGATTTCCTCTCGCTTGTTCTCATTCCCTCTCCCGCATAAATGGGGGAGAGGGAGTAACTCAAGTCCAGGAAGGAAGGGGCACAATACTCCCTTCATAGAAAAGTCTCTGCCCCCTCCCCACACACAAAAAAAATTATCAACACCTTAGCGCTTGTTAAGATTTTTTTAATAAAAATTAGTTAATCTTATATACGTGGGCAGGCACCCAGTTCCAAGGGAAAAACCAATCAGGAACGACAGATACAAGGTCTTCTAGATCAACTAGGCCCCTACCCCCAAGATATACTTTGGGAGATGATTTATGCGAAATCCTAGTGAAAAACCCCATTCCGCGGATAAATTCTTCGGCAAGGCCTTCAGCTCATTGCAAGGGTTCTTTGATGGCTTTAGCACAGGGGCAGGTCTAGTTAAGCTACCTCTTTGGCTGAAGGGCCTTACTCCTGGCCTCAGCGCTGCGCCTTACGTCGTAGGCGGTGGTGCTCTTATGGGCGCGCTTTTTGTCGTCAAAGCTGTGTTTGATGAAAGTGAAAATAATAAAAAAGAACAGCTCCAACTTGATAAAAAGACCTTATTGGCCCAACAGCTCGCTGCTAAAATCCAAGAAACTTTTCTGACTCTCGCTGACAAACTTGCTCATGACGTAGATGTAGCCAACATTCGTGCTCGTGCTCAGGCAGATCGCAAAAGCCAAGTTGAGATTGAGGCGCTCGTTCAGAAAGTGATGAAAGAAAAAACTAACAAGAGGTATTCACACCTTCTGGAAGAAGCAACCCCCACTAAAAGCAAGAACAAGCAGTTATTAAAAAACATCTTACGTGATTATGTAGATTCCTTTGGGGATGAAGCAAATCGCTATCGTAAAGCTAGTGGCAAATTCCCTTCACAATCCAAAATCGAGAAATTGATTCAAAGAGTCACAGGTCTTAATCGTTATAGCCCTGAATTCTATGATGAAGTTTGTGCCTTATTAAGTGACGATCATCTTACTCAGCAGAGATATCGTTTCATGTTTCGAAACCATGCTCTGAAACCGCCACAATCATTCATTGGTCAACAAGTCGACAGAGTCAGAGCCTTTTGGAAAAAACAAAAAACTCTCAGACATATCGTTGTAGGAGTTTTGGGCTTCATAGCAAATGCCTCAGCGGGTGCCGGCCTTACTGCCAGTACCTTGAAGCTTTTCGGAGTTATTTCTTCAGGGGCGCCAGTCGCTTGGCCAATCCTTGCGGTGATCGCTGTTGGGGGTTTGATCTATAGCGGAATTGCAGCAGCTCTTACTCTAAAAAGAAATAAGGTGCGGGCAGGTAATTTAAAATCACTAAGTGAAGAAATCAAAGCTAGCGAAGATAAATTAGAGCTAAGCCGTCAGTTGAAAAAGATCCATAAAAATCAACACAAGCTGCAGGCACATAAGGATACGTTTGATCAAAGAAGAGTTCCAGACCCTACACTAAAACCAGTTGTTCAAGTGAAACTGCCAGCTTCTACACGCATCCGTATGGGATTTGGGCTAGCTGCGAAACTTATCTCAGGTGCGGCAGATGCTATGATGCTTGGTTTAGGTATTGCTTGGTTGATTACCCTTGCATTTCCTGCCATAGCACTTCTTGGACCAACTTTGTACATTGGTGGTGCGTTTACCGGATTCTCGATCTTCAAATCCTTGAAGGATGAGGTTAAGTCTATTAAACACGAACTTGCGACCATGCAAGAAGTGGCTGAAATCAGGCAACACCTAATGGATAAACATAGGCATAAAGTAGGATTTCAAGCTGAGTTGGATAAAGAGCCACGCCTTATCTTGAAGGATGTCATTAATGACTATGTAAAATATGTGAACTCTCTAGGAGCCGATGCCCAAACTCATGCTAAATACAATCGTCAAGAAAAGGTCCTAGCCCTGATCGAAAGAATGATCGGCGTCAAAAGACCGACTGATGAAAGAGGCAATCTGGTGCATCCCTTGGGGGATGATGCTTTCTACAACCACATTGCAAAGTTCTTGAAAGGCAAAGGAGAAAACAGTGCGCATGCTAATACGATTGCGCAAAGTTTAAAAACACTTTTGGTTAAACAGCCCAGCATTCATGCAGGATTAACGTTGGCTTCGGTCAATGCCGATGATCCAGCGGTGAATAAGACCCAAAGTATCTGGAGTAAAGGATTTGATTTCCTTAAAAAGAATGCTCTTGGCATTATTTTCGCGGTTTGTGTTGGCTGTATTTTGCCATTGTTCTTAGCGGGTCCACAGGTTGCGATCGTTCTTCCCGTTCTAGCGGTGGTAGTTGGAGCTTACGCAATAGGAAAGGTTGTAGAGCATCATTCAGCAAAGAAAGTTGCAAGCCTAGAAGCTGAAAAAGCTAGATATGAAATGATCGAAAGAAGACATAGTGTGCTTGCCAAAACTGCTGTTGCGCCACAACCCCAGGCAGCGGAAGAAGTTGCTCATGTGGATGTCCCTCTGCCGAGAATGCATCACCAGATGCGCGAACGTCCTGCTCACACGGTTGTGGCCGGGGCGGAACGCCCTCAGGCTAGACTTGAAGTTGCAGCTCAACCGCCGGCACCAGAACCAAGCAGGGCACGAGCTGAGTCTATTAGTGCAGAAATGGGTCGTAGCATGAGAAAAATTTGGAGACCTCAGCCAACTGTTAGGGATGAACTGGATCCTTTATTAAGGACTCCAACCGCACAGGAGGTTCCTGCTACCTAATGGAGTTTTATTCTCAATTAAAATCCCCTTTAGCGAGAAGCAAAAGGGGATTTTTTTTGGCTGTAAGATTTGTCGACAAAGACGTAATTGCTGGTTAGAATGCGCCAGACTGGAAAAAAACTTTAAACCTCTTAAGATTATTTTAATAATTCAAGAATATTATCAAATTTGCAGACTGTTACAGTTAACTCTCATAAGCATAAATGATTGAAACATTGCAGGACTAGGAATCAAACGAAAGGCTTGATTAGCACGTGACTTCTCACCCTATTGGTGGTCACTTGGCAGAGAAGCATTAAAACGTTGGAGGTTTCATGAAAAACCGTGTCTGGCTTAACCGCGAACCTTGGTGGCGTCGAGGCCTAGGTTATCTCACTCGTCTTATTCACAATCTTGTTACTGGTTTTGACACAGTTTTTACTTTAGTAAAAGTACCTCTTATTTTTGGTTTTGGTGTCTCTATCTTAAAAAAATACCATCGTTTTCTGTCACCGAAAACCAATTCTGATCTTTACGCAACCTGTAATAAACTGTTAAGAGTTGCACTCAAGCCTTGGGCAACACGAGTCATTGGAATTAGTGCTCTTGGATCTCTTTTTTATATGGCATCGGCTCTAAAAGATGAATACGATAAAAATGTCGAAGAAGATTTAAAATTACAAGAGCTAAAAAGAGTTGAAGAAGAAGAAGAGAAAATAACCGCTCACATCCAGGAAAAGTTACCCCCGAATCTATTCGATACACCATCTTTACATACACTAAATAATGGTGGGCTTTTAAAATTATACCTACGTAATTATCTCCTACAGCTCGATTTACTTAACTGCCATCAAAGTGAAGTAGGGTGGCGTGCAGCGATGAAGCGAAAAAGCAATCGCTTGCCAGGACAAAATAGTATTGAACGTTTAATTACTGAAATAACTGGCCTTGATAAAACAGATCCATTTTTTAGCCTGAAACTTGAGCTTTTCTTAAATCAATATCCACAAGTTGGTGCCCCCAATGATTTTAATAAACGCTTAGTGCAGGCATTTAAATTTCCCTATCCCTCCAAAATGCCAAAAGAGCCAATCGTTTTAGAGCCGCCTAAAAAAGAAAAGGGTTGGTTTCGAAAAATAGTTTCAGTAGTTAAAGCTGTTTTGATGGTTGGCAAACGCGGTAATACAGGCGTAGGAGTCATAGGTTGGAGCTTGTTGCTGGGTGGGCTGATTTCATTTGGTTCTCCGGTTGGTTTGCCGCTGATACTGACAGGTGCAGCCATTGGTATTCTGTCGGGACTTTCTTCTTACTTTTATCGCAAATTTGTTGAAAAGCCACACAAAAAGAATGTTGATGGTATTGATGCCAATCTAAAATACCATAGAACTCGTTACGAGCTTCTTTATAAATTGCATCATGTTAAAGATAAGACTTACAAAGATTCACCTCTTGTCTACCCCAAACACTGCTACGCTGGACCAGAGTTTTCGCCTAAAAATGATGATGAGGCCACAGAAACAAGCAGATTACTTCCTGAAGAATCCGATTTTGAAAAATATGTTCCAGAATCTGTGCGTAGGCGAATGGCGCTGCATGGTATCTTGCAAACCATTTTGGGCTTTGGCACAGGGATGGTTATCGGAATTTCTATAAGCTCTGTTGTCGGACTTTCAGCCTGTATCACACTTCCTGTTATAGGAACGGTGCTAGCCATAAATGCCTTTGGTGCCATTTTAGGTCCCCTCATAGGTGCCCAAGTGGCAACACAATTTAGAAAAGCCAGTTTGAAATCCAGTCGAGATGAAATTGCGCAAATTATACGAATTGAAAAGCGTAAAATAAATTTGACTGCTAATTTGGGGACCGGTGTCATTGAGGGATTAAGCAAGACGCCGCAGGCTTTGCTGTTTGAGCTCCTTCAACATTACAACTCCTATTCGAAGCAGTTTTTGTCAAAAAAATTCACCCCGGATAATCGAGACGATATTGAAAATTTAATAACTAAAAAAGAGAGAACTCTACGATTTATTGAAAATGCTACTGGCTTAAAACGTTCTGAGATTCCAGGTCAGTTAACTAATAATGAAGATCCAGAGTTCTATCAACATTTGGTGCTATATTTACTAAAAGATCAGAAAATAAAAGATCAACATAATTCAGCTCATCAGCTAGTTACCGCTTTTAAAGGGTACATCACTGGTCAACCCCAGACGTTGATCGAGACTACAGGTAAAACGTTAGAGAAAGTCACTACTCTCACCGACGTAAATCGTAATTTTTTGAAAAATTGGGCTCCCTTTATTGCAGCATTAACCATTGCAGTGTCACTAGGCATTATGTTGTTTGGGTCTTTTGCTTTCGTTCCATTACTATTGGTTGGCGCGACTATTATGGGACTCTATGCGGGTAGTAGGTTATTGGAATCTAAACAAAACCAAAATCTCGAACATTATAAAGAAACTGAACTTAAATTGAATCTGATTGAACGGAGCAAGCAACTACAAAATGAAGTGGCGCAGGTTAATAAGGAGTCAATAACAGCGACTGCTGGAGTAGTCAGTGAACATCCATCTCAGAAGGTCCAACCAGGGGCTACTAATAAAGTTTCCCCTCTGGCTGTAGTGTCGCAAAACAAGAATGATGGTAAATCTCAAAATATAGCGGAAAACCCTGCTAAAAAAGCATCTCCTGATGTTCAGAAACCTCCAAAAAGCCTAGTGGGGACTCGATCCACCTATGTTGGACCGTTTCGAAAACATGCTGCACATACGGCAAAAGGTACGATGAGCAGTTTATTCAAAGAGAGTTCGAGACAACCTTCAGAAGAAATTGATGAAAATAAATTGTTAGAGAAAGCGCCCACGAGGTTAAGGCACGTGCCCTCAACGCGCGATTTCCTGGACTTATTGCAAAAAAAATCACAACAAGTGAGCAGCTTAAAAATACCTAGAAGTCAAAGCCAATTACCCCTGCGCGAAGCTCCACCTGTTGCAATAACAGTCCCTTAACGGTACTTCTTATTAATAGAAAATATTTTTAAACATTCTAAATTACCGATTAAGACTAAATTTGTAGAGATGCTAATAATACTTCCTTAATGAATTCTTGCGATAATGATGCGTTGCCTGTCTTCCCGTGTGGTCTGTCATTCCCCATGGCTTGTCATTCCCGCGCAGGCGGGAATCCATTTCAGATGTGGCTGGAAAGATGGATTCCCGCCTACGCGGGAATGACAGGCTACGCGGGAAGACAGGCCATGACACTCTGGTGCAACTCCGCTTTTTATTGCAGTGGAGAGAGAACACTTAAATGTTGTATTGCTGTTAGTGGCAGCGAGAGCGGACGTCAATCAAGCAACTAATCGAGGTTTTACCCCACTTTATCGAGCAGCGGAATTAGGAAATGAAGCTATTGTACAGGCACTTTTGAAAGCAGGTGCCAACCTTAACACGGTATGCAATGGTAAAACAGCAATTGCAATCGCTGAGGAGAAAGGACATCCTCTGCAGACCATATTGAAATTATGGCAAGTCTATGAAGAACAAAAAGATCGACCTCTTTTATCGCAGCTGATTGCAATTTTAAAAATGCCAATTACGAATAGTTGGGCTCGAACACTAACCTCATTTTTTTATTCCTCACAGGAAGATCTGCAAATTCAGAAGATTATTGATAGGTTAATGAACTTAGCTAATGAGACTAAAGACGGCACGGAACCTGCGCAATTTAAAAAATTATTAGAATCAGAGACACTACTCATTTCCGAAGCTAAATATAAATTTATTATGGAAGTTGTTTTTATCCCCAAAGCAGCGACAGAACTCCCTAATGTCAGGCCCTGATTTTTCCTATTTTTAATCTAAAAGATGACAAGTTAAAACTAGAATATTTTAAAATTCTACCATCCCATTTGACCAAATTTCAAAAGGTGCTCTTAACATTTCCTTAAGCTTTTATGTTACAATCTTAGCTTTCTTTGATTTGGAGACATGAGATGGCCCATCAGGGAATCTTCTTTGAGCCTGTTTTTATTGAAAAGCCGGTCGGCCATGCAGGTCCGATCGTTGCGTTAAATCTGATACAACAACGACAAAATACTCTAGCGGCTAAACTTCGGGATGAACTACAAAAATCCGGTGTTATTACAGGGGAACTTCTAGAGTCACTTTTTCAGATTAGTCGAGCCCTTCGAATGTCAAATGTGCCTGTTGTGGAATTAATAGTTTCGACTTTGTTAGACAAAACAACTGAGCTTTCAGAAGCGAGAGTTTTTGTGATGTTAAAAGCTTGTGCCTTCAAGGATAAAGATGCCGCATATGAATGCGCATTAGCTTATATGGGTATGGGGAGATTCAAGCAAGAAAAAAACGTTGTAGCAGCTAAATTTCTTTATTACGCAACCCGACTAGGACACCCAATAGCTTTTTACACCATGCTTGATGCCATCAGTGATAATCATTTAGTAATAAGGGGCGATGTCTTTTTAAAATACTGCAAGAAATTGGTGACTGAAACAAAAAATCTAAATGTTGCAATAGCAATAGGGACGTTATTGTGTGGTTTTGATATTGAAGATCATGAAAATCTTCGTTCCAAATTAAATATACACGATCCTGATGCTGGCTTTGACTATCTTCGTATCGTTCAAGTTTGTGCTAGGAAAGAGGGCAACACCGAGCTTAGTGAGATAGCATTTCTAACTATTTCAAAGGGCTATCAACAGAATATTTATACGAGTGCGGCCGCCCAAAAATATAGGGCGACTCTGATTCCTATTACAGCCAATTCGGATCTTTCTGAAGCTCCTAGGGCCTTTAGCCTCTGACTTCATCTGCTTCTATTAATGCGATATTTTTCATTTTGAGTGTTATCGCCATTACTATTGGCATCACAAACAGCAATACCACGCAGAGAATTCCCGCATAATTTAGGGCTTTAAGAAATATTGCTGGAAAGAGCAACACAATTAATAAGGGTGGTAATAACGTCAGGCCGATATTAATTGAAAGTCCTTTGCCAACTTTTTTTAACTTGATTCCATCTGCTAAGAAGTCGGAGAGACTTAATGCAACACCCAGGAAAGAGGTTAGAACACAGATTGAAGTGAATACGTTGGTTAAAATATGTATATAGGGATTGTTGGCTTGGGCGATCAACGTTTCTACCATATCTTTCAGTGGATGACTGGTTGAGTAAAGGTTGGTTAAGGTAGGCACTGTTGGAATGGTAGCCTGCACAGCCAAGATCCAAGCGATGTAACAGACAAGGGGTATCAGTCCTCCGAGTATAATTGCCCAATGGAGCTTACGTGAGTCACTTTTTAAATAAGTTCGTACTGACGGCACTATACTGGCATAACCAAAGGCCGTAATGCAGGTCATCATTGAGCTATTGGTGCCTAGATGTTGAAAAGATAAGTGTTTAGCTGCAGTAAATGGAATGAGCAGCAGAATGAGTGCAAAACAAACTAACAACTTAGTGCTCATCAGACCGCGGTTAACGTAATCGACCATATTGATACCTTTAAATACGATAAGGCCAAGCATACCTGTGAAAATCACAGCATTGAGCCACATCGGAGAATTAATATGGAAGTTATCAAAGATCGTTGCTAGTAAATCTTCGCCACCGGATATATAAGCGGATAAGAGAGTATAGAGAAGAAAGAGCGTCACGATCCAGGTAATGATCGCTCCTAATTTTCCTAGTGTCGCTTGCGACATGGACACTAAATTGCTGTTCTCTGGAAGCTTGAGGTTAACCCGTAAGAGAGCAAATGCTCCTAACGTCATCATCACCCAAGAACCTAACATAATAATAATGGTGTGGCCGAAGCCTTCAGAGGCAGTTGCCATAGGTAAGGCCAACATACTGCCACCAATACATGTCCCTAAAATTAAGAAAACCGCGCCGAAAAATCTACTATTCATAAGAAACCCTCAATTCTTGCATCTTCGCAACTATGGCCCCAGAAGTCTGGAGTTAAATAAGGTTAGGTTGTAGTGAAAATAACATATGCCCCTTAGAGGGCAAAATAGTTAGAATAGTAGAAGGGAAAAAGACCAGCGAAATCGTTTCGAAGGTTCTTCAAATGAGAGAGCTTATTAAGGTGACAAACTACTTTATTCATCGGAATATGATAATATATTTAGATAAATTGTGCAATTTATTTCTTTTGGTGGGTTCGAGATGAAGGGTAAAACTGCAACAGGTTTGGTAACAAGTTTGAGTCATGATGGGCGAGGGATTGCTCATGTGGCAGGCAAAACAACTTTTATCGACGGCGTTTTAATTGGTGAAGAAGTAGAGTTTGAATACCTAAAAGTAAAAAGCAAGTACGACGAAGCTAAGGTCATTAAAATATTATCGCCAAGTCCCAATCGGCAACAGCCAAAGTGTGAATCATTTGGAATTTGTGGTGGCTGTAGCTTGCAGCATATGAATTCTTCTTTGCAATTAGAAAATAAAATGGCTGTTTTGTTGGAACAACTTTATCACATTGGAGGTATCACCAATGTTGATGTATTGTCCCCAACAACAACTTCGTCGTCTTTTGAATACCGCCGTAAAGCTCGATTAGGTGTGCGCTATGTTGTTAAGAAGGAAAAGTTATTAATCGGTTTTAGAGAAAAAAATGGCCGTTTTTTAGCCGATATTAACGCTTGTCCTGTGTTGAACTCTTCGATTGGGGGCAATTTTGAATTACTTCGTCAACTGCTTTTGAGCCTTGAGGGTTACACAAGTATTCCACAATTAGAGATTGCAGCGGGTGATGATGCAACCGCAATTATTTTCCGACATCTTCAACCTTTATCTAATGAAGATTTGACGAAGTTATTAACGTTTGGCAGAGACAATAATTTTCACATTTATTTGCAACCTAGTGGTCCTGCTTCAGTGACGCGACTTTATCCGCATGAAGGACCAGAGCGTTTGTCCTATAAAATTCAAGCTTATAATCTTGAAATGTTATTTCACCCTACCGACTTCGTTCAGGTGAATGCTGAAATCAATAATAAATTAATTGGTTTAGCCATTGAACTAATGGCTCCTACTTTTAAAGAAACATTTTTGGATTTGTTCTGTGGTATTGGAAATTTCACTTTGCCATTAGCAAGATATAGTAAGCGAGTTGTGGGAATTGAGGGTGACGAGCAAATGGTGAGTCGGGGCTATGAAAATGCTGCGCATAATCAAATTAATAACGTCGATTTTAAGGCCCAGAATTTACAAGAACCTCACTATACTGATAGATATATGTCAGAAAAATTTGATGGGGTGTTAATTGATCCTCCTCGAACGGGGGCTTTAGACGTGGTGCAAATATTGCCGCAACTCAATATACCGAAATTAGTTTATATATCCTGTAATCCTGCAACATTGGCAAGAGATGCAGGTTATTTGACGACTAATGGCTATAGGATGTTAAAGGTTGGTATTTTGGATATGTTTCCCCATACCAGCCATGTTGAATCGATTGCATTATTTATCAAGAATTAACTATGCGTAAACAATCAAAGTTAGTTTACACGGATAGTGACTCTATTAATATACAAAACTGGATTCACCACTTAGCTTCAGAGCGGGCGCAAAGCGACCTCAATTTGCTAAGAGAAGCCTGCATGTTAGCGCAATTATCTGGTGAACAACATCTTACACCTAACGGTGAATCTTGTTTACATCAAGGCTTGGCCATGGCCGAAATCTTAGCCGATCTTAATCTTGACGACCAATCCTTAGCCGCTGCGATCGTTTATAGCTCGATGCAACATGCAGGTTTGCAGATGGATGTCGTTGTTGAACACCTAGGTGAAAAAGTAGGAAAGTTAATTGCTGGTACCCAACAAATGGATAGTGTTCATGCGCTGCACGGTAAACTCACTCAGGGGACACCGTTAGCCACCACTATCGATAATCTTCGCAAAATGTTGCTTGCTATGGTGGAAGATGTTCGAGTCGTATTCATTAAATTATCAGAGCGCTTATGCATCTTAAAAAATATGTTGTCGTTTGCTGATAATGAAAAGTCTCGCGTTGCTCAAGAAACGATGGATATTTACGCGCCTTTAGCAAATCGTTTAGGTATCGGACATTTAAAATGGCAATTAGAAGATTTATCCTTTCGCTATTTAAGCCCGGAAGCATATTTGCAACTTTCTCGAGAAATAAAAGACCGCAGAGTCGTACGCGAAGAATATGTTGCAAAATTCAAAAAGAAACTGAAAGAGGAATTGTTTGCAGCACAAATTACAGAATTTGAAGTCAGTGGTCGAGCGAAACATATTTTTAGTATTTATAAAAAAATGCAGCGCAAAAATGTCTCAATTTCTGAAATATATGACGCGATTGCATTTCGAATTTTGGTGCCAACTCTAGAAGATTGTTATCAAGTATTAAGTATTGTTCATGCATTATGGTCGCCGTTTTCTAAGGAATTTGATGATTATATTACTCACCCAAAGCCTAATGGTTATCGTTCCATTCACACTGCGGTAGTCGGTCCAGATAATAAATTTGTTGAAATTCAAATTAGAACATTCGCTATGCACCAAGAAGCTGAACTTGGTGTGGCAGCGCATTGGCTTTATAAAGAAGGATCCTCACACGAGTCAGGTTATCAAGAAAAAATTGCTTGGTTACGGCAGGTGATGGATTGGCAGAAAGAAGTGACTGAAGGAAATGAGCAGGAAGCTTTTTCTAAAGCATTCGAAGATCGCTTATATGTATTTACTCCAAATGGCGATATTATTGATCTGCCTGTCGGCGCAACACCACTTGATTTTGCTTACCAAATTCATAGTGAGTTAGGTCACCGATGTCGTGGTGCTAAAGTGAATGGCAATATTGTGCCGCTCACCTACTCGCTACATTCTGGCGAAAAGGTCGAGATCTTAACTACCAAACAAGGTCATCCGAGTCGCGATTGGCTGAACCCGCATCATGGTTATTTGAAAACAGCTCGTGCTAAAGCTAAAGTGATGAATTGGTTTCGAAAGCAAGATTATGACCGCCATGTCTTAGAAGGACATGAAATGCTGGATAAAGAATTAAAGCGTTTAGGTAAGGAATTATCATATGAAGAACTTGTAGCAAAGCTACAATTTAAATCCAAGGATGATTTATTTGCGGCACTAGGGCGAGGCGATCTACGCATGCATAATGTGTTGCAGCAGCTCCAATCAGAAACGCTTACCGAGACCGAAAAACTACTGAGTAGTTTGCAAGAGCAAAAAAAATCCATATCGTTGCCAACCGACATCGACGTAGGTGGAATTGGAAACCTGATGATTCATTTGGCGAAATGCTGCAAGCCCGTTCCTGGTGATAAAATTGTCGGATATATTACAGTAGGAAAGGGCGTATCGATTCATCGCGAGGATTGTCCTAATACAATAGAAAGATTCTCATTATCACCGGGACGGAAAATCGATGTAAATTGGGGGACAGCAATTAAACGTCGTTATCCTACAGACTTAAGCATTTTAGCCTATGACAAACCTAATTTGCTGCAAGATATTATTGCATTGTTAGCAAACGAACATATACCAATTATTTCGGTAAATGCTGTGCCAAATCGTAAGAACAACACCAGCACATTATACCTGACTGTTGAGGTAGATGATGTGAACCCTTTGACTCGTCTACTTGCTAGGCTTTCACAGCTAACTGGGGTTCTGAGTGTGCATCGTGAATAATTCCTTCACGCAATAATGAATTGAAAAAGATATACTGCCCATCTCTTGAAGCTGTATAATGGCGCCTGCCAAAGAAATGCAAATTAGTGATCATATAAAATGAAATAAGGATATCTCTAATGCAAATGCAAGGAAAAGAAAAAGAGCCAGATTTTAACTTCGTCTGTATTTTACCCTACGAAAGTTCTTTAAAAAAATTATATTTCAGCGACCAATACTCATTTGAGCAATTCATGCGAGTGTTGATTGAGCTATTAGACGTCAATGTACATTTTATTATTTACACAAATGGAAACGACCATTCTGAAGTTCATGATCTACTAAAAGCATGTGGGCAAAGTCGATTCTTTATTCCTAAAGATGATATTTTTGATATTACAAAAATGAATTTTCTTGGAGCAAAAGATAATAGAAAATTTGCTTTTATTAATTATGCGATTACTCATCATAACAGATATCGTCCAGGTGCAGCTATCACTCCTGCGCAGGTAAAAGAGAGTGTATTTGTTTTAGATGAAGATATCGCCTATGTAAAAACTATTAGCAATCCTAAAAGAGCACAAAGGTATCACGGCATTCTAATTGAAGACAATTTGGCGCATATTACTTTATTGGAAAGTATCTACACGAGCTTAATCAATGTTGAAAAATATTCTAAACAGCAGCAGGCAAATGCGTTATTTAATCTAGTTAGGTCGCAGCATACTCTGTTTGTTGATGATCAAGAATACCTGTTTCTTAATTATCAAAAAAGAATTAGATCCATTAACAGTGGTGTTGCAGAAGGGATGCTGTGCTTGGCCAAGAAAATGTCCAGCTATTTGTGCATGGTTGCGATTTTTGAAACATTAGATGAAAAAACAAGAGTGGACATAAATAATAACTACAGGGTTGAGGTTGCTAAAATCATTGATGCTAGGATAGCTAAATTTACTGATGAATCATCACCCAAGGACATTGTTGAAGGTTTAGTGCAAGAATTTCACGCATCGCGACCGTTAATCTTTTCAGGAGATGAGGCTGAACTTGATCAGTGGCAAAAGCTAAGTGATTCTATTTGTATTTGTGTTATAAAATATTTTGAAGCCAGATCTAAAAAGATTGTAAGCGAGGATCGGCAGCAGAGCTATGATAATGGTTTGCTGCCACAATCATTGCTCCAAGCTTTCTGTGTTCGTCAATTGAACTTTGTCGCCATTGGATTAGCCGATATTCATAAGAATGAGCTCACGCAGACTTCCCACCATGCTCAAAAATCTAATTCTAATACCTATTATTGGCTTGTTACCGAGTGTGAAGCAAAGGAAGCGAAGATATTAGAGGCGTTAAGTTTGTATGAGCCACTAGTACAACAAAGAGTAGCTGAAGAAGTAGCAGTTCTTGAGGGAAAAAATTTCACCTTAGTGGAAATGTACATTTACTATGAGAAAAAAAGCCAAGAGACCTTGAATGCTTTGCATGAAGTTTTAGACAGAATTGGTTGTCGTGAAAGCGAGCTGCATGAGCAAAGTAATCAACAATATTTGGCAGCAAAACAATTGAGTGCACAAGCGTTATTCCAAAGTACTGTTATGCCGCCCTCCAGTCCAGCTGCCGCTAAAACTACTAATGGGGCGCATCCAAATGGGTTTTTCAGCGCGCTGGGTACTAAAGCAGAGTTGACCACGCGTTCAAGAGTTCTCGGTGTGCAAGGAGCAGCGAGTACTTTCAGAATTTCTCGAGAGGTGCCGACAAAAAAAATGGACCTTTTTGATCTTTGTCGGATTGGAGATGCTACTAATTTTGAAGCCGAATTAAATTCTAAATTATCAGTCCCTTATGATCAACACGATATTTCGTTATTACTACGTGCTAAAGTAAATTATATGGCTGGTTATGCTTTTTTGTTGAATACACTAGTGTATAAACATGAGTGCCCGATTTTTTTAATGCCTCCAATTGGCCACCATCCAAATTCTAAATTTAACATTGCGAAATATATTGATAAATCTCCTGAAGAAGCTTCACCAGCTAAAAAAGATCTTTTTGAAGAATTACAATCTTTATTTTCTAAGCAGTCTAAGTTGGTGGTTAGGCTATTGTTTGCCTATCAAGATGTGCAAAAAGAAAATGTACCTTGGATGCTAGGCGATATTAAAATTGAGAAAAACGAGAATCAATATCATGTTGTTCTCAGCACTACTAATCCTTATGGTGTTGGGAAATTTAATGATAGCGATTACCAAATCCTATGCGAGTCTCTTACCAGACAAATTATTGCTCTTGATTCGTCAGCTAAAATAACGTGTACCCATCAAGAAACAATGTTGTCACCGAGTTTACCAAAGGATGAAAAATTCTCTTCAGGAATTGTCGTGACAGACATGCTCATGAATACAATTAAAAGACAGCCCGTTACAACTCAGAATGGTAGTAACACGTTGGTCGTTAATCTAATACGCACAATTCACATTGAGTGGTTAAAATTAAATATTAAAGAAAATGATCCAGATTTAGTACGATTTCTGGATCGTCATTTTTATACCAACTACATCGGCATTAGAAGAAAAACTCTGCTAGAAACTGCTTTGCAGCATGGTCATGATGCATTGGTCGGTTGTCTAGTAGATTTGCCGGTCGATGTTACTTTTTCCGGTTCAGGATACCCTCCGATTTTTTCGGCTCTCCTAGGAACGAAAAAATATCCTACTCGTAGGCTTTTGCTTTATATCTTACAGGGTGCAACAAACATGAGCAGTACTGGTAATCATAGCGTACAACAGTTTAACGTTGTTGATCTAGAAGGTAATCCTGTTTTGCATGTAGCTGTCAATCATGGTGTACCTAGGCCAGTTGAAACACTAGTTAAATGGGGAATTGAACATCCAGGAACATTGACCTTGTACAGCAAAAACAAAAGTGATAGAACCGCATTTCATGAAGCACTATGTACATCAAAATATGGCAAGCTTTGCGGTACATTAGAGGTATTGTTCAACTATGGTTTAGGGCAGTCTGCAACGACGATAGAAAAGCTACACGTAGATACTGACGTTCAACCGGATATGCTTAGGTTTGTCATCTATTTGCTAGAGCAACGATTAGAACGCGCTGAAAAAATGAGGCTGACTCAACCGCCACCACCATTACAGCGTATGCGCACGGGTTCAGGCATTATCGAATCTCCCCGATCAGGACGTGGTAGATCTGGGTCGATTATATCAATGTTCAATCTCACTTCACCGCGAACTACCTATGAGTGGAAGGACAAAAATTCTCAATTGTATGCTGAGAACAAATTTCCTTCTTTAATGACAGATTTGAACTGTACTGATGAGCTAGGTTTTGCTCCAATCCATGTGATTTGTATCTGTGGCAAAATAGAGTCTCTTGATGAGCTTATTGCGCGTAAAGTGAAGTTGAATATTGCTACAGAACATCTTGTGCCTCGAAAGACAGATGGGAAAGATGACGCACCTGAATTAGCCACCAAATTAACCCCTCTGCACCTGGCAATTCTCTGCCAAAAAAAATGTACTGAGTTTGTTAGGAAATTGTTAGCTGCGCCAGGGGTTGAAATTTTACCTGATTCTAAAGGATGCACTGCGCTGCACTATGCTGTGGGACGCGATACTAAATCGGTAGAGCTAATCTTGCAACATCTTGAAAAAAGTAAATTGTTAGAGATAGCTAAACTTCCAGCTAAAGATGGCGTTACAGCATTGGGTAAAGCAATGCTGAACGGAAATAAAGAAACAATTGATCTTTTTATTAAAGTGGGTGTTTGGCCTTCTGATGACGATATGGAGTATGTTGCGAAACAGATTACAGATCGCGACAATAAGCAACAGATCAAAGATGCCATCTGCCAAATTTTTGCTGATTTGACTATGATGTACAGACATGAATTAAAGCTGCTATCAGGTGCATTACAACAATCAAAATCAAGTGGACCTCCGTTAGTGAGAAAATGATTTGGATCGTCCATGTGTTAAATGTACTTTTTCTTTTTGCAGTAACAAAGCTGTGGGTAAACTAGGATGTTTGTTTGCAGCTTCTTCGATCTCGAGATTTACTTCTCGGTTCAGGTCTTCTAGCTTTTTGACAATCAAGGTAGAGCTATTATTTATTTTTGTTGACAAAAACAATATGTAGTTTTTGATATTTGTTTTGATGGAAACGAGAAGCAACATCAAACTTGTTGCCTCGAGATCAGATTCCTTGGGTATAAGTTCAGCATATTTTTCAAAGCGTATTTGCCATTGAGTAATAATTTGTAGCACAGATTCTACTATCAACAATTTCTCTCTTAAGCCGTCGTTTTTGCCCTCTAACATGTTGTGTTTTTTATATGTATAAGTATCATAAATCTTTTTCACCTCAACATTAGTTGCCAAAAATTGCAGAGCGGGAAATGCTTGCCAAAATTTATCATTATTAGTTGTTAGGACTGTCATTTCGTCCATAAAAGCTTTCTTGATAGCCGTATTAATGGTAGCGGTATTATTTCGAGGCGTTTGATTGAATAGATGCGTTAACATTTGAAACCATAAACATGTGATTTGATAGTGATGTAAAATATATTCGGCAGTCGTTTTGATAATAGTTACTAATTGAATTAGTAAATCCTGGATAAGATAAAATTTCAACGCTGGATAGTCTAGTTTCTTGTCTTCGTCGCAACCATTAAGTTCTAAATATTTCAATAGCTGGGCAATGACTGCTTCAAATTGATGTCTGCCAAAACCCCCGACTTTATCAGGATCTCCTAGTGTGTTTAGCATTAAAATGAGCTGTAGATCCTGGTAGTTGCCATCATATAATTCTTTGTAGCTAATTGTCATATTAAGAGAAGATTCTGTATATAGCTTGGTGCTACTATGGGGTGCCATAGGTGTTGCAAAAATTTTTGCTAAATAGTTTTGAAATTTCTGAGCGTCAATTTCTAAAGGTAAATCACAAAAATAGATATTTGAGTTGATAATAGTAGCATTTTTCGCATGTTGCTGTAGTTCAACTTGGAGCCCAATGGGATCCTTTTCTTGTTTGTCGCAGCCAATTTTTTCTTGCAATCTTCTTGAAATCATACTGGAGTTGTATTGAGTGAGAATCAGAAAATGTGACTTTATCGCTATACAAGAGTCTGATAGTTGCGAAATTGATCCCATATAGTTCATTAAGTTTTGAATGTCACCTTCTATTGGATTTCCTCTTTGCTTATCCGTTTGAGCAATAAATGGTCTTCTCGCCGGCTGTGGACTTCGATATGCTGGTCCTTTTCTCCCGGGCGAGGAGGCAGAAAAAACGCCACCTAAAGAAAGCTGTTGTGCAGTGGTGGTGGGTTTGGAGCTGTCGGTGTGTTTAAGAGATTCGTCTATTTGCTTAATGGTATCTAATATACTAGTGCTAACCGCTGATGTGGGTATCATCGCTTGATTTGAAATTTGATTTAAAGATGAGCTGAAATTATAAATGAGTGCCAGTAAGTTTGCTGCTTCATTTGCGTTGTTTCGAGCTAAATGCATAAATGTCATTGCCATAGATTGGAGCTCTAGGAAATGCAGACTCGTTCTTTGCACTATATCAATGATGTTAAAGACTTCTTTGTTTCTATCCAACACAACTTTGTGATTGTCATGGGAATATCTGTGGTAAATATCTTTATCTGGACCAACAACAATTTTAGATTTAATTTCTGGAAACGTAATCCAAAGACTATTAATTTGGTCATTTAGTTCAGACATTTTATTCTTTAATCTCAGAAAGTCCTCATTAAAAGATACTTGATTGGTAACGCTTCTTGCATATAAGAGGCATGCTGTGCGGTAATGATGATAGAGAAATTCTATGATTTGCTTTATAGAAGATGCCAAATAAGCTAATAGCTGAGATAAGAGATAAAATTTTAATGTAATGTAGTCATTAGGTGGAGTTTTTTTGAAGTCGTTCAGTTGTAATTCGACTAATAAATTATTTACGATTTCTGTTTGCCTGCTTTTATTTTCAGTGCTAGTTTTGTGCTGTTCTCCAGATTCACTCGCCCATGCTAATAAAAAAGTATCGTCATATTTTTGCTCAAGTAGATCTTTGTAAATAATTGCTGAGCTCTTGCCTCCCGTACCTTTGCTAGGGACTGTGATGTTGATCGGCGTCTGCATTAATTGTTCAATACTTTCGGTGAGATTTTCTGGCTTGATTTGAAGATGATCAAACCATTTAACTTCGGGAGCCAATATCTCCAAAAGATGCGTATGACGTAAAAATGTGGCAGCCAGGCGTAATTGGGTAAGATGACTTGGAATGGTGCTAGAGGCAACGAAGAAGCTCATGCGAGAGCAGACGCAGTGAGAGCTAATTTTCAATGCTGCATCATTAAGGTTTGTCAAGTTTCTAACCATCGTAATCATGGCCATTATTCTTTCAATATAATCCCATAATCTGTTTAGATCTTCTGCGTTCATTTTCATCTATTTAAGTCCTTTATAAAATTTGCTATCTGTGGCTTCTTGCTCGATCTGCAGTTGTTGCTTAGCAAGGGCTTCAGCTTGTGATTGTTCAAGGACAGGGAGGCTGTAAACTTTCTCCAATATTTCTAGAACTATCTTTTGAGTTACAGTGTTGTCCGTTTTATGCTTTTCAAGCCACGTTTCAAGTGGAAAGATAATGTAGTCTAAGCGATTGGCTAATGTTTGCATTCTTGCAGCAGCTACGACGACTGATTTCTGTATTGGAATATTTAAATCAGTGAGTGGTTCAAGATTGTAGCAGAAATATTTCACTACTTTCCAAGTATTTGGGCCCCAACAATTATTTCGAAACTGTAGCTGTTTAAGTGTTGGCAAAGTAGCAAATAATGCTACGCATGCTCTCACTTCCGGCGGATTTTCCTGAAGACCGATCAGAAGCCTTAGCTCTTTTTCTTCTAATTTTGTATAAAATTCTGCTTTTTCCCCACTTTCCAGTTTTGTAACTCGGGGATAACGTAAGTTTTGAGCAGTTCTGATGAATATTTTGTGATATTCGCCGGATTTATTGTTGAGTAATTCATGGAGTAACGCTTCGCATGACGGGTTATTTTGAATTTCTTTTTCAAGTCCTCCAATGATATCGACAAAGCCAAAATTGAACCTTTCAGCTGTTATAAAAAACATTTCTGCGTAAAATTTATTGTAATAAGTGTCTTTGCCAATTTCGAATTGCACCAAAATTTTTCTTAGCATTTCAATAATTGACGTCAAGTCTATTTCTTTTTCAAATTGTACGTTATGTAAAAATTCTCTAAATGATGGAATCGAAAAATTCTCTGGTTCGCGTGGTATATATACAATAGATACAAGGCAATCAATTGAAACGGTGAGTTTTCTCTTAAATGCCTTCACAAAATAAGTCGCTAATTCGGAGGGGTAGTGCATGTTAAATTGACTATAAGCAGGTTGCATAAGAGCAATTAGTCGGTCTACGCATAACGCTTCGAGGTCGGTGAGATCAAGAAGTTCTTTGTCGGCCTCATAGACTTTCGCCAAAAACATGAATAATTCTTCAGGGAAATTTTTTTGAGGCTCTGTAATTAAATTTATTGTAGTTTCTATAAACTTTGGCAGTCTCTTATCAACGAGAAAGGAGTCGAATATTGTCTTTTCGGTGCGTATAAATAATTTCAGTGTAGAATGGTATATTTCTTCATTTGCCAAACAATCGTCTGATTTATATAACCCTAGTAGAAAATCTAACATAGCCTTGGGGTCAATTGACAAGTTTGTTTTTGGCTGAAGATTGACAATAATGTTAATGATTCTTAGCTTTTTTGCATCATCCACATGAACTTTAAATTGCTCGAATAGATACTCCTCAGTAGTGCGCCTATTTTCAAATAGTAAGGCAGAGATTTTGGTGTCTCTAACCTTTGTTAGGAGCAAAAAATTTAATAGTTCTTTTTCGTGAGCGATCGAAACATAAATAGAAGGATTTGTAGGATAGCTATCATTGCTTAGCATTTCTTTAATCACGGGTAATACAGTTTCCTTCTTTTTGTAGGATTCTGGGTCGAGTATGAGTTTTCTTCCAGATGATCGACCTGTTCTTAAGGCGCGATATTCATCACTTTTACTTTTGAGCCATGATTTTAAGTTAAAACACTTGAGTAGCATATTAATTGGCATATAAATAATGAAAGCGATTAGCAAGGATCTTAGCTCGCAGCTTGGCTGATTTTCGCAGAAACTATCAATTTCTTTCAGTAAATCTTCAATAGAATATTGATGGAATTTTTTTTGTGACTTTTGAACAAAGAAAATATCTTCGGGTGAGCTTAAGAAGGAGAGGAGGTTACCTTTTGGTCTTGTTTCAATATATTGCGTAAGTAAATCTCCTAAAATTGCTCGTTGTTGAGCACTTTCAGAGAGAGCTCGATATTTAATTTGTAGCTTTTTTATCTGCGCACCATAGTTTTTTAAATTAACTAACAATACTCCATTGCTATTCTCATCTGGTTTTTGCATATCATTTCCTTTGCTATTGATCGTTATTATATGCCAAGGGCCATACGGCTACTTGAGAAGCAGTTACCAAGATAAAGTTACAATGGACTACTTGCTCAAGGTTGTTTTTCTTAAGATATTGTGAAGTAACGGAAGTCTTTTAAACTATCTGTACCTCGAAGTAAAGTGCTGTGCCCAAAGCAAGAGAGAAGTTAAGACTAGAGGGTGCTGAAGTAACTCAAGTCATTAAGAAGATGGATAAGATTGTCATTAAACTTATAATTTTTCTATTTAGCACTACTGAATTTCCCTGATTTCATCAGGGAAATTCAGGTTACTAGTTATAAACTTCCTGGCGTTGGTGCATTTGCCAAAGGTGGAGTTGATTGTTCGGCTTCGCCTAAAATTCTGTCTCTTTCTCCTCTGCCTTGCGGTACTCCTGACGCCAGACGATAGACAAGACCACCTATCCGTTCACCAAGACTTGTGTTTAGGGCTATAGTAGAAAGTTTCACTCCAGTCATAAGTGCAGATGTCGGATTTGAGCAAGAAAATATTCCATGTGATAATAGTAATGCAGCTGTACCACCTCCAGCTAATAATGCACACTCAGTTCTTGTTTCATTTTCAATACATTTATCGCTTATTGTTTTTCCAGTACATCGTGCTATTTTACCAATCATAAAATCTCCTCGAATGATTAAATGGAAAATTCATCCTAATGTATTAGATTTGTATCATCAATATCCTTTTTGCTTAAATAATCGCTATTAATGTACGTTTAAGAATTTAATGGTGTTAAATGTTTAGAAGGGAATAAAACTTAACATCTATTTGAGTTAATGTATGGGCAATTTTTTTGCTTTTAAATTTGAACACGCGCAAGTTGCTCTTAAAATTTAAAATATTTTTTACTATTTATCTGTCAAACCGTTGCTTCCCAGTTTCGGGTGAATACCAAGAATCTCTGGGCTTATTACAAATAGAAGAAGATTGATATTCTTTTTTGCCATCGGCGCCATAACGAATTTTAGGCTCGTAGGGACCATGTAAAACTTTAACAAAACTTTTGCTGAGTTTTACTGACATAGGTGTTTCAACGTAATGATCTTTACCTTTCTTTTGCACCATGTGTGGGTCACGATTTGAACTGACACTTCGATTTGATGATCTATGTGCGGGAATTAAATTTTTTGAAGCACGGTTTAGTCTCTCTACAACTTTGTCTGCATTTGCCATTTTTTCTTTTAGTGTGATACTAGGATCAAGTAAGCCTTGAAAGAACTCTCTTACAAAATCTTTATCATCTTCTGCTTCTGTTGTAATAATATTGGTGATTAACTCTTCATACTTTTCAGATGATAAAGGATGATTTGCGCGATCAGCGATTGCTTGCTTAATCATGCTTATAGCTAAGTTATGAGCGATGTCGATTTTGTTAGGCGCTAACTCGATTGTGCCGTCCTCTCGGAGTTTTTTCACAAAAAGTGCTTGTAACTTCGTCAGCTCTAAATCTGGATTTTCTTTAATTAATCGTTCTAAACGACCGGCAATTTTCTTTAAGACTTCTTGGCCGCTTTGATTGGAGGGTCTTACGCCTTTTATTACTGAGACTTTATTATTGGTAATAATAAAATATTTCATAGCAATAACTCCCTGTTGGGTTGTAGGGGTGCAAGTCAAGGTAAGATAGTAGAACGGAAAGATTATAACATGGAAAGTAACAAGACGCTTTGTCTCAATGTAGAGAAAAATGGCGTCCCCAAGGGGATTCGAACCCCTGTTACCGCCGTGAAAGGGCGATGTCCTAGGCCTCTAGACGATGGGGACTAAAAGCCCGCCATTTTAGCGTGGACTGCGCAAACCTGCAAATCCCGCGAGCGTCAGGCCCGGGCGTCAATCCTTGTTCGACAGCAGGGTCATCACCACGCCCGCGAGCAGCAAGGCGAAGCCGACCGGTATCAGACCCAGCCACCAGATGGCCGCGTCGTCGAAGCCGAGCGCGAGCCCGCCGAAGCCCGCAATCAGCCCGCTCGCAGTCAGCAGGATCGCGACCCAGACGACTACGACGCCGGCGCGGTGCATTGGTCGAAAGTCCGATCGTGAGGCGCGGCGCGGGCAACGCGCCGAAAGAGGATCAACTGCACGGTTCGAAGCATTCGATGTGGCGGCGTTCGCCGGCCGGCAGAAACAGTTCGAGTTCGTATTTCGCGACGGCCGCTTCGAGTGCGGCGAGAAAGCCGTCGCGATCGCTGACGTCCGAATAGATTTCCATGCGCAGCGACGGATCGGCGCAGCCGCGCAGCAATCGCGTGCCGGCGCGCGTCGCGCACTGCAGGCGCGCCTGCATCGCGCGCGCCTGGGTCAGGAATTCGACTTCGCTGGCCGAATCGATGCGGTAGTAGATATAAAACTCAGTCATCGAGTGGGTACGGCAAGGGCAGCCATTCGAGCAGCGGCCCATCCGGGTGGCCGAGATGCGCTTCGCCTTGTTCGCGGCTGCTGATCTGCATGACTGCAAGCAAATCGTAGCCGCCTTGCGGCGCGGCTGCGCTGACGACGACATCGCCGCTTGCCTGGCCTTCGAGATCCGGACTGAAAATCGGCGTCGCGGGCGCGGGTGCCTGTTCGCTATCGACATGCGCGAGATACATGCGGCGCTTGAGCTTGCCGAGATAGTGGGTGCGCGCGACGATTTCTTGGCCCGGATAGCAGCCTTTCTTGAAGCTGACGCCGCCGATGCGCTCGAGGTTGACCATCTGCGGGACGAACGCTTCCTGTGTTTCGGGCAGCACGATCGGCACGCCGGCGCGAATTTCGAGCCATTGCCAGCAGGCCGCGCCAACCGGCGTCGCCGTGCGTCGCAGCGCTTCCCAGATCCGCACGGCCCGATCGGGTGCGGCGAACAATTCAAAACGCTGCTCGCCCAAGCGGATGATATCTATGCCATCAGCATGGACTGCGTCGAGCGTGGCGGAGGGAATCTCGCCGAGTTCCGCGAGCGCCTCGGCGGCCCGGCTGCCCGCAAGGCCAAGGCGAACCGAATCCTCGCTGGCATCCGCAGCCTTGACCTTGGCGCGCAGAATGTACATCGAGAGCCGTTTAAGCACGCCGGGCAACAGCGCTTGCGGCAGCTGCAGTTTATAGCCGTCGTGATCCATGAACAGCAGCATGCTCGCAAGCATGCGGCCTTTGGGCGTGCAATA
>DJAM01000033.1:34473-34671 GCA_002429595.1 Coxiellaceae bacterium UBA6002
GCGGCCTTTGGGCGTGCAATACGCGGTATATTGACCTACACTGCCGGAAACGCGTTTGACGTCATTGGTCAACTGTCCTTGCAAAAAGCTTTGCGCATCTTCTCCGCTGAACTGCATCAGGCCGAAATGCGACAGATCGCAAACCACCGTGCCTTCGGCGCAGGCGCGCAATTCGCGGTCGGGCGCGCCGAAATCGCG
>DJAM01000033.1:34775-34956 GCA_002429595.1 Coxiellaceae bacterium UBA6002
GTCGGGCGCGCCGAAATCGCGTACCTGCTCGGCGTCGATGTTCGCGCCGGTCGAAATCAGATGGCTATGCCAGTCGGCAATCATGTTTGGTTTGGGATAAAAGCTTGCTTCAATTTTAACCGATGTCGCAGCGACGCCCCAAATTCCTCAACTTAAGACAGATACATATGCCGGTGACGGC
>DJAM01000033.1:35084-35214 GCA_002429595.1 Coxiellaceae bacterium UBA6002
TGGGTGTCCATTCTGCACCGAATCTCGGGTGTCGTGCTGTTTATCAGCCTGCCGTTCATATTGACGGGCATGGAGGCGCTCTACGAATCGGCGGCGAGTTTCGAGCGCCTGTCGCGCTGGCTTGCCGAGC
>DJAM01000033.1:35334-35637 GCA_002429595.1 Coxiellaceae bacterium UBA6002
AGGAGCCGTGGCTGCGAGGGTTCGCGCTGGCGCTGCTTTTATTGTTCATTTATCACCTTCTCGCCGGGACACGCTACCTTCTATTCGACCTCCATATCGGCACGCAGCGCCGCGCAGCGCGACGCTCGGCCTTTGCCGTGCTGGTCGTGACCCTGCTGGGCGCGGCGATAATCGTGATCGGGACGCGATGAATCTCGCCGGCGGTGCGCGCTACGGTACGCGCGGCTGGCTCGCCCAACGCGCCAGCGCCGCGTATATGCTCGTCTATACCGTCGTCATGACCGCGATCGCGCTCGGCGCCGA
>DJAM01000033.1:35852-36065 GCA_002429595.1 Coxiellaceae bacterium UBA6002
TGGATCGGCATGCGCGATGTGCTGATGGATTACGTACGTAATACCCTCGCACGCCTGACGTTGCATGTGTTCGTCATTATATTCCTGTTGGCCATGGGTCTTTGGGCGGTGCGCGTCATATGGCGGATTTAGCGGTCGGTAACGGATCGGGGGCGGGCCGCGGGTGAGCCAGACGCTGCCGAAACGCACTTTCGATGCGCTTGTCATCGGCGC
>DJAM01000086.1 GCA_002429595.1 Coxiellaceae bacterium UBA6002
TGTGAATTTAGAGAATCCATCCTAGGTGTGGCTATGAAAAATGGATTCCCGCCTGCGCGGGAATGACAACATGGCACGGGAATGACAGGGAGACTAATCGAAGCGTTTTATTGATTTAAAACTCACCAAGCGCATGGCCATTTCAAGAGATTGTTCATAATTTAGTCGTGGGTCCACCAGCGTTCGATAGGCTTCTTTGAGATTTTCTTCAGTAATTCCACGGGCGCCACCAACGCACTCCGTCACTTCTTCGCCTGTTAACTCGAAGTGCACTCCTCCTAAATAACTTTCGTAATCTTGGTGGAGTTTGATTGCTTGTTCAAGTTCCGAAAGGATTGTGTCAAAGCATCGGGTTTTGTAACCAGAGTTGGTCAAGGTGGTGTTACCGTGCATCGGATCACAGCTCCATAACACATCGATACCGGTCGCTTTTGCTGCAGTTATTAAAGGTGGTAATTTTTCAGCGATGCTTTCTGCACCAAAACGATGAATCAAAGTTAGCCGTCCCGGTTCATTATTTGGATTTAACCGTTCAATCAATGCGATTAAATTTTTAGGGGTCATGTTCGGACCCACTTTCATTGCAATAGGGTTGGAAATCCCACGGATGTATTCTACATGTGCACCTTCTAAGCCACTCGTTCGCATACCTATCCAGGGGAAATGTGTTCCAACGTTGTACCATTTGCCGCTGGGATCTTGTCGAGTAAGCGCTTGCTCATAATATAAGTGCAGAGCTTCGTGGCTGATATAAAAATCAACTCGTTTCAGTGTCTCTGTCACGCTACCAATGGCTTTGACAAAGGAGAGTGCGTGATTGATGTGACTTACTATTTTACGATATTCCGATTCCATGACTGACGCTTTAGCAAAGCTCAAATCCCAATATTCGGGGTGGAATAAGTTAGCAAAACCACCCGAAACCAAACCGCGAATATAATTCAAGGTCAACGCTGAATATTGATAACCTTGTAACATGCGATAAGGATTGGGCTGGCGAGCTTTTTCCGTAAAATCTATGTCATTGATTAAATCGCCCCGATAACAAGGCAGTGTTTGACCATTAATAGATTCAGTGTCATAAGTTCTAGGTTTCGCATATTGGCCAGCAATTCGACCCACACGAATGATAGGTTTTCCTAAGCCATTGATTAAAACCAAACTAATCTGTAACAGAATACGTAATTTATTCAAAATAACGTCGGTTTTGCAATCTGCAAAACTTTCGGCGCAGTCGCCTCCTTGAAGCAAAAAAGCCTCTCCACGTGCGGCGCTTGCCAGTTGTTTTTTTAAGTCTTCGATTTCTAAAGGCGTCACCAGCGGTGGCAAGTTACCCAATTGATCAATAACAGCATCACGCTCTTTCTCACAGGGGTATTTGACTTGCTGATCCATCATTTTTTTCTGCCATGATTGTAAATGCCAGGAAGACATCAAAAAGCTCCAACACCAAAAAAATTAGCCATTAATATAATTATTGATTAAAATTAAGTTTTTTTATAGCTATTTCTTAGGTTTTATAACGAAATCCCCGGAAACCCGGGGATTTTTTAAGATCTAGCCTAAGCAATTTCGGTAAAATAACGATGCGTTCCTTTAACACCAATTGCTTTACCAAGACGATTGAGAGCCACTGCATACGCTGCCGTTCGCATATCAATGCTATTTTCTTGCATTAATTCATAAACTTCATTAAAAGCATTGACCATGACAGTTTGTAACTTTTGATGAATTTCGTGTTCAGACCAGTAGTAACCAGTGCGATTTTGTACCCATTCAAAATAACTCACAGTTACACCGCCAGCATTGGCTAAGATATCTGGGATGACCAGTATCTTGTTAGCTGTTAACACTGGATCTGCATCTAATGAAATAGGACCATTAGCGACTTCAACGACAACCTTTGCTTTAATATTCTTAGCGTTATTTACTGTGATTTGGTTTTCCATTGCAGAAGGAATTAATAGATCAACATCAAGGGCTAGCAGATCTTCGTTTGAAATTTGAGAGGCAGGAACGGCTTCCATCACACTGCCTTTGCAATAAACAGCTTTGACTTCTTGTGTTTCAAGTTTAGCGCGAACCAAGCTAGGAACATCAAAACCATTTTGGTTATAAATTGCGCCTTTGGAATCGCTCACAGCAACGATACGATAGCCGTCATGATGCAACAAGGATGCAATATGCTGACCAGCATTACCAAAGCCTTGAACAGCTACGGTAATATCGCGTGGATTCCAATTACGTTTCCGTTCTAATTCTTTAATACAATAATAAGCGCCTCGACCTGTAGCATCATCACGACCAAGACTTCCGCCCAATTCAATTGGTTTGCCTGTGATTACTGCTGGAGAATGGCGATGGGTTAACTTCGAATATTCGTCCATCATCCAACCCATAATCATTGAGTTGGTGTATACGTCAGGAGCAGGAATGTCTTTATCAGGGCCGATGAAATAAGCAATCTGCTCAATATAATTTCGGCTGAGTCTTTCTAATTCCAATCTCGAAAGTTTTTTAGGATCAACGATAACGCCGCCTTTTGCGCCACCATAGGGAATGCCAACAACAGCACACTTAAATGTCATCCAGAAAGCCAATGCTTTAACTTCATCCAAACTTACATCTGGATGAAAGCGTATTCCACCTTTGGTTGGGCCGCGGGTATTATCATGCTGCACACGATAGCCGGTGAAAGTTTTCAAAGTTCCATCATCCATCCGAACTGGAATCGATACTTCTAATGCGGCTTTGGGGTGTTTTAATCTCTCTAATGCTTCAGCATCAACAGTGGAATATTTGAATGCTTCATCTAGTCGGGCAAGGGCTTGATCGAAGATCTTTGTTGACATGTTGGCTCCTTCATTATTGATATGATCAAGAAAACGCTCTTCGTGAGTCACGCAAGTCTAGCATCTACGCGTAACTAGAAGAAGAAAAAAGTAGAATGATCGTTAGCTACTTTTTTTGCCGTATTTTTCTTGATAAGCGAGGATGGCCTGCACCTGCTGCTCGAAATTGTGTTGTTGTTTCATGTATTCAATGACTAGATTTAATTGCACAATCGTAATCACTTCTACATTGTAATTTTTAATAATTTCTTCAAGCGCCGTTAATTCGCTGTGCACACCTTTTTCTTCTCTATCTAACGCCGTAACAACTCCAACAAGTTCTGTGGGATGCTTTGCGATGAGTTCTGCTGATTCGCGAAACGTGGTTCCAGAGCTGATAACATCATCCACCACGAGGACTCGTCCTTCAAGCGTTGAGCCAACTAAGTTGCCACCTTCTCCATAAGGCTTGGCTTCCTTGCGATTGAAACAAAAAGGCACCTCGATCCCATAAAGTTCATACAAGGCAACTGCGACAGAAGTGACAATAGGTATACCTTTGTAAGCCGGTCCGAAAAGAATGTCGTATTTAAGTCCAGAAGCAACAATTGCTTTGGCATAATATTGACCTAAAAGAGCAATCGCTTTGGAATTATCAAACTGGCCAGCATTGAAGAAATAAGGACTTATTCTGCCTGATTTTAGAGTGTAGTTGCCAAACAATAAGGCTTCTTGGCCAATGAGAAATTCAATAAATTCTGATTGATACTGTTCCATATATTTCCGATCCTACAAATTTCAGGCTAGTATACTCGATCAAAGGCCAGGTGAAACCTAAAACCCCCAATTCCATTTGATTACTTTTTGCCTCATCAGATGAAGTTATAAAGCTAAAAAGGGTATAATTAATAGATGAATATCACAAATCTACTGCAGCAGCTTAATGAGCAGCAACGAGAAGTTGTTAGTGCCCCTTTAAAACATCTGGCGGTAATAGCCGGCGCAGGGAGTGGTAAAACTCGAGTGCTAGTTTACCGGATTGCCTGGTTAATCCAACAAGAAGGCGTCAGTCCAAATCAAATAATGGCGGTAACGTTTACTAACAAGGCTGCCGCTGAAATGCGTGAGCGAGTGGAAAAGTTGACTCATTTTCCAGTGAATACCATGTGGATTGGAACGTTTCATGGTCTTGCTCATCGCCTGTTGAGGCTGCACTGGCGTGATGCCAGTTTACCCGAGACCTTTCAAATACTTGATTCAGATGATCAGCTACGTTTGATCAAAAAAGTCCATCTTACCTTAAACTTAGATAATGAAAAATGGCCTCCCTCACAATCTCAATGGTACATCAATTCCAAAAAAGACGAAGCACTGCGCTCAAATCAAATTGTGGCTAGTAATCATTTTGAAAAAATTCTTAATAAAGTTTATGAATTATACGAACAACAGTGTCAGCGTAGTGGCCTGGTAGATTTTGCCGAATTATTGTTACGTACCTATGAAATGCTTTCTGAAAAACCTAACTTGTTAGAACATTATCATCAGCGTTTTGCGCATATTCTGGTTGATGAGTTTCAGGATACTAATGCTATTCAGTATGCATGGCTAAAATTATTAGCAGGGCCTAAAACGAAGTTAATGATGGTGGGTGATGATGATCAGTCTATCTATAGTTGGCGTGGCGCATTAGCAGAAAACCTACATCGGTTCCAACAAGATTTCCCTTCAGATATAATTCGACTCGAACAAAATTATCGTTCTACTCAAAATATTTTGCATGCGGCCAATTCTATCATTGCTAATAATGCCAATCGCTTCGGAAAAAATTTATGGACGGAAGGTGCAGAAGGGGATTTGCTATCTCTTTATATGGCGTTTAATGAGATCGATGAGTCACGTTATATTGTCAGTCAAATAAAATACTGGCGTGGTGAAGGTGTTGCTCTTCGTGAGATAGCAATTTTGTATCGTTCCAATGCACAATCGAGAATTTTGGAGGAAGAACTTTTAGGAGCAAATTTACCCTACCGTGTTTATGGTGGCCAAAAGTTTTTTGAGCGTGCTGAAATCAAAGACGCTTTAGCTTATCTGCGATTAATTAGTAACCCATATGATGATGCGGCATTTGAACGTTCAGTGAATATGCCGCCGCGTGGCATAGGACATACCACGTTAGCTGACATTAGGGAGCATGCTCGGATGTGCAACCTCTCCTTATGGCAAGCTTCTGAAGATCTCATTAACCAACGAAAACTCTCTGCACGCGCTGAAAATTGTGTCAGTGCCTTTATCAAATTAATTCAATATTTTGAACAAGCCCTTGCAAACTTACCTTTAGGTTCGCAAACCAAAATCATTATTGAGCAAAGCGGCTTATATGAGCATTATCAGAAAGATAAGACTGATAAAACTCAATCTCGTTTGGAAAATTTAGATGAGTTAATTCAAGCCACTCATCAGTTTAAACCCGACCCTTCTTTTTCGTTGTCGCCTCTCCAAGCATTTTTAAGCTTCGTCACTTTGGAAAGTGGTGAGAACCAAGCAGATCAGCACGAAGATAGTGTTCAGCTAATGACACTACATTCTGCCAAAGGTCTAGAGTTTCAAATTGTGTTCTTGGCGGGAATGGAGGAAGGCCTGTTTCCCCATAAAATGTCGCTTGAAGAAGAGGGGCGTTTGGAAGAAGAAAGACGGCTTTGCTACGTTGGTATGACCCGAGCAAAGCAGAAATTGTATTTTACTTATGCAGAATCAAGACGAATCAACGGCACTCATAATTTTCGCCACCCCTCGAGATTTATTAATGAAATCCCGGCTGATTTAATTCAAGAGATCCGCCTTCGAACTCAGGTAGCACGACCTGTTACCGTGATGAAAACCAGCCGCGTTTCCCATGACACTGGACTTGGTTTTCAGTTGGGTGATCGAGTTAGACACAGTCGTTTTGGGGAAGGTGTGGTTGTGAACTACGAAGGGCAGGGTCTCCAAGCTCAAATCATCGTTCGATTTGCAGAAGTGGGTACTAAGCACTTGGCTCTTGAGTATGCGAAGTTGGAGAAGGTTTAGGGTTTCACCGCTCTTTGATTTTCCCCTCCTCTTTCCTACTTTTTTACTCCCTCTCCCGCAATTAGCGCGAGTATTTTCTAACCTCTTCGCGCGGGAGAGGGAGTAAAAAGGGAGAAAGAATGGAGAGAATAGGCTCAAAGAGTCTAGAATAAAGACGAAAAAAGTATCCGCTAAGTGGTTTTGCTATTCCGCCACTGGTTAAACAGCCCCCTGATATAGCTCAACCCCAACAGAGCAAACACATCAAAAAATAGAAAGGTCCATCCTGGGATACTTAATCCTAAGAAACTCCAGTCGATTTTGGCGCAATCTGCTGAGCCCATAAACATCGTCTTAAGTGCTTGGGAGAGCGGCAAGGATTTCATGAGGTAGCTAATGCCAGGTACGCAGATTTCACCTAATGCGCTCGGTCTTCCTTGGAGCCAGAGATGTCGTCCTGCGAATACCATACCTAAAATGGCAAAAAATAATAATATTGAGCCATAAACTTTCTGCCCTTGAGAGCCGGGGTTATGGATGGCGGCAAGTAAAAACAGGCTGGCTAATATGCCGAATATGCATCTTTCCAAAACACATAAAGGGCACGGCATAAGATTCAAAACAATTTCTAAATAATAAGCAAAGGCGATTAGGCCACAACAAATCAGGAAACTAGCGAAATTGATGGTACGTACCGATATCATTTTCATTGTAATGAGTGTCCTCTTTTAACTCCAAGAGAATCTTTTAGTAAGATTACTTCCTAATTATGCCAAGTATTTCTTAAATTTTAACAATCGCAAAACTTAACATAAAAATCTTATAATTGTAACTTTAGCCCAAATCTCGAAGCTTATCCAAAAAACTCGTACCGTGAATAAATCTGGATAAGCCAAAAAATGCAGCCAAAGTTTGTCCTATATCCGCAAAAGTTTTCCTTTTCCCTAAGGAACCTGGTTTAAGATGGTTGTTATACACTAACAAAGGGATATGTTCTCGGGTGTGGTCAGAGCCCGGCCAAGTAGGGTCACAACCATGATCAGCGGTAATGAGGACTAAGTCATCTTCTTTGAGCAGATTATCAAGCTCTGGCAGACGCTTATCCAACTCTTCTAAGGCGGCTGCATAGCCATCTGCATCGCGCCGGTGCCCAAATGAGGAATCAAAATCAACAAAGTTAGAAAAAATTATGGTGTTATTTTCTGCTCTGGTGACTGCTTTGAGTGTTTCATCAAAAATTGCCATATTGCCATTGGCTTTAACTTCTTGAGAAATGCCGCGGTGTGCAAAGATATCCGACGTTTTCCCGATAGCAATGACTTTGCCGTGTGCCGCGGTGAGCTTTTCCAGTAAGGTGGGAGCAGGAGGCGGCATTGAGTAATCTTTACGATTTCCAGTTCGATAAAACTGCCCTGGAATTCCTAGAAATGGACGAGCGATGACTCGACCGATACTAAGTGGATCGACTAACTTTCGAGCTAATTGGCTAATTTCATAAAGACGCCCAAGACCAAAAGCTTCTTCATGAGCTGCAATCTGAAACACACTATCAGCCGATGTATAAACAATTGGTTTACCTGTTTTGATGTGTTCTTCACCCAGTTGTTCAATAATGACTGTACCGGACGCATGGCAGTTGCCCAAGATGCCGGGCAGCTGCGCTTGTTTGATGAACTCTTGAATTAAGGCATCCGGAAAGGTGGGAACGGTATCTGGAAAGTAACCCCAATCAAATAGAACAGGCACACCAGCAATTTCCCAATGACCACTTGGCGTGTCTTTACCGTGACTGATTTCAACACAGTAGCCATATTGAGAATGTTCGATGCTATTCGTATCAGAGGAGCTCAAGGCTTCGCCTCGACTTAAACGACTAGCGGCAAAAAGCCCTCGTTTCGTAAGATTCGGTAAGCGAATAGGTCCTGGCTGTTTCCGATGAACAGTCGTTTTACTTCCTTGGCAGTATTCAACAATGTGTTTAAAAGTATCTGCGCCACTATCACCATAGAGCGCGGCATCTTCAGAGCTGCCTATTCCAAAGCTGTCGAGTAGTAAAATAATTGCCCTAGCCATTTCATTCCTGATAGCTGGATTTGCAATAGGTTTCCTTAACTAAGAACGAAGCGCCAAGAGCGACCAATACTCCAATGGGGAAGAGTCGCAAAGCAAATTGGAAATCATTAATCGAATAATGGCGTATACCGTCTACCATGACTCCGCTCCAATGGTAGTCCATCAACCAGCCAAAGAACGGCTCAAAAATAGCTCCACCACTGATTGCACAGAGTGAAACTACACTGACGCAAGTTGCTGTGAACAGACGTTTATTACTTTCAGTTACTGTTGGATAACTTATCACTTGGGTGCTAGTAACTAAACCCAGTAAGAAAAACAGTAGTATTAAAGTCCAGAACGATAAATTTGTTGAAACTAGAATCACCATGACTAGGATAAAAGAAAAAATAGCACCGATAATCATTGGTAATTTTCGTCTCCCAACTTTATCAGATAGCCAGCCCATCATAGGAGAGCCTATGATCGTTCCAAGAAAGACCATGCTTGTCACATAGGTCGCATGGGTATGGGAAAGATGATGAGCGGTAGCTAAAAACATACTGCCCCATAGTCCACCGAGTAAGAACAGGGGAAGATTTAGCAAGCTGGTATAAATGCCACACAACCAGTTCTGCAAAGATAAAAACCCTTGGCGCAAGCCTCGCCAAAAACCAAACTGCTGTAACTCTAAGCGTTCTTGCTGATAAGAGGAGGCAATATTCTTGGGATAATCTTGAACAACAGCAAAGATGAAAAGAGCGATAAAAAATCCAAGCAGTGCATCACACTCTACGGCTGAGCGCCAACCTATTGTATTGACTAATAAAGTGAGTGGCGCTTGAGCGATCATGCCACCAATCATCGCCATGGTCACAATGAGTCCTGAGACCAACGCCATCCGCTCTGCAGGAAACCAGCGCGAAGCTAATCGAATACAGCTTAAGAAACAGAAGGCACTGCCGATCCCGGTAAGAAATCTGAAGATACTTGCTAGTAACAGTGAATGAGCACAAGCAAATAAGAAAGTTCCAGTTGCGCAAATAGTTAAGGCAATAAGTACAACTTTTTTGGTGGAAAAACGATCCAATATCGAGCCAGCTGGAAGTAAGAATAGAACGTTAGCATAAAAGTAACAGGCAGACATTTTGCCTAAGGCTGCAGCAGTTAAATGATATTCCTGCATTAATTGCGTATTAATCGCATTGAACATATTCATTTGAATAAATTCATAAAAGAAAAATAACGAACTCGCAAAGCAAACCAGCCATGGCAGGTAGCGCAAAGAGGCTTTTGGTAGAAGACCTGATTCTAAAGAAATGTCGGCCGCTAGTTTCATGTTTTTCCTAATCGATTGATTTACAATAAGTTTCCTTGGCAAAAAAGGCTGCTAGCCATCCCAGCGCAAAGGCTACGGGAATAATTGTCATTGCGAGTAAATAATCATGTGCAGAATAAAATGGCACCTGATTCACCATCGTATGATTCCAGTGCAAGCCAAGGAGAATACCAAAGAGCGGTTGAGTCATGCCGCCTGCCATAATTAGACTAGAAGCGATCCCTTCCGCTGTGGCCGTTAGTTTCTTCGAGTTGCTCTCTGCAATCAAGGGGTAACTGAGAATTTGACTACTTGTGAAGAATCCTAATCCCAAGAAGAGCAACAGTAACGATACCATGCCCAGGTTAGGAATCAGCATGATACTAAGAATATCTACTAGTGCTAATACGGCAAACCACAACATCGGCGCTCTGCGTAAACCAATGCGGTCGGAAAGCCAACCGATAAATGGAGAGCCCACAATCGTTCCAATGAAAATCATCGACGTTACGACAGATGCTTGGGTTCGAGATAAGTGATGATACTGGACCAAATAAAGGCTTCCCCAGACTGCACCCATTAGCATGAGCGGCACATTAAGTAAGGAAGTATAAAGTCCCCCAAGCCAATTTTGGGCATTACCTAATGATTTTGTTAGACTTTCTTTGAAATTGCTCGGCGAATGAATCTGTGGCTCTGAAAACTCGTGAGCAGTTTCTGGCCGATCTTTAACAACAAAGAAAATGGCCATTAGCATTAAAATGCCTAATCCGGCATCCATGATTAGCATTTTGCGCCAACCAAAGTGATCGGTTAAGAGAGTCATCGGAGTCTGGGCTACCATCCCGCCTAGCATCGCGATGGTGACAATTAATCCGATTACAAACGCTAATCGTCGCGGTGAAAACCAGCGTGAGGCGAGTCGAATACAGCTAAGTAGACAGAACGAGCCACCTATACCAGTAACGAATCGACAGATCTCTGCCATAGAGATCGAGCTTGCCATTGAAAATAGAAAGGTACAGGCAATTGAAGATCCCATGGCAAATAAAATGATTTTACGGGTCGAAAAACGATCCAGTATGAGTCCTGCTGGGAAAACGAACAACATGGTGGCATAGAAGTAATAAGCGGAAGCTTGACCCACACGAGCGGCGCTCAAGGTAAATTCTTTCATCAACGATGGGGTGATCGCATTGAAAATATTAACCTGTAGGAATTCGAAGAAGAAGAACAGGGCCGCTGTAAAACAAACTGCCCACGGTAAATATTTATGAGTTTGACCCTTAGTCGCACTTGGAAAATGAATAATAGTTGCTGATTTCATGCGTTCTCATTAATAGTAAGCTATAAAAATAAGCGAATTTTAACCTTAATTTAGCAATAATGCTAGTGTTTAGATAAATAGCACGAGACATTTAAAGTTGTTGTATACTTATTGATACCTTTTTAGAAGAATTTTCGGATTGAAGGCGATGAACAAATTTCTTATCACAACAGTGATGTTACTAAATTTCTGCCTAGTTGATTCAGGGTTAGCTCAGAATAACTCCGGAATTAATTATGGCAACTCGCCCTCAGCAACGGGAGCGATGACCACAGCGCCAAGTGCCCCAACTACTACTGCCAATGGCACCAGTACAACACCGCCCCAGACTACAGCAACGCAACCAACTCCCGCAATAACAAATGGGAGTACTACTGGTGGACAGTTAGTCAATAATCCTGATGGTACTCAATCATTAATTCAAACATTGTATTGCCCGACACCAGATCAGTTAATTAAAAATGGTCTTTTTTGGGGTACAGCAACAGGCAATTGGAAAAGCTATTCTGAATCCTTTGACAATTCGATTGTCACCTTTATTGGAGCGCAGTGGGTAGGAATTAATGTTGGAAAAATGGTCTGTATCTATAAAGGGAACCTAGCAATGTCATTTCCGATAACGATCCAAAATGACGCTCTATCCCAAGGACCAACAGGTGCACTTTGGGGTAATGATTTAGGCGGTTATCGCAATTGTCATTCTACGAATGTGCTTGATTGTCCTTTTGTCGTTAAAACGCAATCTGTTAATATGCAGCAAATATATAACAGCTTAGATTTTTTTAAGGGCAAACCAAATCCGCTAACACAACCCAATTAAAACGTAACTGTTATTTTCTTAATTTCTTTTATATGTAGATGAGGTATTGATGCTTTCATTTTTACCAGGACCTTTAGTGGGTGTTATCACAGCAATTCTTTTTTTAATTAACATCCTTATTGTTGCCACTTTAATTGTTGTGCTGGGTGTTTTGAAATTAGTATTGCCGTTTAAAAGTTTAAAGCATTCTCTAGAAACGGGTCAGTATCATTTGGTTTCGCTATGGATAGATATAAATACTGCCATTGTGAAGCTGGCTTCAAATATTCATTTTGAAGTGCATTCACAAGGGCAATTGCAACCCAATCATTGGTACTTCGTTTTTGCAAATCATCAGTCCTGGGTTGATATTTTAATCCTGCAAGAAATATTCAATCGCAAAATTCCGATGTTGAAATTTTTTATGAAACAAGAATTGCTATGGAGTCTACCATTCGGAGGTATCGCTTGTTGGATGTTAGATTTCCCTTTTATGAAACGTCCGAGTAAAGCAGAGCTAAGAAAAAATCCAGACTTGCGCAATAAAGATATTGAAACAACGAAATTAGCTTGTGCTAAATTTAAAATAAGGCCAACGACTGTTATTAATTTTTTAGAAGGTACACGGTTTACTAAAGAGAAGCAGCAAGATCGGTCTTCGCCATACGAAAATTTACTTCGTCCCAAGGCGGGAGGATTGGCATTTGTAATCACTGAATTAAAAGATTACATTACTGAAGTCATCGATGTCACAATTAGATACGATTATAAAGATCCCTCTTTTTGGAACTTGCTTTGCGGTAAGATTAAAAAGGTCACAGTTTATTATGAAGTACTTCCCTTACATGAAGAGCATTACGGTGACTATTACAATAATTCAAAATACCGAAAACAATTTCAATCCTGGGTTAACGAACGCTGGCAGCAAAAAGATGGTTTGCTAGTAAAGTTAGATGAAAAACAAGCATGACAATCTCAATACGAATTGCAACTCGCAGAAGTCCATTAGCGATGTGGCAAACAAATTACGTTCGAGACTGTATTGTTAATCAATTTCCACACGTTGAAGTTGAACTCCTTGCGCTACTAACCAAGGCAGATAAGTTGTTAGCAACACCACTCAATAAAATCGGTGGTAAAGCGCTTTTTGTAAAAGAACTTGAAAAAGCAATCTTAGAACACCAAGCCGATATCGCCGTTCACTCTATTAAAGATTTACCAGCAGAGCTACCAAATGGTTTGATTGTCACTGCAGTTTGTAAACGTGGTGATCCACGTGACGTATTGATTTGTAACAATCATAAATCACTATCGGCATTACCATCAGGATCCATCGTTGGCACATCTAGCTTACGTCGATCGGCGCAAGTGTTAGCGTTGCGTCCCGATTTGAAAATTTTGCCACTACGCGGCAATGTAGGAACTAGGCTTGAAAAACTGGACGAAGGCGAATTCGATGCGATAATTTTAGCAGCTGCTGGTTTGAAAAGATTAGAGCTCACTCATAGAATCACAGAGTACTTTAGCATTGACCAAATTTTGCCGGCTGCAGGTCAAGGTGCAATTGGCATTGAAGGTCGTCATAATGACCATCAGCATTTTGCGCTGGTCAATTTTTTGGATCACTATATCACACGTCAAGAAGTTTTAGCGGAACGAGCAGTTACCGGACAACTAGGTGCTAGTTGTCAATTTCCTATCGCCGCGCATGCTCAAACTGATCAAGAACAACTCAAACTAAAAGCGTTGGTTTCAGATATTAACGGTCAAACGATTATTCGAACCGAAAAGATTGGTCCACATGAATTTGCTGAAGAAATAGGTTTTGAGGCGGCCGACGATTTAATCGCTCAAGGTGCTCTGGAATTACTTGCCAAAGTTCAGTCGGATAATTTGAGTGATAAGTGAATGTTAACTGAATCTTTTTTTGCACGAGACCCACAGACAGTTGCAAAAGATTTGCTTGGCAAAGTACTCCGTCACTATGTTCGAGGGATTTGGTTGTCGGCGTTAATTATTGAAACAGAAGCTTACTATCTATCAGAAAAAGGTAGTCACTCATCTCTAGGGTTTACAGAAAAACGCAAAGCGCTTTTCATGGATCCTGGTACGATTTATATGTATTACGCGCACGGTGGTGATTCCTTAAATGTCTCTTGTCTAGGTGAAGGTAATGCTGTTTTGCTTAAATCAGGATACCCTTATTTGGTCGACGTAAATGATGAGATGGTTGCTGTTATGCAAGAATTAAATCCTCATAAAAATCAAAATCCCCGGAAAATTAATCAGCTCTGTGCCGGCCAAACTTTATTGTGCCGATCGTTAGGGTTGAAAGTTCCGGAATGGAATCAAAAAGATTTTCTACCGGATAGAGTTCGTATTGATGACACGGGTTACAGTCCAGAAAAAATAATTCAGACAACTCGATTAGGCATTCCGACAGGTAGAGATGAACATTTACCGTATCGTTTTATCGATTTTAAGTATGCTGCAAATTGTACGAGTAATCCGCTTACCAAGCGTAATTATCAGGTTGGTAGAGATTATTTTGTGATTGAGAATACTAATGTCTGATGTGCTTCGTCATCTAAATGTAATTATTACTCGGCCAGAAGCCTCCTCTTCAAATCTTAAAGAAAAAATAATTTTGTCAGAAGGCCAAGCAATACTCTTTCCAACGATTAAAATTTGTCCGTTCACGATCAATGCAGATGAAGTTCGAGATCGCAAAATCAATGATTATGATCTGATTATCTTTACGAGTCGCAATGCGGTGTTGGCGATCACAAAGATCTTATCGCAGATAAAAGGTCCCAAAGTATTGGCCATTGGTCCTAGCACTGCTGCAACGTTACTGCAACAGGGTGTTTTCGTATCAGACATCCCCATAGCAAAATTTGATAGCGAGCATTTATTAGAATTGCCAGTTTTTGCAGACGTCAAGGGTAAACAGATTTTGATTGTGACGGGAGAGGGTGGCCGAGAGCTTTTAGGCCAGACTTTAAGAGTCAAGGGTGCCAAGGTTGTTAAGTGGCGAGTATATCGCCGAGAACTGCCTGCTATAAGTCAGGAGGCGGCACAGGCATTAACTAAAATCACTAATCCAGTCATAGTGACTACCAGTGGTGAGGGATTAAGGAATTTAGTAGCCATAATGACCAACTTTAATTTTGAAATTTGGTTATTTGAGTGCAGAGTACTGGTGATTAGTCAACGTATGAAGGTATTAGCGCAAGAGCTAGGGTTCAAGTCAGAGCTATTATTGGAAGCTAATAATGCGACAGATGATGCTATTTTAGAGTGCCTAATAAAATGGTATTCTATACCCGTAGCGGGTGATTTCTAAGCGTTGGGGTCGACATCTTACTTCGGTCTTGACTTTTTTTCATCACAAAAAATGCTCGAAAGACAGTAGGTATTCCTGTGCTTTTTTGTGATGAAAAAAAGCCAAATCTCTCGCAAGCTGTCAACCCTAACGCTTAGAAATCACCCGCTACGGGTATACATCTTAAAAAGACTGCTTAAGGAAAGTTATATGCAGGAACATGAGCCAGAATTAAACGTTAATAAGGATGAATCTCCAGTTAAAAGTTACAAGCGGAATGGAACCGGGATTGTCATGCTTGCCACGCTTGCTTTATTGATCGCAGTAACTGCCTTACCCTTTCAGTTCTTCTTTTGGCAATTACACAAAAAAACCCAAGCTAACCTGCTGTCCCAAAATAAATCATTTCATCTTGAGCTTGAAAAATCTTTACAAAAACTCACTGCTCGCAGCGAGCAACAACAATCACTTATTAATAATCTCGTGGCAACGACAGGTGAAGAAAGCAAAAGACGAAGTATTTTTCTGGCTGAAGAAGCAAAGCATTTAGTGATCAGTAGTCAATATAGCCTTTTGTTTGATCGTAATTATGAGCTAGGTTTAAAAGAGCTCATACTAGCTGACCAAAAGTTGCAAGGACTCAACGACGCTAGTCTAAATACACTTCGCCAAGAACTTAATAATGCGATTGTCAGTTTAAATACAATGCCAAAAGTAGATGTGGCGGGTATTGCGATGAGAATTTCAGCGCTCAGCGATCAAGTTGCTGGTTTATCTGCTTTGCCGGTATTAAGTACTCAAACGAAAGTCGCTCCGACCAAACCCAAGAAAACTACCTGGCAAGAAAGATTGTGGTCTACCTTAGAAAGTTTACGAGGAATTATTTCAATTCGACGAACTACTGAACCGTTGAAACCATTGCCGTCGGCCGAGCAACAACTTTATTTAATTGAAACGATTCGCTTGCAGTTGTCTCAAGCGCAATGGGCCGTTCTCCACCAGGAGCCAGATCTATATCAAAGTGCGCTAAGTAATGCTAAGAAAGATTTGCAGCGTTATTATGCCATGAACCCCACAGGAGCTAGCATCATTAATATGATTAATGAACTGCAGCAACAAAACATCAAACCGAATCTACCTGACGTGACAAATATTATTGCGCAATTGCAACAGTATATTGATAGCAATTCTCAAAGTATTGCGACACCGAAACCGGAAGAACAACAACAGGCTCCGAAGCCTTTGGCACCAGCAGTACCAGCGCCTACAACACAACCCTCACAAGTGCCTAGTGGTGGTCAACAAACTAATGTTCCAACTAATCCATCTATACCGGCAAGTGGTCCAGCTTTACCCTTGCCAGCAACTGGCACAGCATTTCCTAGGGCACTATCAGTATGAAGAAAATTATTCTTTACTTTCTAATCATTCTGGCGTCAGTTTGGTTAGGAATAAAAATTTATCAACATCCAGGTTATATGTTGTTGGCATATCAGCACTGGTTAATTGAGTCTACTGTTTGGTTTTTTTTATTAGTATTGTTCTTACTTTTTTTCTTGTTTCATTTTTTACTCAATCTGCTCAAGCAAACTGCGATTTTACCAAAGCGCTTAGAGCGCTGGTTCAACAAGCGTAGATTAAATAAATCGATTGAGCGCTTAAACAAAGGTTATATCAATCTGATTCTTGGAAAATGGAAGAAGGCAGAAAAAAATTTTTTAAAGGGAGCTAAAAGAAAACCCTTGGCGTTTGTTAATTATTTGCTTGCTGCAGAAGCTGCAGACTCCAACTTTGAACAGGAGAAACGAAATAGTTATCTTTTGAGAGCGCAAGGCGTTGATCCAAAAAATCGCTTTGTTGTTGATGTCCTGCAAGCCGAGTTTTTTTTGAACCACAATCAACCAGAACAAGCATTAGTGATTTTGAATAAACTTCGCGAACAAAAATCAAGTGAAAGTTACCTTCTCAAGCTTCTAACTGAGACTTATTTGTTGCTGGATGACTATTTGCATTTACAACCGTTACTTCCAGAAATAAAAAAATCAAAAATATTTCCAGAAGACGTTTACCAAGAATTAGAAAAAGTCACTTATTTACATTGCTTTCAAGATCGATTCTTTTCAGATTTTTCAGAAGTTCAGTCATTGTGGAATAAATTGCCCAGATATCTTAGACATGATCCCGCTATCTTGATTGCCTATGCAGATCATTTGCAACGTTGGAACAGAAGCAGTGAAGCAGAAGAGTTAATACGCAAAGAGTTAAAGCATCATTACAGTAGAGAAGTGATGGCCTACTATGTCACCTTGAAGTCAAAAACTCCCGCTAAACAATTAGCTTTAGGAGAAAAGTGGTTAAAAGACCATGCAGAAGATCCTGGTTCCTTAAGTGCAATGGGCATGCTGTGTCTTCGAAATCGATTATGGGGTCAAGCAAAGGATTACTTCGAAGCGAGTCAAAAGCTTAATCCCACATCTCAAAATTATCTCGCATTAGGTTATGTTTACGAGCAGCTTGGTGAGAATGAACGAGCGTTACATTATTATCGCAAAGGATTTAAAGACTGGATTTAGAGAACTAGTAGTACAAAAAGTGATCGATAGAGATAAAGCTTGGAAATTTGCTCATGAGTGGTTAGATGCCTGGAATAAACATGACGTGGATCTCATCATGGAGCATTATGATGATGCAATAGAATTTTGTTCGCCGGTTGTTCAAAAAGTTCTAGGTGATCCTAAAGGTGTAGTTTCTGGCACAGACAATCTAAGAGATTATTTTTCGCGTCAACTTCAAAAATTTTCTACCTTACATTTTCAATTACTGGATGTGTTCACTTCACCACAAAGTGTCGTGCTCTATTATAAAATTAATAGAGGTTTATTAGCCGCAGAAGTAATGATCATGAATCCCGAAATGAAGGCTATTAAAGTTTATGCCAATTACGATAAAAACGATGTTGGCTAACTAAAAACTGTCATTCCCGCGAAGGCGGAAATCCATCTCAGAAGCAGCTGAAAGAGTGGATTCTCGCCTTCGCGGGAATGACAAGCCCCGATTCGCTGGAAAATCATTGCCTGATTTTCGGCGTCGGGCGTTTTATAAATTCACTATAATTAAAACTCAAGTGAGTTTATAAGTGAAATTACCAATGATTACAGCAAAAGATAAAAAAGCGTTTTATCAAGCGATGCTTGATAAAAATAGCGAATATGAAAACGTGTTTTACGTGGGCGTGAAAACAACGGGGGTGTTTTGTCGTCCAACTTGTTCCGCACGAAAGCCTAAGTTCGAGCATTGTGAATTCTTTGAAACTGCACAGCAAGCACTTCTAGCTTCATTTCGTCCTTGCAAGCGTTGCCAACCATTATCGCACCCTAGTCAAGTTTCTAAGTTAATTCAGACACTCGTCAATGCAGTTGAAGCCAATCCTGAAAAAAGATGGAAGGAGAAAGATTTTAAAGATATTGCGGCTGATGCCTCTACGGTACGCCGACAATTTAAAAAACGCTTTGGTATGACTTTTGTTGAATATGCGCGGGCACGTCGTATGGGTTTAGCAATGAAACAAATTAGAGCAGGAAAAACAGTCATTGATACTCAACTAGCAGCGGGTTATGAGTCTGGCAGTGGTTTTAGAGATGCCTTTTCAAAAATCATGGGCGCAACACCCAGCAAATCCAAACATCACAATGTGTTAAAAGCAACTTGGCTTGATACCGTACTAGGACCGATGCTTGCCATAGGCAACGATGAAGCTTTGTACCTTCTCGAGTTTGTAGATCGTCGTGGTTTAGAGCGCGAAGTTGAACGTCTACGTTCCAGAACAAACTCTGTGATTATTCCAGGAGCTACAGCTGCGATTCATTCAATTGAGCGGGAGCTGAAATTATATTTTGAAGGCAAATTAAAAAAATTTGAAACTCCCCTCTACTTATTGGGCTCAACTTTCCAAAAAAGTGTTTGGAAAAAACTAAAAGAAATTCCCTATGGAGAGACAAGATCATACACAGCGCTTGCTAAAGCAATCGCAAAGCCAACCGCAATTCGAGCAGTCGCATCAGCTAATGGTGCCAATTCATTTGCTATTGTGATTCCTTGTCACCGCGTGATCGCCATTAACGGTGAGTTAGGAGGTTATGCAGGCGGTCTGACTCGAAAAAAATGGTTAATTAATCATGAGGAAAAAAGTAAAAACTAGAGTTTTTTTATTGTCGTCGTTTTATGGCTTGGGTGTCTTGTCATTCTCGCTTGCGCGAATAGGCGTCAACTTAAGGACGAGTAAAACATCACCCTGCAATCAGGTGATAAAGCTATTCCAAACCTCAAAAATCGTTGTCCGTTATTATTTTTTAAGTTGACACCTATATGCCTGTTTGGGAATAACAGAAAATACCGCAAGTTGGAGAGAACAAAAAGTGGGATTTTTACATTTATGCAACAATGCCGGACAAGTTGCGGACGACAGGTATTATCGTATCCAGAATTTTTCTGACGATTCCAAAGTGACAGCTTAAAATCGTCATATTTAGTAAATATGGCTTATTGATATTCTAAGCTTCACACTCAAAAGCTTCTGGATATTTTTCTCCTTTAGCAGCATTGAGTGGAAATAAACTGTTCAGTCGTTGAAGTTCTTCCTCAGATAATTGGATATCCAGCGCACCTAAATTTTCTTCGAGATATTGCACTTTCTTGGTGCCCGGGATTGGCACTATATTTTCGTTTTGTGCTAATAGCCAGGCCAAAGCTAATTGCGCCATACTGCAATTTTTCTCATGGGCCATATTTTTAAATTTAATAAGAAGCTCTTGATTAGCGACGAAATTTTCTCCCAAAAATCTCGGTAAAATGTTTCGGAAGTCTTCTGCATGGAGTGCGGCAGTCGTTACAGTTCCTGTTAAAAAGCCACGACCTAATGGACTGTAAGGAACAAATCCGATTCCTAATTCCTCGCACGTAGGTAAAATTTCAGTCTCAGGATAACGCTCCCATAATGAATATTCGGTTTGCACTGCAGTAATTGGATGTACTTTCGCCGCTCGTCGAATTGTGGCGGGTTTAACCTCGGAGATGCCGATGTAACGAATTTTGCCAGCTTTTACTAGTTGCGCCATCGCTTCAATTGACTCTTCAATAGGTGTTTTTGGGTCAACACGATGCAGATAATAAAGATCGATCACATCTACATTTAGCCGCCTTAAGCTTGCATCGCAAGCTGTTTTGATATGGTCAGCTGAACCATCTAAATAAAAATCTAGATCTTCATCGCTTTGCGTGCCTTTAGCAAATCCCATTTTGGTTGCTAAAACTAACTTGTGCCGATGCCCCTTAATCGCTTTGCCAATCAACTCTTCATTATGTCCCCAGCCATACATACCTGCGGAATCAATCAAGGTGACGCCCAGATCAATAGCACGGTGAATGGTGTTAATAGATTCAGCATCATTACCGGGACCATAGCCTATTGACATGCCCATGCAACCTAAACCAAGCGCCGAAACGTTAGGGCCATTTTTAGATAAACGCCTTTGCTTCACTGTTACTGTTCCTTTATTTAAATTGTATTTCAATTGCATAAATGTCAGATATAACTATTGCTTTCAAGCAGGAAGTTGTTTGACTAAGATTTCTAATCTATCCAATACTTTACTCGCTGCTTCAAGTAGAGCAATCAATAATAGGTTGTCGATTTCAACGTTACCCTCATATTCAGAAGCGTTTCTCACTATATGAGCTTTATCAAGTACGCGCCATACTTCAGGACCTAGACTTGTCGTGTACGGTAGTGCTTGAAAAACAATATATCGATTGCTTGCTCTATAACCATGCCATCTAAGTGCGGCTAGTGCCAAACAATGGACCGCATTATACGCAAGATCAAACCGACTATTAGGAAATAGTGAGGTGTTATTTGCATCTTTTAAACGAAATTGTCCTGAATTGACCAAACCCAAAAATTATTTTCTATCGAAAGTTTCTTCTTTTATTTGTCCTGTTTTAACTAAATTAGCTAAGCTCATTTAATTGTTCTTCTGTTCCAATTAGAAAGATTTTTGGATATTCAATTACTTTTTTAATAAAGTTGTTGTCGTTTTTTCTTTTTATTTTCCATTCGGATAGCGTATAGATAGTCGGATTAATTTTTCTTTCTACCTGTTCTTCTGCTTTAGCTAAAATTTCAAAGCAATCACGGTAACTTAGATTATCGCCGATAAACATCAAGTCAATATCGCTTTTTGCAGTATCTTCGTGCTTTGCAAAAGATCCATAAATAAAAGCAACATCAATCAGGCTTTTCAATGGGACAATTGTTTCTCTAAGAATATCCGCAAGGCCAAATGTCTTTAGAACAATACTCTTTAACTCAGAATATATTGGTGAATTGGGATTTGCTCTGTATAACTTTTTATTTTTAATGATTTTAACTGTAACTATCTCAGCTTGGCTTAATTTTTCAATTTCGCGTTGCACTGCGCCTGATCCCGACTTTGCTAAGCGTATAATTTCGTTAATGCTAAAAGATACGTTTGTTTCTCTAAATAGAATACCTAGTACTTTTTGCCGTACTTTCGAAAAAAGTGCGTCTGATAAGTTAAGTTTTTTATTACCCATATTGGGTAGATTACTACCTAATTTGGGTATAGTCAACCTCTTGTTATTAGGCTTATAGTGTCCAGGTAAGATAGCCAACTACTTGGTTCTAATGAAAGAATTGAAAGTTTTCTTAACTAGTGCCATGTTATCAAACCAAACAAAGTGCCCAGCATTTGGAATAGTATTAATTTCAATATTACCCCTATGAAAACGGGGGTCCTGCTCAAACATGATACTTGGAACAATATAATCGTGACTGCCACTCATAACTAAGGTTGGAACACTTTGCGGAATCCACGTTGCATCGAAATTTATAGCGGGAGCTTTTTCAAGCCACCAAAGCATAGCTTGGTAATTAAAGGGTAATTGTTCAAACATCTTTCTTCCTGCTTCAATACTATTCGCAGGAAAATGACAATGTGCATTAGCTAATAATGCTGCTCGAAATGCTTCTAGGGTTGGATTTCCTCTAAAACGTTTTCCGGGTTCTGAAAACGTTACAATATTATGAGTTTTTAAAAGATCTTGAGCTTCACTAAGCCATAACTTTGGGGCCGCGTTTAATATGATAAAACCACTTAAAATGTTTTCTAATTCTGGTAGCAATAAGGGCAACATGCCGCCGAAAGAATGTCCAACTAGTATTGGATTTTCAAATTGTTTGATAGCGGGAATAAGAAGATCTTGCCATGAGTTGAAATCATAAGTGGCCTCATTGCCATGAGGCATATTGTCGCCATTGCCTGGAAAGTCTATGAGCCAGAATTTTCCGGGGACATCAAGCTGCTCAATTAAATTCTGGAAGCAACTAGAGTCGGCACCCGGTCCTCCAGGTAGAAATAACCAATTGAAAGAGGAATCGTTTGAGTAACTTTTAGCAAGCCTATACCTTACTAAATTAACATCATGAAATACTGAATTTTGTAAATTAGAAGACATAAGTAATTTACCAAATTGTTTTATGATAACCGCCTATGGACGTCCATGAATTTATCTAGTACATAATAATTGAATTTTATTGCCGAGATACAGCTTTGTAGGTGTTCCCAACGGAACTGCAAAATTAGTAAAACCATGCCCGATCCCTTCTACATGGATCACTGGAATAGGGCACTGTTCTGCAAATCGTTGTATAACTGGTTTAATAAGGGGAGTACCATTAGGCTCATTGCCATTAATAAAATCACCAAATAAAATTGCTATCGCATTCTTAAATATATTTGCTTGAGAAAAATGCTCTAACATTCGATCAATACGATAGCCGCGTTCACCAGTTTCTTCTAAAAGAATAACCTTGTCATCAGCGTTAATTTGCCAATCAGTACCCAGACTTGCTTGGATCATAGACATATTGCCACCTATAACACTGGTATCAATAACAGAATCAATCTCGGCAAATTTATTAAGAGGTACTCCTGAAAGTTCAAACTCGGAAAATTCACCAAATAAAATAGACTTTAGTGAAGCCAGCGATTCGGCTGAAAACTTCTCAGAAATCGCCGCACCATGAATGGTCGGCCATTGCCATTTTTGCTGTAGATAAAGTTGCAAAGGAATAGTGTCGCTCATCCCAATAAAAATCTTAGATTGTTCCGGTGGCATAATTTTTGCCAACTTAGGAATCAAGCGGATAGAGCCATAGCCACCACTCACACAAGTGATAGCTTTGACAATGGGATTTAATAAAGCATGTTGTAGATTTTTAAATCGAATATCATCAGAATTTGCACAGAGCAAATCATCACCTAGAATGTCATCTGCAATGATGTAATTTAGTTGCCAAGAACTAAGTAATTCTTTTAACCCTTCTATTCGTGAATTCGAAAATCGTGAAGCCGGCGCAATAATTTCTACAGAATCGCCAGGTTTTAGTGTGGGTAATTTTTTCATAAAAAAGCGCCTAGCCAAGCATCTCTCTTACCTGCTCACGACTCAGCATATCACTAAAAAAATTAGCCACTGATAAACCGCGAGCATGCAATTTCTGCAGAGTTGCAATTGCAAGTTGTTCTGGGCCAAAAACATAAACTTGATGGTCGCGAAAGTTTTCAAAATCTTGTAACACTTTTTCTAATATTGTCGTTTTCAAACCATTTGTTTCTTGGGTCAAAATTGGAGAGAAGAAAAACTTTTCTAGTGTTTTGCTCCAGTGCTTGGGCAAATCCGAATAAAAATCAGTTGCTAATTTTACAGACCAATATAGATGGCATTCGCGGGTGGCATCTGTTTGGATGATTTTTTCGATAATCGCTTTTGCGGGGGAAAAACCAGTGCCTGCTGCTAATAATATTAGAGGATTTTGTTGGGGTTGATAACGACTGTCTCCGTAGGGTCCTCGAAGAAGGATAGAAGAGCCCATGTCTATTTGATCAATAAATTCTAGGGTGTTGGTATCGTTGGAAGAAAGTTTAATATGCAACTCAATAAGACCATCGACTTGTGGAGCGTTTGCAATTGAGAAAGGAAAAAAATCTCCGGACGGATAGCGCAGCTCTAAATACTGGCCCGCTTCGTACGGCATTATTGTTTCTTGTGGCGTAATGAGTAATTGCAAATGTTTTGGAGTTAAGTAGTGCTTCTTAGCAATTTGGTAATGATAAGTGTGACTCAAAATGATTACTCAATTAAGGGAATAAATTTTGCCAGATAGTATCAATTTTATCGGTAACAATAGGACACATTTTAATGGGCTGTCCCCATTCGCGATTAGTTTCTCCGGGCCATTTATTGGTTGCATCAAAGCCCATTTTTGAACCTAGTCCTGAGATGGGAGACGCAAAATCTAAATAATCTATTGGAGTGTTTTCGACCATGACAGTATCACGTGCCGGATCCATGCGAGTGGCCATGGCCCAAATGACGTCTTGCCAATTGCGCGCGTCAACGTCTTCATCAACAACGATAATAAACTTGGTATACATAAACTGTTTTAGGAACGACCAAATTCCAAACATTACTCGTTTCGCATGTCCTAAATATTGTTTGCGTATCGCAACGACAGCAAAGCGATATGAGCATCCTTCAGGAGGTAAATAAAAATCAGTAATCTCAGGAAATTGTTTTTGTAATAATGGAATAAACAACTCGTTTAATGCCAATCCCAAGATTGCAGGTTCATCAGGTGGGCGTCCTGTATGGGTACTTTGATAAATTGGATTATCACGAAAAGTCACACATTCAACCGTAAATACTGGAAATTTTTCAACTTCATTATAATAACCGGTATGATCACCGAAAGGACCTTCGTCAGCGACTTCCTCCGGTTCAATATAGCCTTCTAAAACAATTTCAGCTTGCGCTGGTACGAGTAAATCTTCATGCAACGTTGTTGCGACTAATTCAGATTTTGCACCTCGTAATAAACCAGCAAAACTATATTCAGATAGATTATCAGGAACCGGAGTGACAGCGGCGAGCATTGTGGCAGGATCTGCTCCAATCACGACTGCGACAGGAAATCGTTGTCCAGGATGAGTTTTTTGCCATTGCTGAAAATCTAAGGCGCCGCCACGATGCGCTAGCCAACGCATCAATAATTTATTTTTACCGATCACTTGTTGTCGATAAATACCTAAATTTTGTCGAGCTTGGTGTGGACCTTTTGTGACTACAAGCCCCCAAGTGATGAGTGGACTTGCATCTTCTGGCCAACAAGTTTGTATCGGAAGCGCGTTCAAATCGACATCGTTGCCTTTCAAAATATTTTGCTGACACAAACCTTTTTTCTGAATTTTAGGGTGCATCGTCAAGATTTGTTTGAATAAAGGTAGTTTTTGCAACGTATCTTTAAAGCCACGCGGAGGTTCGGGCTCTTTTAAAAATGCTAGCAATTTGCCAAGTTCGCGAAGATCTTGCGCATTGGATTGGCCCATTGCAAACGCAACACGTTCTACGGTGCCAAAAAGATTGGTCAAAACGGGGAATTTATATCCTTTGGGATTTTCAAATAAAAGTGCAGGTCCTCCTGTGCGGAGGACGCGGTCACTAATCTCGGTAATTTCAAGGCGAGGATCAATTTCAAGATTAATACGTTTTAAATCATCTTTTGCAGCTAATTGCGATAAGAAATCTCGTAAGTCTTGATATGGCATCAGTATACCCGTAGGGGATGATTTTAGGAGTTACCACCACCACCTTGACGTTTCATGTCATCAAAAAATTCTTCATTCGTTTTGCGAACTTTCAATCTATCAATGAGGAATTCAATGGCAGCAATCTTATCCATAGAATGCAGAATCTTTCTTAAGATCCACATTTTTTGTAATTCATCTGGTTTGGTAATTAATTCTTCACGTCTGGTGCCAGAACGATTGATATCAATAGCAGGAAATACTCGTTTCTCTGCAATTTCTCTTGAAAGATGGAGTTCCATATTACCGGTACCTTTGAACTCTTCATAAATAACGTCATCCATCTTAGAGCCGGTGTCTACTAATGCCGTTGCAATGATAGTTAAGCTACCACCACCTTCGACATTACGCGCAGCACCAAAGAAACGTTTCGGACGTTGTAAGGCGTTAGCATCAACACCACCAGTTAATACTTTACCTGATGCAGGAATAACTGTGTTGTAAGCTCTTGCTAAACGGGTAATAGAGTCTAATAAAATGACAACATCATGTTTATGTTCAACTAAGCGCTTAGCTTTTTCGATCACCATCTCCGAAACTTGTACATGGCGCGTAGCAGGTTCGTCGAAGGTACTTGCAATAACTTCGCCTTTAACTGACCTTTCCATCTCGGTGACTTCTTCAGGGCGTTCGTCAATCAGTAAAACGATGAGATAACATTCTGGATGATTCATCGTAATTGCTTGAGCAATATTTTGGAGCATCATCGTCTTACCCGCTTTAGGAGGAGATACGATGAGACCGCGCTGACCTTTACCGATTGGTGAAACTAAGTCGATAACTCGGGCAGTAATATCTTCGGTGCTGCCATTGCCGCGTTGCATAACGATACGTTCATTCGGAAAGAGCGGCGTAAGATTTTCAAAGAGTATTTTATCTTTTGCTTTATCTGGGGTGTCAAAATTAATGTCTTTTACTTGTAACAAAGCAAAGTAACGTTCACCTTCTTTAGGTGGTCGAATTTTGCCAGAAACCATATCACCAGTTCGAAGTCCAAATTTACGGATTTGACTTGGAGAAACATAAATATCATCGGGGGCGGGCATGAAGGAGCTTTCGGGGGATCGTAAGAAACCATAACCATCAGTTAGGATTTCGAGTACGCCGTCGCCATAAACTTCCATATTACGTTTGGCATATTCAGTCATAATACCGACAATCATGGCCGAATTCGTAGCTCGAGCCATATTTTCGATATTCATCTCCTTAATCATACCCATGAGTTCAGAGGCAGACTTTTTCTTTAATTCATTTATATGCATAGACATAGTAGATTCTTTTCGGTTGGATTAAATTAAGACCTTACGCAGAGGTAATTGCTCTGGAAGAAACCATAAATAACGGGAACTTATGAAAGGTAACAAACTGAAGCCAGTGCATTCTAAAACCTTTCTAACCTATTTTCAACCTGCGGTTTTTATTAGAGGTGTTCATCAAGAAAAGCAGAAAGTTGCGATTTTGTTAAAGCGCCGACTTTTGTTGCTGCGACTGTGCCTTGTTTGAAGAGGATAAGAGTTGGTATACCTAAAACATTATATTTAACAGGCGCTTCGGCATTTTCATCAATATTGATCTTAGCGATGACTAATTGTCCCTTTCGCTCTTTTGCCACTTCTTCAAGAATCGGCCCAATCATTTTGCAGGGACCACACCATTCAGCCCAGAAATCTACCAAGACAGGAATATCCGATTTTAAAACTTCTTTTTCAAAACTATTATCGGTAATTGCTAAGGTATTTTCTGACATTTAAATCTTCCTCTGGGTGAAATTAGTAGACATGAAAAAAGGGTGTAGTTATCAATAATATATGGGTCCTGAGTCAAATTTCAAGTGTTTACCTGAATCAACTATAGAATCATCTTTGGCGCACCAAGTAAAACCAGTGAGTAAGTGGTAAACATAGAAATGACTTTTAACCCTATCATAACAATTATAGGTGTCCAATCAAAACCTTTCCATGGCGGCAAACGTTTTCTAACGGGTCTTAAGACTGGTTCGGTCAATATATAGATAATCTGGGTTGAAGGATGGTTAGAATAAATTGGTAAAATCCAGCTAATTAAGACCCTAAACAGGATTGCAAAGAAGTAAAAATCAAGAAAGCTATTAATAATTAAGAAAATACTCCACAGCATCATTAGGAGCAGATTCGGTACTTGCCAAGCTAAAATAAACAGCAAGATTAATTTTAGGTTTTCTAATAAAAATAATACTGCTAATAACGCGAAATCCACTTCTCGATAGTTTGGAATGATGCGATGAATGGGGTCTAGAAGTGGTTGGGTATAACGCAGAATATATTGGCGAATGGGATGATGATGGCCAGTTCCAACAACTTCCAATAGAAATTGAAAAATAACCATATAGATGATTAAGCTGAAACTAACCGAAATAAAAAAACTCAAGATTGCTTGGATGATACTTAGCATATTATTTTCTCTAACATTTTTATTCCCTCTCCCGCTTGCGGGAGAGGGCTAGGGTGAGGGTGCTTCCCGATACCCCCTCACCCCAACTCTCTCCCCCAAGGGGGAGAGGGAGGGTTGTTAACTGCAGAAGGTTTCGATCACTTAATCGACTGTGCTAGCTGCACTGCTTTATCATGAGCTGCACTTAAGGCTTGATCAACCAGATCTGCCAACTTACCTTGTTCGAAAGCTTTTATAGCTTGCTCAGTAGTCCCTCCTGGCGAGGTAACTTGACGACGAAGCTCAGAAATTTCTTTGTCGCTTTCAAGGGCCATACGGGCAGCTCCAAGTGCGGTATTCACCGTCAAGAGTTGCGCCTGATCTTGAGTTAAGCCTTTTTTGGTCGCCCAATCATTTATGTATTCCATAAACAAGAAGAAATAGGCAGGTCCTGATCCCGACAGCGCTGTGACAATATTCAAGTCGTCCTCTTTGGAGAACCACATGGTTATACCGACCGCCCGTAAGATGGATTCTGCAATAATGCGCTGTTCTTCCGAAACAAACTGATTGGCAAATAATCCTGTTACACCACTACGAAGCAAGGCAGGAGTGTTTGGCATAGCCCGGACAATTGGTAAATCAGGACATTCTGTCCATTGCGACATCGTTTGACAGGTGATACCCGTTACAATAGAAATCACTAAAGGCTTTCTTTGCAGGAACACATCGTTGAGCTCTAAAGCTACGTTCTTTAATTCACTTGGTTTGACCGCGAACACAATCACATCAGCCTGTACCACAGCTTCTTTATTATCGGGTGTCGTTTTGATTCCAAACGTCTTCTTAAGAGATTCCAGTCGCTCTGATAAGGGATTGGTGGCCCAGATAGAATTGGCGGGATAGTTATCGGCTATGAGCCCGCCAATTAAACTTCCCGCCATGTTACCGGCGCCAATAAAGGCTATTGTGGGTTGATTCATTTAAAAACCACTACTCTTTAGGGCCAGCGTTTACGATTTCTTCGCTAACATTAAATTTTCTGAAATTGTTAAGGAACAAATTAATTAGGATCTTATTTTCTTCATGATAACTGTTGCTATCCGCCCAAGTATTTTGTGGGTTCAACAGGTTTTGATCCACACCTGGAATTTCTTTAGGTATATGGAGCTCAAATCCAGGTAAAATCTCAGTAGCTACGCCTCTAAGACTGCCATTGAGTATTGCCCGAATAATGGCACGAGTTGTTGGAATCGAGAATCGCTTGCCACCTTTACCGTAGCCACCACCGGTCCAGCCGGTATTGACCAGATAAACCTGAGCCCCCGTTTCTTCAATACGTTTCATTAACAAATTCGCATAAACCTGTGCCGGTCTTGGGAAAAAGGGTGCTCCAAAACAGGTGCTGAATGTCGGTGCCACAGCAGAAGTACTGCCAACTTCAGTACTACCGACATGCGCGGTATAACCACTTAAGAAGTGGTAAGCGGCTTGTTCCTTAGTTAACAAGGAAACGGGAGGTAATACCCCGAATAAATCACAAGTTAAGAAAATCACCGCATTGGGAGTTCCTGCTTTGTTTTCTTTGATTCTCTTTTCAATGAAATCTAAAGGATAGGCTGCTCGAGTATTTTGAGTGAATTTGCTGTCTGAATAGTCTGGCTCAGCCGTTTGTGGATTCAAAACGACGTTTTCTAATACCGTACCGTAGCGAATGGCATTCCAAATAAGAGGCTCATTTTCCTGAGATAGGTTGATACATTTAGCGTAACAACCACCTTCGAAGTTAAAAATTCCCTCTTTGCTCCAACCGTGTTCGTCATCACCAATGAGAAAACGTTCTGGATCTGCTGACAGGGTTGTTTTGCCAGTACCAGATAAACCGAAAAATAGTGCTACATCGCCGTCGGCACCGGCATTAGCGGCGCAGTGCATAGGTAATACATCATATTCCGGTAAGATATAGTTCAACACTGAGAACATGGCTTTTTTCATTTCGCCGGCGTAAAGCGTGCCACAAATCAGAATTCGCTTATCAATCATGTTCAAAATGACAGCGGCATCGCCCTTAGTATGATCACGAGCTGGATCAGGTATGAAGCTTGGGACGCTTAAGACGGTCCATGGGGATTCGCCATGACCACTAATTTTTTCGCGAATGAATAAATTTCTTGCAAATAGATTGTGCCAAGCCAACTCTGAAATCACTGTGACTGGAAGGGAATAGCGGGCCTCGGCGCCAACTTGCAGATGAGAGATGAAATGTTCCTTACCTTCGAGCATTGCTGAAGCCCGAGCCCAAAGACTATCAAAATGAACTTTTTCAAAAGGTTGGTTAATTTGATTCCAATCAACCGTGTCATCGGTCATGGCGTCTTTGACGATAAACCGGTCTTTTGGAGAGCGGCCGGTTCTTTTACCCGTGTTCACTGTAAGTGCTTCATCGGCACTTAAAACACCTTCACCGCGTTCTAATGCTTTATTTATTAATTCTTCGGGAGATAAATCGATACAACAGCGATCAGTGGCAACATCATTCATCATAACCATACTCCTGCGTTACATAAGGGGGAATTAAAAAGTGTAAGAATTATTACAGAAATACCTAATTCATGGTATAGACTTATACCATTAACTAGCCAAAGTGAGAAGAGCACAATAATGAGTGAGATAAGCTTTAAAAATCGCTTTTTAATCGCGATGCCAACTCTCAATGATCCCTACTTTCATCAAACTGTAACCTTATTATTTGAACATAATGATAAAGGTGCTATGGGTTTAATTATTAATAAACCGCTTGATATTTCTTTAGGCGAAATTTTACAGCATCTCAATATTCCCTTAACAAATTCTGAGCTCGATAAAGATAAAGTTTTGCTAGGTGGTCCAGTCGCCGCTGAACAAGGTTTCATCATACATACCCATCCAGAACTTTGCCCCGGAGATATTGTCGATCAAAATCATAAAATTACTGTCTCTGCGTCTAAAGAAGTGTTACAGAATATTGTCGAGAAGCAGCCCGACAATATTTTGGTTTGTTTGGGTTATTCTGCTTGGAAGGAAGGACAACTAGAACAAGAAATTGCAGATAATGCTTGGATCTTGGCTGATGTTGATCCAGGTGTCTTATTTCAGCTTCCCTTTCAGCAACGTTGGAAGGCGTCTGGTTTATTAGTAGGTGTCGATTTTGATCGTCTGTCAGGTGATGTTGGACACGGTTAGTTGATACACCATACCTTAATCGCTTTTGATTTTGGCACGAAGAAAATTGGTGTTGCCGTAGGCCAAATGATTACGCAAACGGCTACACCGGTGGAACATTTAAGCAATTCGCCTGCAATTTGGAACGCGATTTCAAATTTAATGTCAAAATGGCACCCAAATGCTTTCGTCGTCGGTATCCCGCTTAATATGGATGGTAGTACTCAGCCGATTACGGCCAAGGCCAAAGCATTCGCAAAAGAGTTAGCAGCGAAGTTCTGCTTACAGGTGTATGAGGTTGATGAACGACTGACGACAGTTGAAGCTAAGCAGATGCTTTATGAGCTTGGTGGTTATAAAGCGCTGCAAAATATCTCAGTGGATAGTTTTGCGGCTAAATTAATTCTAGAATCATGGATGAGACAGCAGCAACAAGATGAGTAACAAAATGAGGCACTTACTAAATCTTGAATCACTCAGTAAAACTGAAATTCTAGATATTTTGAAACTTGCTAAACATTTTCATCAACATCCTACGAGCCTTGATAATCGTCAAATTCTTTTTGGAAAGACAATCATCAATCTTTTCTTTGAGAACAGCACTCGTACCCGCAGCAGTTTTGAAATAGCTGCCAAGCGGCTAGGGGCTGATGTAATCAACTTTAATGTCGACTCTTCTTCTACAAAGAAAGGAGAAAGCCTACTCGACACTGTTGATAATTTAAGTGCGATGGAAGCTGATCTCTTTATCATTCGACATACTTCAAGTGGTGCGGCTGAATTTTTGACTAAACATCTAAAGACCCCTGCTTCTATTATTAATGCGGGTGATGGTTGTCATGAACATCCCTCACAAGGCTTGCTCGATTTATTCGCCATCCAACACTACAAGCAAGATTTTACTAAACTCAAAGTAGCGATTGTTGGTGATATTTTGCATTCCCGAGTCGCTAGATCTCTGATTCATGGTCTGTCTATCCTAGGAACGCAGCAGATTTGTGTTGTGGGACCCAAAACCCTCGTGCCAAAAGAATTAGTGCGATTAGGCGTTAAGATTTACCATTCTTTAGCAGATGGTATTGATCAAGCCGATGTCATAGTAATGTTGCGATTACAAAAAGAACGGATGAAGAGTGTTTACTTACCTAGTGAAGCCGAGTTTCGATATTTATACGGAATCGATTCCCAAAAACTAAAGGCGGCTAAAAAAGATGTCATCTTAATGCACCCTGGTCCCATCAATCGTGGCGTTGAGATTTCAAGTGGTGTTGCAGATGGACCTAATTCGATCATCTTGAAGCAAGTGACTTTTGGCGTGGCAGTACGGATGGCGATTATGACTCGATTACTTAATCCAGAGGTTTCACTATGACAAAGATAGCGATACTTGGCGGTAGAATTGTAGATCCTGCAAACCAAATCGATCAAATCGGAGATTTAACGGTCGCAGCAGGTAAGGTACTTGGTATCCAAAAAAAGCTGGAGGACTTTACTCCTGACGTGACCATCGATGCCACCAACTTGATCGTTTGTCCTGGACTAGTCGATCTCAATGCAGATTTATTGATGACTCAAATGAGCTCTAGTGAGCGGTTTTGGCAGCAGCGACAACAAGCGTTGCAAGCGGGTATTACCCATATTGCTACCAGTGCCTTCATCGATGATCGTTCCTTGCAAATTCCAGAAATTGAATATTACGCGAAGTCGCAACCACATCTTGGGAGCATGGCCGATATTAGTTTGATCGGACCGCTGACAGAAAATCTAGAAGGAACCCGGCTATCAGAGTTACAGCTCCTTGCCAATGCTGGCTGCATAGGTTTTAGCAATGGTGAGCGCTCTATTGTAAATACATTGGTGAAACGCCGTTGCTATGATTACGCTGCCATGTTAGGTGCGAAGATCTATATCAATCCTGAAGATACTTTTCTAGGCGCTCAAGGAATGATGCACGAAGGTGAAGTCAGCTTACGCTTAGGAATTTCTGGAATACCGGCGCTTGCTGAGACATTAGCTTTAGCTCAAGAATTATTATTGATAGAAGAAACCGAGGTACCAGCTCATTTTCGACACCTTACGAGCGCTAAATCTGTAGCATTGTTAGCGCGTGCAATGCAAGAAGGTCTGAAAGTAACTAGCGATGTGGCCATTCCTCACCTTTACTTAACTGATATGGATGTTGAACTCGATTCTGGCCTAACGAACGTCAGACCTCCACTTCGGTCAAGCGAGGATTTGCGTGTACTTCGTGATGGCATTAAAGATGGCATGATTCAAGTCATCACATCTGACCACGTCTATCGTTCTGCTGTTAAAAAAGATCTTCCTTTCCAAGATGCGCAACCGGGAATAGCTTCTTGGCCAGTATTGTTACCACTCGTGCTTCGTTTAGTGGAAGAAGCCGATCTGTCACTCAGCGCGGCACTTGCCTGTATCACTCATCATCCTGCCAAAATATTAGGTATCGATGCCGGTCATTTATCGGTAGGCGCGAAGGCTAATATCGTTATATTCGATCCCAAAGAAGAGTGGACCTTACAGCAAGAAGAGCTAAATATTTTTGGACACAATAATCCGTTCAAAAACTGGTTATTAAAAGGCAAGGTAAAACAGGTTATCAATCACGGTCGGCTTGTGAGTGGCGGTGTGTCGTAATTGGGTTGCGAGCTGGCTAGCTTAGGAATGCGATTTGAGATATCAATTCTCACCTTTGGACCCACACTTTAAAAAAATCATGTTTTTGGTTGGCTTCTTTCCAGCTTTGCTTAGATCTAACGGTTTGCACGATGAAAGCAACAAACCCCTGTCACTTTTTTCACTTTCTCTGGATCTGGTAGTGTACTGACACCGACATAAGTAAGGATAATAATTAATATGTCGCAGGGAAGTGTGCGCAATGAATATTGGTTTTTATCCTTAAAACCTTGGAAGCAGTAATAGCTTGTTCAACAAATCGCAATTCTTTTGCTTTTTTATTCAAGGGATAAAATATTTATTCAGGAGGTTTACTGGATAGATTAGTCTTTGGACTTAAACCCTAAAGCAGCTAATCGTCTCTTAATATTCGGGTGCGTAGAAAAAAGATCGGACAATGACTGAACCACGCTAATACCAGCTTGCTTAGGATCGTAAATATAAGCTTCGCGCCGAATCGACTCATGAGGGGTCCTATTGTATTGCGCTTGGTATTTATCGGCATTTTGAACGTGGTCATTTGAGATTTTTAGAAGCGCCGAGGCAAGCGGCTGATTATCTCGCATTAATTCAACACAACCAGCATCAGCCATATACTCTCTAGTGCGGCTCAAATAAAAAATGAGCAAAATAGTAATTATCGGTAACACTATTCTTAAAATCATAATAATCAAAAACAGATTATTGCGACCATTTCGTTCTTCTCTGTCACGACCACCCCAAATGACACTTCGAAATAGCAAATCAATAACAATGAGTGTAATGTTAGATAACACAGCAGCCATTAAAGTTAATTTAATGTCCATATGTCGAATGTGACTCAATTCGTGCGCCATCACTGCCTGTAATTCGGCCCGATTAAGTTTGGTCATCAATCCGCTAGTAATTGCGACCATGGACGATTTTTCACTATAGCCTGTTGCAAAAGCATTCATATAATCTGCATCAATCACGTAGACCTTGGGCATGTAGGCTAAATTAGAGGCGATCTTCATTTCTTCGACGACATTATAAAGCTGTGTTTCTTGTGGCGTTCGTGCAGTGGTAGGAGTGATTTCATGGTATTGCGTACCGAGCAACATTAAACGATTGTGAAAAACAAATGTCACCCAAATAGCAATCAGTGCAATGCCCGCCAAAATCAAAGTCACCGTCGGAAAAATTTTAAAATGAATCAATGCAGAAAAGATTTGTGACAGACTAGCGTGTGGATAACGTTGAGCATTCAAATACAAATCGACGACTAAACCTAAGCCCGCATAAATCAAAATAAATGAAACGATAACAAAATACGTACGATGAGTGTTGGTGCGTATTTGCTTTCGCCAGTCGCCAGTTGACTGCTGAAAATTTTTAAGATCGCTCATCAGCTTAAATCTTATAACTTAACAGTATATGCTTCTTGCTCAGCTACTGTCTTTTGATCTAATTGCCAATATGGGAAATCAAAATCTAATTTGTTTTTGAACAAGTTCACTACCCACGATGCAAAGAATGATTTCTTTTTCGCATTATATTGTTCAATGCTGTCATTTAAAGCTTGCTTAGCATAAGCAAGTTTATTTTCAGTGTTTACAATTTCTTCTTGAAGTTGCAGCACGTTTTGATTGGCTTTTAAATCTGGATATTGTTCGAAAACTAAATTTAAGCCGCTCGCAATTTGAGAAATTTTATTTTCAGCCGCGATTCGTTCTTCTTCATTTCCCTGCGCATGTGCTGCTTGTGCTTGGTTACGTAGAGCTACCACATCTTTTAACGTAGTCTGCTCATAGTCCATATATTTTTTGACCACATTAATTAAGGATTCAAAAACCTTAAAGCGCCGATCTAATTGGATATCAATTTGCTTTTGGTTATTTTTTATTGCTTCGATCATCGCAATTAAGCGGTTATATGTGGCAATGGTATAGATAACAAATAAAGCAGCAAGGAATAAAATGATTGCAATAAGTCGTGACATTTTTAGTCTCCTGATAAATCCTATCTATATTATACTAGTTTATTTTCATCCTATCCAAATCTCGAAAGCTAAAAGCTTCTTTCAAATGTTGGCACCCTATTGCAGTTGCCTGTTCTAAATCAGCAATAGTTCGTGCAACTTTAAGTATTTTATGAAAAGATCTTGCAGAAAAATTCATTTTTTTACAGGCTGTTTCGAAAAAATTTATTTCTTGTTCACTCAAGTGACAATATTGCTCGACCTCTTGACCCGTTAATAATGCGTTAACTTTTCCAGCCCGTTCTGTTTGTTGTTTGCGAGCCGTAACAACACGTTCTAAAATAGTGCGACTATCAGGGACATTTTCTTGAGATTTTCTGGTTAACACAAACGGATCGATGGTTTGTAAATTTGTCTGGATATCAATTCGATCTAGCAATGGTCCTGATATCCTAGCCTGATATCGTTTAATACTTTCTGTTGGGCAGATACAATCAACAAATCGATTTCCAAAGTGCCCACAGGGGCAAGGGTTCATTGCCGCAATCAATTGAAATTTAGCAGGATATTGTACTTGATGGCAGGCGCGTGCAATTGAAATAATTCCTGATTCTAACGGTTCGCGAAGGACTTCTAGAGCTTGGCGTTTAAATTCAGGTAATTCATCTAAAAAAAGGACACCATGATGTGCCAGCGAAATTTCACCAGGTTTGGGTGGGTTTCCGCCGCCAATTAAAGCATAACTCGAAGCGCTATGATGTGGCGCCCGAAATGGTCTTACCTTCCAAGTTTGCAACGATAGCGTCATATCCGAAATCGATTGTATGGCAGCTAATTCGACAGCTTCGTCCTCTGTCATTGGGGGTAATATTCCCGGTAAGCAGTGACTTAATAATGTTTTACCAACCCCAGGTGGCCCAATTAACAATAAACTGTGTTGACCGGCTGCAGCGATTTCGAGCGCTCTTTTGGCATGGTGTTGACCTTTAACTTCTTTTAAATCTTGATAGTTTGGTGGATGTACAATTATTTTCGTTGCGCAATAATCCAGTTTGTTTTTTCCGAGCAGATGACCACAGACCTCGAGTAGATTACGAGCAGGTATTAATTGCACCTGACTAATAAGTCCTGCCTCTTCAATATTTTCAAGAGGTAGGATAAGTGTTTTATTGGTGTTTTTTGTTCCTAACGCAAAGGGTAAAGCTCCAGATATAGGTCGTAATTCACCAGTCAAAGACAGTTCGCCAGCAAATTCGTAACTTACTAATTTATTTTTAGGGAGTTGATTGGATGCCGCTAAAATACCAAGCGCTATTGCCAAGTCATAACGACCTCCTTGTTTGGGAAGATCCGCCGGTCCTAAATTAACAGTAATGCGCTGATAGGGAAATTCAAAATGTGAATTTAGAATGGCACTTCTAACACGATCTTTGCTTTCTTTGACTGCAGTTTCAGGCAATCCAACAATATTAAACCGTGGCAGGCCTTTAGAGATATGGGTTTCAACCGTGACCACTGGCGTTAAAATGCCGATATTTGCTCTGCTATACGTGATGGCAAGTGCCATGCCTAGACCTCGTTGCATTTCAAAAAATACAACCTTAAGATATTAATTGGCATGCTACAATTCGTAAAAATTACGGTATAAATTAGGTATCATCTTTCTGAATTTGGTTTTGTTGCTGTTCATAGAGTTTTATTTTCTCTTCCAGAAGCTTAATTTTTTCTCGAGCTCTTTCGAGTAGTCTTGCCTGAACATCAAACTCTTCTCGAGAAACAAGGTCTAATTTAGAGAAAATTGTTTGCAAGGTGCTACGAATGTTTTTCTCAAATTCTTCGCGCAGCACATGAATATTAGAAGGTATTAGATTCGAAAGTTGTTTGGCTAAGTTATCAAAAAATTTAGGGTCTAACATTTTGTTCCCTTATCCAAATTAGTTTATTAAAATAGAATAAAATACCAAGTGCTATTGTACATTTATTACTGGATTAAACATGAAGCAGATTAAACCGAATTGGAGTATTGCGCAACAAATTTCCCGGCGCCACACCTTAGTTTCTTTTGGTATCTCCATACCATTTTTTTTAAGTGTAATCTTTCTTACCATTGTCGCATTGAAAATCAGTGGGGTACCAAACCCGGGACTTGTGTTACGTAATTTTGTTGAGTTGCATAAATCGAGCGTTTATACCACTGTTCTTCTTATTCATTTTATCCCAATTAATTTTTATGCAATTATTCAAGTCTTCAAAAGTAGCTACCCGAAATTTGACATAAAAATTATTTCTAAAGAACAGGTTACATGACATTGGGTTGTAAAATCGTTACACTTTCTGTTTGAACCGATCGTAATCCTGTTGGTGACTCGTGCCCATTCCCCAGAGCTGCTACCAAGATGGGTTCCCGCCTTCGCGGGAATGACACAGCTGCGCGGGAATGGCACAGCTAGACGGGAATGACAGGAATAACTTCACTAAGTTAGGAAAACCATGAGCAACGAATTTTTATTTACGTCGGAATCAGTTTCCGAAGGACATCCCGATAAAATCGCTGATCAGATATCTGATGGTGTTTTGGATGCAATCTTAGAACAGGATAAAAACAGTCGGGTTGCTTGTGAAACCATGGTTAAAACAGGCATGGTTTTAGTCGCCGGAGAAATTACCACTTCAGCATGGGTTGATATCGAACATTTATCACGGTCGATTATTAATGATATTGGCTATAACAGTGCTGATCTAGGTTTTGATGGCAATTCTTGTTCAATTTTAACCGCGATTGGCAAACAATCCGCTGATATTGCAAGAGGCGTTGATCACAGAGAGGACGCGGAATTAGGAGCAGGCGACCAAGGTATTATGTTTGGTTATGCAACTAATGAAACAGACATGTTGATGCCAGCTCCTATCTATTATGCACATTTATTAATGGAAAAGCAGGCATCTGTTAGGAAATCCAAGCAGCTGCCATGGCTTAGACCTGATGCCAAAAGTCAGGTAACTTTTCGCTATGTGGATGACAAACCTGTTGCTATTGAGGCTGTTGTGCTTTCAACTCAACATTCACCTGATATTGATCAAAAAACGTTAGCGCAAGCTGTGATTGAAGAAGTTATTAAACCTGTTATTCCTTCGCATTTTTTGACGAAAGACACTCAATATTTTATCAATCCAACAGGTCGGTTTGTCATCGGTGGGCCTCTTGGAGATTGTGGTTTAACAGGTCGTAAGATCATGGTAGATACTTATGGCGGAATGGCTCACCATGGAGGGGGTTGTTTTTCAGGGAAGGATCCTTCCAAAGTGGATCGTTCTGCAGCCTATGCATGTCGCTATATTGCTAAGAATATCGTTGCCGCAGGTCTTGCAGATCGTTGCGAAATCCAAATTTCATACGCGATTGGAATTCCAGATCCAGTCTCAATCTATGTAAATACTTTCGGTACCGGTAGGATCTTGAATAAAGATATTATTCGCCTGATAAAAGAAAACTTTAATTTAAGGCCTTCTGGCATAATCACTATGCTTAATCTATTAAGACCTATTTATAAAGCAACCGCTTCTTATGGCCATTTTGGTCGAAAAAATCCTGATTTTACTTGGGAAAAACTAGATAAAGTTGATCAATTGAAAGAAGCGGCAGCTAACTGTAAACAAATTATAAAGGAATCTGAAAATGTCTAATGTTGCTGAAGTGGTACACGATTATAAAGTTGCCAATATTGATTTAGCAGAGTGGGGCCGCAAAGAAATCGCTATTGCTGAAACAGAAATGCCGGGTCTCATGGCAATTAGAAAAGAATTCGGAAATCAAAAACCACTTACCGGTGCACGTATTGCTGGTTGTTTACATATGACAATCCAAACAGCAGTGCTAATTGAAACATTATTAATGCTAGGCGCTGAAGTAAGATGGTCTTCTTGTAACATTTTTTCAACACAGGATCATGCTGCTGCAGCGATGGCAGCACGAGGCGTACCAGTGTTTGCCTGGAAAGGCGAAACTGAGGAAGAATATTGGTGGTGCGTAGAGCAAACCATACAAGGCCCAGATGGCTGGACACCCAATCTATTGTTAGATGATGGCGGTGATTTAACCCACATCATTCATGCTAATCACACTGATTTAGTCGGTAAGATTAAAGGCGTTTCAGAAGAAACCACCACCGGTGTCAGAATCCTTTATGATATGGACCGTAAAAAAACCTTAAAAATGCCGGCCATTAATGTCAACGACTCAGTAACGAAGTCTAAATTTGACAACTTATATGGCTGTAGAGAATCTCTAGTAGATGGTATTAAGAGAGCGACCTCCGTTATGATCGCCGGCAAAATTGCAGTTGTTTTAGGATATGGAGAAGTTGGTAAGGGCTGTGCTCAAGCACTAAAAGGTTTAGGAGCCCAAGTCTGGATAACCGAGATCGATCCAATTTGTGCTTTACAGGCAGCGATGGAAGGTTATCGCGTTGTTACGATGGATGAAGCTGCAAGCGTTGCAGACATATTTGTGACCGCAACAGGTAATGTCCGTGTCATTAACCACGATCATATGTTAGCAATGAAGAACGAAGCAATCGTTTGTAACATCGGTCACTTCGATTCTGAAATAGATATCGCTTCTTTGAAAAATTATCAGTGGGATAACATCAAGCCTCAGGTCGATCATGTCATTTTTCCAAATGGTAAACGACTGATCATCCTGGCAGAAGGCCGACTTGTAAACTTAGGGTGTGCATCAGGTCATCCAAGTTTTGTGATGTCTACTTCTTTTACGAACCAAGTGCTAGCTCAAATCGAGTTGTGGCAAAATGAATACGCTATAGGCGTATATGTTCTACCCAAGCGATTAGATGAAAAAGTCGCCGAACTTCATCTTGGGAAGCTTGGTGCTAAGCTCACCAAGTTAACAGTCGAGCAGGCTAATTATTTGGGATTGTCAGCGGAAGGACCGTTTAAACCAGATCATTATAGGTATTAAACTTATCCTCCCTCTCCCTTTCGTGTGTAGGAGAGAGAGTAAATGTATGTAATGTCATTCCCGCGCAGGCGGGAATGACAAGAAAGGATTCAGAAAGAATATTGAGGAATTTCATGGAAGAAGAAGAGATTGACGAAAAACGTCGCGCTTTCTTGATCAAAGCCTCTGCTACTGTCGGCGCTGTGGGTGTTATTGCAACTGCAGTACCTTTCGTCGCATCGATGTTGCCAAGTGAAGATGTCCTGGAAGCAGGTGCCCCAGTAAAAATCAGTATTGGTGAACTTAAGCCTGGTCAGCAATTAACTATCATGTGGCGTAGCAAGCCAATTTGGATTATCCGTCGTACTCCCGAAGAAGTTCAAAGTTTAGCACTTGATGAAGGATTGCTAAGAGATCCTAACTCTGATGTCGATCAACAACCACCCTATGCTCGAAACCGTTATCGTTCAATTAAGCCAGAAATTTTAGTATTGGTTGGGATATGCACCCACTTAGGTTGTATTCCAACATATCGACCGGATCCAAACAGTGTCCAAAGAGGATGGCCTGGCGGTTTTTATTGCAGTTGCCATGGCTCTAAATTCGATATGGCTGGACGCGTTTTTAAAGGCGTTCCGGCTCCGATCAATTTGGAAGTCCCTTCTTATTCTTTCATTGATGATAATACCTTGTTAGTCGGCGTTGATTATCCAAAAAAAGCGTAGGGGCAAAAGATGACTGTGGTAGCTTTAAAAAACTGGATTAATAAAAGATTTCCCTTGAGAAGTTTTTGGAAAAGTAATTTTACAGAATACTACGCGCCTAAAAATCTCAATTTCTGGTATTACTTCGGTGCATTTTCTTTGGTGGTATTGCTTAATCAAATCGTCACCGGGATTTGGATGGCAATGCACTATATTCCAACAGGTAACGAGGCTTTTACTTCCATCGAAAATACTATGCGCTATGTTAACTATGGTTGGCTGCTTCGCTATCTGCATTCAACCGGCGCATCAGCTTTTTTTGTCGTAATTTATTTACATATCTATCGCTGTATTATGTATGGCTCCTATAAAGCCCCACGCGAACTATTATGGCTACTAGGTGTTTCGCTCTATATTTTGCTAATGGCGGAAGCCTATACAGGTTATGTACTTCCTTGGGGGCAGATGTCTTTTTGGGCAAGTCGTGTGATCAGCAATATTTTTATGGCGATTCCATTTATTGGAGAGCCTTTTGGTGCTTGGTTTATTGGAGATTTTTCGGTATCTGCTGTAACGTTACACCGATTTTTTGCATATCATGTTATCGGTATCCCTCTCATTATCATTACTTTTGTCGTCATGCATCTTCTCGCTTTAAGAAAAGTAGGATCGAATAATCCCGATGGTGTTGAAATAAAAGAAAACTTAGATGCTAATCAAAAACCCAAAGATGGCATTCCGTTTCATCCCTATTACACAATAAAAGACTTAGTTGGTGTCATTGTGTTTTTGTTTGTTTTTTGCGTCATCGTTTTCTATTTCCCAACGTTTAATGGACTTTTCTTAGAACCAGAAAATTTCGTGCCATCAAATCCATTAAAAACACCAGTCCATATCGCACCTGCGTGGTATTTGACCGCATTTTATGCAATTTTAAGAGCAATCCCTAATAAATTGATGGGTATTTTTGCTCTAGCCCTTTCCATTGCAATTTTATTTGTCTTGCCGTGGTTAGATCGAAGTCCAGTTAAATCAATTCGCTATAAAGGCATACTGTCAAAAATTGCTTTGACAGTTTTTGTCATTAGTTTTATTGGCCTGTCTTATTTAGGGTTACAGCCTGTCAGTGATGTAAACGTTTGGTTGAGTCGTTTATTCGCTCTTGGCTACTTTGGATTTTTTCTGCTCATGCCATTTTATACGCGCTATGAAAAAACATTGACGCCTCCTGAAAGGTTAACACGAAAACAATTCCGCTTATTTGGGTTTGATAAAGATGAGTCAAATAAATAGTTTGAGAAATAATCGCTATCAAAAGCTATTCATTTGCCTTGTAGCGATGCTCGTTTGGTTTTTTGATGGAGTATCGCAAGTAGTCTTCGCAGAAGAAGAGTCCATTGTTTTAGAACAAGCCAAAATTGACACCCATGATCCCGCGAGTATTCAACGAGGGGCACAGGCCTTTGCGAATTATTGCTTAGTTTGTCACACCTTGGATTTTATGGAGCACGATCCCTTTGCTAAGCGGGCTGGAATCACCCCCAATCGAATGCCAGATAAAAACAAAAAATGGTGGTTCGGTGCGGTGCCGCCCAATTTGACACTCATCACTAGGATTCGCAGCGCTGATTGGCTGTATACCTACTTACATTCGTTTTATAAAGATGCCTCTCGCCCAATCGGTAGTAATAATCTTCTGCAGCCCAACGTTAACATGCCTGACCCCTTTGTGGCATTGCAAGGGGAACAGCAGCTAGTTGTTAGAAGTCATGCGCTATATCAAGAAAATCCACTCTTCTCCACAAAAGAGCATTATTACACTATCTTAGAATTAACCCGGCAGGGTAGTCTGAATCCAGACCAATTTGACCATATGATCAACGACTTAGTGAACTTTTTGGTTTACGCAGGCGAACCAAAGAAATTTACCCGGGAAAACATGGGGATCGGGGTCCTCATCTTCTTAGCAATCCTTTTTATCCTTCTTTTCTGGCTTAAGAAGTTGTACTGGAAAAAAATCAAACCTTAAAGCGATGGGTTACTAGGGAGGCCATGCGGCGTGAAGTAATTCACGCTCGCATTCCTTATAAGAAAGCATTCCGCAAGCGAAATGCTGGGCCAATTCTCCCCCTGGTTACAAGCGAAAAATTATTTTTCGCGCCGCATTAAAACCAGGAAGCTATTACCTTTAAGGTAAATAGCTGGAAAAAAATCAAATAATTTTGCTATTTTCTGGTATTATTGCTTCTTTGTTTAAGCCAATCAAATCTCTTTTCTGACAGGAGACTGTAAGCTCTTTGCTCTACATTGAGTCATGCTTTGGAAAATTAAATAAAATTAAGAGACAAGACATGCAATACAAAATTATTAATCCCTCGAGGTTTAGCAATGATGATGCAAAAAAAAATGCATTGTTAGTGTTTTACGCACGTTATTTTAAAATCGATCCTGCAGAAAAACTTAATTTCTCAAGGGGTTACTGGGAAGCAATTAAAAAGCCTAACTGGGAATCAACTGATAGGCCTAAGAAGAGTCTCTTTTTTACCTTAGATACCGTGTTAATGATTTATAACGATGGTCTCATCGAAGAAGACATGGTGACTTTTTTACAGTTACTACAAAAGAACAATTTGCTACGCGCAGCATTTCTAGAGGTACTACAAAAAGAGGAGTTAGAAAAAGATTGGGAAAGGTTGTCTAGAGATGATTTAACCGAACGCTTTTTTGATGAATCAGAGGTGGTTGCACTGCAAGATCTACTTGCCGACGAAAGAGACAAAGCTCGCAAGAGTTTTTGTAAGGTTTTTTTTGGAGAAAGTATTGGCCTGTTTCACAAGCACTGCCCGAGCTTAATAAACGAATTGAATGCTGAAAATTTAAGAAAGTTAATTCTAAGCCATACTGCTGCATTTTCATTACTCAATGATCCTAGCTTGGCGCCAAGAATTGCAGCAGTTTTGCAAGATGACGACATCGGATTTTTATTTGCTTCGAAGGTAGAAAGTGTACGGCGAAGGCAGTATACCCGTTCGTTATTAACATTTTGTAGAACGTATAAAACAAATGTATTTATTGAATTTCTCAAGCTATATCAAAGAAGAATCCCGTCTGAGACATTAAATCAAGAATCTTATGATTATATTGAAGAGAACTTACTTTCCTGTGAATTTTATTTTGTAGAGTGGGTTGCTCAAAACTCACGGGTTTTCTTTGCTTATTATACAACACCACAACATTTCACAAGATTGTTAAGGTTTCCGGAAGATCCTTTAAAATATTTAGCCAATATTCTGAGATCGAATATACCAATTGCTGAAATTCTGATGGATGCTGCCATTGGAGTGGTAGCAACATTACTAAGGCTTAAAAAAATTCCGGATCAAACGCTCGTTGATTTTTTGAAGCAATCAATCGTTAAGGACGAAACTTTTGCTTCAACACTAGCAAAACAAATTCGGTCACATCTATCTGAATTTGATACTAACCTACCATTTGATGCCGGCGATATCGTGGAGATTTTATTAAATCCTGCAATGCGTGCTTTAATAAAATTAACGCCAGAAGAGATTAAAGCTTATATACAACAACCGTCGTTACAATCATTACTTGATCGAATAATCTCAGAAGATGATGTTGTCTATACAAGATTAGAAGCTAATCTAGTAGGAAAAGTTGACTTCCCATTGACGACAGGTCTTCGTGGTATGAAAGGAAGATTGGCTGTTTATTCCAGTGTCGAAGCATTGGAGAATAATCTCACAGCTTTTGAAGCCTTTGCTTTGGCTAATAGCAATGAATGGGATACTTTCAAAGATAGATTAATTCAGAGTAAAACGCCTCTACAGACCCTTAGTCATTTAATTTTTAGGTTACGATTGGAATATGGTACACATTCTAAGTCTAGCTTTAGTGAATTCCTATGTGATCAATTTTTATCTGATAGATATTTTGAAGAATTCAAGAGAGATAGAAGTAACCTGGAAATTTTGCTCTTCGTCGGCACTGGAGCTCAAATTGTAAATTGCGTAGCAAAAATATTTTCTGCATGTCGTAGTGCTGCGCAATTATCAGGTGCAGCGAGCCAGGCGAACATGGGTTTAAATGCTTTGCGAAGACATTTGTTAGGAAAATTAGCTCGAGGCTTTACTGAATTAAATAAACTTCTTTGCACGGTCAGCGTTACCAATATTTTAGAACTTCTGGAGCTATTTTGCGATAATCAGTTTTTAGAACATTTAAACTGTAAATTCTTTTTCCAGGCTCTAATGGCAAAATCAGTTGCAGAACGCGTAGAAATTCTAAAGCGAAATGCAACTAGAGGATTAGTTCTTAAGATTTTAACCGAAAGTGCTTCGCATGGCTTTGATTTTTCATTAATGCGATTGTTGAATGATAGTCAAGATGTCGGTTTTTTATTCAAAGACCTTAGTGATAAAGATATATTGCAATGGTTAAATTCGGATCCATTTTCCGAAGCTATGATTACATTTATTTTCACACATTCAAGTTTTTCAGTCATTCGTCCTCGTTTAATCACTATTATCCAAAAAAATTGGGATGAAATACGAAATCGTAATTTGTTGTATTATGTTTTCTGTAATCTAGCATTGCTATCTAAAGTGGTGGAAAAATTATCATTGGCAAGCTTGGTAAAATTTCTGATCAGTGACCTTGGTATGAAAACCATGGAATGCTTAGTGCTTCAGAGAATAGAAAGCCAACAAGCTTACTTGCCATTAATTTTTTCTTCGAACATTGTTGTGTTCGATGGTCTAGCTAAAGAATCAAATACGTTAATAGAGATCATTTGTACAAATGTTGCTTTTGGGCAATTAGTATTTATAGACTGGTGTCATTGCCCAATGTTCAATTTTACTTTTGAAGAATTGCTTTACAGGCTCCTTTCTAAAGAGTGTTCAGAAGCACTGAATGCATATTTAAAGCTGAACAATTTTATTGCCTTGCTGCGATCGGTGGTTGAAAATTTGTCTCCGGAGCTACAAGCAAAGATTAATCAGTACTGCTTAGCGCCACCTCGAGAGTCTTCAAACCACAGTAGAATAGTTAGAGAGGGATCAAAGGGGTCTCTTATCCGAAATAAGCTAGTTAGGTCAGATTCTGCCAGCAATCTTGTATTGCAAAGACAACATAATAATCTATGCGAGGCTGCTAAAGAGGTTAGTTATATTCACGACAAAATAAGGCGAGGTGATTTTGGGGCGGCTGTTGCAGAGATGAAAAGTGAGATGGATCGAGCCGATGGAAAATTAAGTCCTGCAATTTTAGTTGCAAAGTTTTTTCCTGGCATTTTCTTAATTAACAATCATTTTTATGAATTTATATTGCTGACAGCTCAAAAGCATCCTCATTTGGCTAGTGTATATTTGCTTTCTCTACCTCGTGATTTTTTCAAAGAATATAAATTTTTAGTTGAAGATCCAGAGAACAAAATAAGTCAAGTTGCATTTGCAAAAATGCTTTATAGATTAGAAAGTCTAGTGTCAGCTTGTATAGTCATGTCTTTACAAAAGCAAGATCACAAAAGTTCACTCGAAGCGCTATTTTTGTGTGGTGAAAATTTTCCTGGCACAGTATTAACATTTTTACTTAAAAATAAAGTTTTTTGTCGTAATATAGTGTCATTGCTGGCGCTCTACTGGAAAAATGAAAGACTTATAAAATGCGAAGGCGAACTTGTTGTCGGTTTCTTAATTTTACATGCTTATACTTATCTTCCTGTGGAAGAGGTTCTAAGTGAAGAAATTAACTTTATTATAGGTCATATTGCTGCCCATATAAAAATGTTAACCGACAAAAAAAGAGCTTTTATCGTCAAAGTATTACCACTTGCTGATCTGTTAAAAATTGGTCACCCAAGATTGATAGGATTATTTTTAAGATTTCCAGAATTTGTGCAAAGTTTAACAGGGAGAGACCTTTTATTGGTTCTTAAACCCTTTCCATCTTTAATTACAAGTATTATTTTTTATCCGCATAATCTGTCGAAATTTTCGGCACAACAACTCTCATTGCTTTTAAAATATTTAACTAGTTGGGATATACACTCTGAAAATGAGATGAATATCTTTTTTGAATTTTTTCAACAACACCTTAACGCCGTGCAGTCTCATGTTCAAGATCCAACAACTACGACAGGTAGGCTATTTGTTGCGATGGGTCCTTCTCAAGGTTTCAATGAAGACAGTTATTCGACAGATGAAAAGAAGCTAGTCGAGTCTCTAAAAGGAAACACCCAGTTCCTACCGTTTCTCATGGATGGCTTAGCGCAAAGAATTATACAAAGCTATCTACTTAAATATAATTATCTGTGCGAACTCGACGTACTCCAAATATTGATTATGATTTTGGTAGACTCCAATCGAAGCTTTGTTTCATACCGCATTAGTGCATTGGTAAAGGATTTAGTTAGCCCGGAAGGACAGGTAGAATTTAGTAGAGAACTAAACACGAAAATTGCAGAGAGTCGCGAAACTTTTGGTCAAACAAGCTATGCAGACGAAGAAGCTTCCCTTATCAAGTCGGAAGTAGCGCGATTTTTAGGTGATGTTAGAAGGAATTCTGCAGCAGATTTACCTTTAGAAAAGTCGGCTCCTGCTCCATAACCTAGATGAGTAAATACGTGGGATTTAATATTTGTAACTACCTAAATCCCACATAATTTTAGTTTAATCTTAAATCCAATAAACGAATACGAATAGTATTAACCACACCACATCCACGAAGTGCCAATACCAGGCTGCTGCTTCAAAGGCAAAATGATGTTTGGCGTTGAAATGACCGCTTAGCAACCTTCCTAAAATTGTGATAAGCATAATTGTTCCAACGGTAACATGCGCTGCGTGGAAACCTGTTAGCATGAAGAAAGTCGTTCCATAAATACCAGAGGATAACTTTAATCCTTTCTCCGTATATGCAATGGCATACTCATGAGCTTGCATTAATAAAAAGGTTATACCAAGTATGACGGTAATGGCTTGAAACACGATTGTTTGGGTACGTTTATTTTTTAATATTCCCCAATGGGCAATGGTGATTGTGACGCCACTAGACAAAAGTATTAAGGTATTTAATGCTGGAATTCCCCAAGTTTCCATTACGGATTTAGGTCCAACAAATAATTCAGGATTTGGATTTTGTAATAATGGCCACGCCGCTTGGAAATTTGGCCACAATAATAAATGAGTTAAAACGCCATCGCCTTCACCACCAATCCATGGCACTGAAAACATTCTTGCATAGAATAATGCGCCAAAGAAAGCGCTGAAAAACATGACTTCTGAGAAAATAAACCAGCACATGCCCCAACGATACGATCGTTCCATTTGTTTGGAGTTGAGTAAGCCTGCTTCATTTTCTTTAATGACCTTACGAAACCAGCCTACTAGCATATAGACCATGATAAAAGCACCGGCTAAAAATAAGTAAGGCCCAACTGGTCTTTTGTGTAACCAATGTGCTGCACCATACAATAAACAAAATAAACCAATCGATCCAACGATCGGCCAGCCACTTGGATTTGGCAGGTAGTACTTTTCAGTTTCTTGAGCCATGTTTTCCTCTTTTTTTCCTTAGCTTAACTGGGTATTCTGCCGGGTTGCGCACTCGGCTTAAAATTTTTAGCTGTTTTAGTAATATCAAACAATGTGTACGACAAAGTCACCGTCCTAATATTTTTGGGAAGATCACGATCTAGATGAAATAAAAGTGGCCAAGCCATTCCTTGCTTACCTTTCATCATCTGTTTAGTGAAGCAAAAACATTCGGTTTTTTTAAGATGCTTTGCCGCAACTCCAGGTGTCACACTAGGAATCGCTTGCACCACCATATTTTCGTCGGTCTCATTTTGGGCAAAAAAAGCGACTTTGGCATTTTCTCCTGGATGAACCTTTATTGATTTAACAAGCGGCACAAATTTCCACGGGAGATAATTATTACGGTTTGATAAAAACTGCACCGTTACCGTCCGAGAGTAATCTATAGAATGATCAATGTCTTCGGCATAATTATTGGGTTTACCATTAATGCCAAAAGTCTTACACATCGCGTTATAAACAGGCACTAGCGCATATCCAAAGCCAAACATACCAATTGCTGCCATACTCAAAATGATGGCTAGTTTTCGATTGCTCACTCTCACCTAACAACCTCAATCAACATGAGGAGGAGTGCTAAAGCTGTGGTAAGGAGGAGGCGATGGTAATGTCCATTCTAAGCCATGTGCTCCATCCCAAACTTTGGCAGGTGCTTTTGCGCCCTTATGCAACGTGATAAATAAATTCACTAAAAAGAGTAATTGCGAGAAGCCAAAGATAAATGCACCAACGCTTGCGACTGCATTCCAATCAGAAAATTGCAATGCATAATCTGGAATTCGTCGTGGCATCCCCGCTAACCCTAGAAAATGCATTGGGAAAAAGGTGATATTTAGAGCAATAACTGTTAACCAGAAATGCCAGCGACCTAAGCGCTCGTTGTACATCCGACCGCACCACTTTGGTAACCAGTAATAGACGCCTGCCAAAATTGCAAAGATCGCACCAGGTACTAGCACGTAATGGAAGTGAGCTACCACAAAATAGGTATCTTGATATTGAAAATCAGCGGGTACCAACGACAACATCAAGCCAGAGAAACCACCAATCGTAAATAAGAATACAAACGCAATCGCAAATAACATCGGGGTTTCAAAGCTAATTGAACCACGATACATCGTTGTGACCCAGTTAAATACTTTCACGCCAGTTGGAACTGCGATTAACATTGTGGCATACATGAAGAACAGCTCGGACGCTAATGGCATACCCGTGGTAAACATATGATGCGCCCACACAATGTAGGAAAGGAATGCGATTGCAATCAACGCATAGACCATGAAGGTATAACCAAACAGTTTTTTACGACTGAAAGTGGGGATAATTTCGGACATAATTCCGAATGCCGGTAGGATCAAAACGTACACTTCAGGATGGCCAAAGAACCAGAACAAATGTTGGAACAGTGTAGGATCGCCGCCACCTGCAGCACTGAAAAAACTAGTGCCAAAATGACGATCAGTCAACATCATGGTCACAGTGCCAGCTAAAACAGGCATAATCCCAATCAATAGAAAGGCGGTGATCAACCAACTCCAAACAAAGAGGGGTAACTTTGAGAAGGTCATGCCCGGCGCACGTAAATTCAAGATCGTAGCAATAATGTTAATTGCGCCTAGAATTGACGATAAGCCCATCATATGGATAGAGAAAATCATGTAATCGGTGCTAGGAGGACCATAAGTGGTTGATAAAGGAGCATAGAAGGTCCATCCAAAATTAGGCGCGGAGCCATCCATAAACAAAGTCGACAACAGAATCGTAAAAGCAAACGGTAAAATCCAGAAGCTCCAGTTATTTAGCCGAGGGAAAGCCATATCAGGCGCGCCAATCATTAATGGAATTTGCCAGTTAGCTAGGCCTACAAATGCTGGCATGACGACCCCGAAGATCATAATTAGTCCGTGCATCGTGGTCATCGTATTAAAGAAATCGGGTGTAACCAGCTGTAAGCCAGGTTGGAATAATTCAGCACGTATTAATAACGCCATGCTGCCGCCTAGAAAGAACATTACACATGCTAACCAAAGATATAATGTACCGATATCTTTATGATTAGTGGTAAAGACCCACCGCTTAATAAAACCGAGGATACCCGGTTCATGATGATGGTGATCATGGTCATGTTCGTGGGCATGATCAGGAGTTAAAACGTTTTCACTCATAGTGCGTTCCTACCTAAAAAATAATGTCTGTATGTGTCCGCACCCTTAAGATTGCGGATTTCCAAATTTTTTGTGAGCAGCAGTGACATCTGCTGGTTGAACCAGGCCACCCGCTGTACCGTTCTTAACTTTATCATTACCCCAAGAATTACGTTCAAAAGTAATGACAGAGGCGAGGTCTTTATCGTTCAGTTGTAAGTCAAATGCCTGCATAGCTGTACCTGGCTTACCTTTCAAAACGATATGTAGGTGATCAATAACTGGACCCGTAGCAATCTTACTACCCGCTAAGGCAGGGAACGCAGGTGGCATACCTTGACCATTAGGTTGGTGACAGACGACACAAATTCGATTGTAAACCTCTTGACCATTGGCCATGAGTTCCTCTTTGGTCATAGGCGCATTAGGAGCTTGAGTAGCTGCTTGAGGATGGGTCAGAGCAAATTTTTGGGCTTTAACCCAAGCATCGTAATCTGCTTGAGTTTTAGCTTCTACCACAATGGGCATATAAGCATGGTTCAAGCCACATAGCTCGGCACATTGACCACGATATGTGCCAGGTCGATCAATTCTGGCCCATGATTCATGAATAAAGCCAGGAATAGCATCTCGCTTAACGCCAATAGCAGGCACCCACCAAGAATGCACAACATCATTAGAGGTAACTAGAAAACGAATTTTTTTATGAATTGGGACGACTAAGGGCTTGTCAACTTCAAGTAAATACCATTCGCCTTTTGGAGCCTTACCTTGAATCTGATCCATAGGAGTCGATAAATTACTAAAGAAATTTAAGCCCTCGTCTAAATATTCGTACCGCCATTTCCATTGGTAACCAGTGATCTTAACGTTGACATCAGCATCGCTGTCATCGTGCATCTGAATTAAAATTTTAGTAGCGGGTACCGCCATGACAACCAAGATCAATAAGGGAACGACTGCCCAAAAAATTTCTAGTTTAGTATGTTCATGGAAGGTGGCAGGTTTATTGCCTAGAGAGTGTCGATGACGAATGAGTGAGTAAAACATGATCCCAAACACAATCACGCCGATGATGACGCAAATCCAAAAAATGGTCATATGCAAAAAATACATACCATGACTGATCGGGGTAACCCCGGGAGACATATTCATTTGTGGTAAAGCAAAGGCACTTACCGAAATTGATAATATCATCGCGCTTATAAAATAAGTGACGAAACGTAAAACCAAGCGCATTAATAACTCTCCAGTATTTTTTGTTGAATTATAAAATTTGAAATTACCACAAGTTGTAGTCAGAGTCAGATTGACCCTGATTGACCATATAGATAACGGCCGCGATTAGGTCGGTATCTTTACAATTTATACAACCACCTTTAGCTGGCATATTCTTGTAGCCTTTAATCGTATGTTCTATTAAGACATCCATGTTTTTCTTAATCAAAGGTGCCCAAACCTCTTTGTCTCCGGTAATCGGAGCGCCTAGCTTACCGTTGGCATGGCAGTCAGCACAAATGGCATCGTAGATTCTTTTGCCTTGATTAATATTTGGATGCACGGTTTCCGTGCTTGCCTTTGAAGTAGAAGAAGATGCTTGGCTATTTTTCACGATATAGTCCACAGCTGCTTGAATTTCAGGATCAGTACAAGTCGCACAGGTACCTTTGGGAGGCATGTTACCTATGCCCAAGATCGCATTTTTATAGAGAGTTGGTAAGCCTTGTTTAATCTTTGGAGCCCAGTCACCGGCTTCTCCCATTTTAGGTGCGCCACCTGCTCCGATGCCATGACAGCCAACACAATATTTGTCATAAATTTTTTCGCCAGTTTTTGGTGTGATCTTGGTGTTTGCTGTTGGTGGTAATTTGCTCTTCACGCTCTTTAAGTAAGTCGCAATGGCCTCTAAATCATCTTTGTTGAGGTACTCTAAGCTATCATGAATTACTTCTGCCATTGGACCGACAATATTACCGCCAGAGAGTAACTGATTATTCATAAAGACATTGGCAATTTGAGCAACCGACACATTAACGAAGCGAGAGAAAGAAATATCAGGAGCGTAGCTACCTGAACCAAAGCCCCCAGTCAGAGCATACTCTTCTTTCGGTGCTCCCAAAGGATTTAGCGGTGTATGGCACATACCGCAATGTCCTAAACCTTGTACTAAATAAGCGCCGCGGTTCCATTGTGGTGATTGTTGCGGGTCTTGTTTGTAAACGCCTTTATGAAAATCAAAAAACATAAATTTCCAGAAGAATTGCATGAAGCGCCAGCGAAATGGAATCGGCATATCGACCGGTTTATTTGCTAAAGGAACCGGAGGTATGGCATCAAAATAAGCTTTTAAAGCAGCAACATCGTCATCCGTAAGTTTATTGAAGTATGGATAAGGAAAAACTGGAAAATAATTGGAGCCATCAGGTGCAACCCCTTCACGCATTGCCTTAGTAAACTGTGCCAAAGTCCAGTTACCTATGCCATAACGCTTATCAGAAGTAATGTTGGGCGAATAAATAATTCCAAAGGGGGTAGCAATAGGCAACCCACCGGCAAATGGCAACCCGCCAGGTTTAGTATGGCAGGCAATACAGTCACCCGCTTGGGCGAGATATTCACCTTTTTTAATTAAGTCGGCTTGCGGACCGGTACCTGTAACAATAATCGGATAATTAGGATATTTGCCAATATGGGACAAAAGATGCTGCTCAGAAATCTGGGCCAAAGATAGTTTTGGTACCAAAAGTATTAACAAAACAGACGATAGAAAAAATTTTATTCGATTTTTTTTCATTTTTTTTACAAAATTCAGCCATGCGTCAGAAAAGCTTTTCATCATAAGTCCTTGGAAAAACATTGGCGCAAATAATAAAGGTAATCTACGATTATTATCAAGGTATAGTGAACATAATTTACTGAGGTTTAAAGTGCAACTTTCAATAATTTCTGCTTTCGACATAAATCGTGTAATTGGCTTTAATAATCAATTGCCCTGGTCGTTGCCAGCAGATTTGCTCCGTTTTAAAAGAATCACCTGGGGCAAACCCATTATAATGGGTCGCAACACCTACGAGTCAATAGGAAGACCCCTCCCTGGACGCACTAATATTATTTTATCTCGCCAACAAAAAGAATACCCAGGCTGTATTGTGTCCCATAGCCTTGAAGACGTTCTTGAACAGTATCAGGAAGAAAAAGAAGTATTCATCATTGGTGGCGCTAAGTTATATGAGCAAACCATTTCAAAGGCCGATCGACTTTATCTAACCATCATCCATCACGAATTTAAGGGAGACGCTTTTTTTCCGGAATGGAAGCAAGAAGAATGGGAAATTATTGAACAAGAAGAGTGTATTCCCGATAACCACAATAAATTTAGTTATATTTTTCAGACGCTAAGGAAAATCCATCCCTAAAAGACCACACTTTTCGTTCCCGTACACGTTCCCGCTCCCGTTCCCGGATCATAAAGGCCATACAGCACCTTACCGGCTCTTAAAGCACAAAATCTTTTTTGCACTTCAATCGTCAAAATAAAACCAGATGAATAAGACTGTGAAAATATTTATCACATCTTAGGCAGAGATTAGAATGCGTATATGATTCGGGAACGGGAACGCTATCCAGGAGCAAAAATCAGCGAGCCCCACACCCCACACTAAAAATCTTTCCATCCTCCAACCGCAAAGCAGTCAGCGACCCTCCCCAAACACATCCAGTATCAAGTGCGGAAACATTAGGAACAGTAACCTGACCTCCCAATGCGGCCCAATGCCCAAATAAAATCTTGGTCGAAGATGCAGCACGTGATGAGACTTCGAACCATGGGACCAGATCAGCCGGAGCATCTACAATGGTTCCCTTATAGGAAAGCTCCAACGATCCATCAAGATGACAAAAGCGCATTCGGGTAAAAGCATTAATAATAAAACGATATCGTCCCCAGCCAGTTAAACTGTCATGCCACTCCCTTGGAGAATTGCCAAACATATTATTGAGTAGCTCGCGAAAGTTAGGTCCGCGAAGCTCCTGTTCAACCTCTCGGGCAAAATGACTCGCTTTTTCTATATCCCAGGAAGGATAAATTCCGGCATGGACCAAACAAGTATTATGATTTAAATCATGATGGAGGAGAGGAAGATGTCGAAGCCAGGTGAGAAGTTCATCTTTATCAGGTGCTGTTAAAATGTCTCCTAACGTATGTGAGTGCAACTTTTTAGTGGTATATGCTAGCGCAAGCAAGCTTAGATCATGATTTCCAAGGACGCAGAGGCTACGAGGCAGATTCTTCACGAATCGCAAGACTTCTAATGATTTTGGGCCTCGATTAACTAAATCACCGGCAAACCATAAGGTATCTTCATCTTGGTCGTAGTTAATGGTGTCTAAAAGCAATCGTAGATCGTCAAAGCAACCTTGCACATCACCTAGGACGTAAATTGCCATGAGGATCCTTAATTAATTAATATTGGATTTGCTAAGCGAAAGGTGGGGATTTCTGCGTCAAAGAATCTACCATCAGCACTGATCATCTGATAGCTCCCTAGCATGCTGCCAATCGGCGTATTAATAACCGCGTAACTAGTATATTGAAAATTCTCTCCGGGTTGTACTTGGGGTTGTTCGCCGACCACGCCTTCGCCTCTAATTTCTTGAGTGTTACCGTTGGCATCTACTATTAACCAATGACGGCCGAGTAATCTTGCGGGCAAATCACCTTCGTTCGCTATCGTAATGGTATAAAGGAAAACGTGCTCTTGGGTTAGAAAGTCAGATTCTTCTGATAAATATTGAGTTTCCACAGAAATTGCTATTTTTGGATTCATGTCGTTACCTAAGTGTTTAGGCAATTATCCTTTCGGTACTGGCGGATTTGCAATAGCCTCGTGTAATTTTTCACCAGCCTTTGCTAATTCGGGGTAGGCATGTTTTAACTCTTTAATAGCAGAATTAATCACCTGAATAAGGTCTCGATTTGCTAGATCATGCTCCTCATAAAGTTTCTGACATGCAAAAGCAGCATCGCAGAGATGGCGCATAAAGATGATAATTAATCCACGTGGCATTGTATCGGGGCTGCCAATTTGGGAACGAACAACCTCGATATCCTTTTTAAGGACCTTAGCAATCTCAAGCTCATTCTTAATGACTGTATAGGGTATTTGACCCTGATAGAAAGCAGAAACTCTACCTTGGGGCTTTTCAACCTCAATGAATGGATTGGGAGAAAGGTCGTTGATGAGGGCGTCAAGCAGTAAAATATAATGACTAGAATGATTTAGGGTAAATGCATCGATTGAGCCTTGAATTAGAACATGGTGCCTTCGAATATTAAAAGCAAGCTCATAGAAGTTCTCTAAATAAGAGCTAAAAAATGTCTCGATTAGATTTTTTTCTTCAAGCGATACCCGCAAATTGGATTCATTAAAAGTAATTTCAAATGCTTGCAGTACCTCTAATAAAGTAGTGATTTCATTGCCTCTTTTCGTTTGTTGCAGACCATTTAACTCATGTACAAAACTGTCCGTTTCGTTTGGGTATTTGCTTCGTAGGATCTGTGATAAAGGCGGTAGGTCTAGAGAGGATAGGATTGAGGAGACCAAAGTAATGTCAGGCTTTAAGTTGTGAATTTCTTTTGCCATTTCGCCGTCTCAAGGTTAGCTGTAGTCTCTAGACTATGGGTTAGCTACAAACACAGCGGGTACATTTAAGTTACACGTCGCGACCAGTAATCACGGTTCTCCTTAACTCTTTTGTATTAATCAGCGGGACGCCGCCAGTTTATTTATTAATTATAGTAGGGATGAGAATAATTATACGGAAAGCTATTCGGATTTAATTCGAACAGCTAAGACATCACAATTGGCTGAGTGTAAAATGGCATTAGCAACAGATCCAAGGAGAAGTTCAACACCACTGTGACCATGGCTGCCCACGATAATCAAATCAACATTCAATTGCTTAGCGAGCTCTAAAACTTCTTTTTTTACAGAACCATGCCCCACGAATTGATTGTCCGCGCTAATACCATAACGATCACCCACTTCGGCTAACGCTTTTCTCACATTGTGACTGAGATGCTCTTCAAGATTCATATCAAGGGGAATTGAGAACTCACCACCGCCATAAACGACGGGAGTATGTTCAATTACGTGGACTATGCTTAATTTAGCATTTGAACGCTTTGCAATCGTAAGCGCAGTGTCTGCCACAGTTGCAAAGTCATCAGATAAGTCTGTAGCAATTAAAATGTGTTTGTAACTTAGCATAAACTCTTCCTTGTTATGATGTTTGAACCCCCTCACCCCAACCCTCCCCCACGAAGTGGGGGAGAGGTTGTAAAAAATTCTAAGTTCTTCGCCTCTTTTATTCCCTCTCCCGCTTGCGGGAGAGGGTTAGGGTTAGGGTGAGGGTCTTTTACAATATATTACTCATTCTAACATAATTCTCTAAAGAGATTTGTTCTGGTCTTAGCATGAGATTTATTCCTAAATCATTCAGCTGCTCAATCGAAATTAAACCTTTTAGTGCGTTGCTGATGGTTTTTCGGCGCATGGCAAAAGCTTTTTTAACCACATGGTCCAATGCTTCGATGCTATTCGCTTTAAGGGCGGGTGTCTTTGGAGTTAGGCGTACAAAGCTAGAATGCACTTTCGGTGCAGGTTGAAAACAATGAGGTGGCACTGACACTAGGATTTCGACGTCACAATGATATTGTGCCATGATGGTGAGCCTTCCGTATTGTTTAGAATTTGGCGAGGCTGCTAAACGTTGGGCTACTTCTTGCTGTAGCATAAAGTGCATATCAATAATCAGTTCTTTTTGATCAAGAAGATGAAATAACAAGGGTGTTGAAATATTGTAGGGGAGATTGCCGACGACTCGAAGTGAATTTGGTGCCTGTGTAATATTATGCAAATCAAATTTTAAAATATCTTCTTGATGTATTGTTAAGTTACCGAGATCGTTAGCTTTTTTAAACAAGATCGGAATAAGGTCTTTATCCAATTCAACTGCATCGATTTGTTTGACCAAAGGTAAGAGTGGAATGGTAATTGCTCCCATGCCTGGTCCAATTTCAACTAAATGATCTTGGGGGCTAGGAGCAATGGCGCATAGAAGTTTGTCGATAATAAAACTATCAACCAGAAAATTTTGACCAAACCTTTTTTTTGCTTTGGCTTCGCTCACAAAACTTCTAATTCATTATTTTGACATAGGATTCTTGTCGTAACTTATCAGTGAATTCTTTTACACCGTCAGTCATTTTTTGTTGGAACACTAAGTTCTTAAGGTCGGCATCTGACAATTTATGATTGTCACCTTTGGCGTCAACTAATTGTAAGATATGAAAACCATTTGGTGCTTGTACTGGAGAACTTACAGACTTAACACTCATTCCTGCAACTTTAGCTTGGAAAATAGAAGGTAATTCCCCTAACGAGCGCCAGCCAAGGTCATTATTTTGAGCGTAAGGATATTGTTTTAAAATCTCTTCAATTGATTTGCCTTTTTGAAGTGACGTAACAACTTCATTAGCTTGCTTGCGTAAACTGTCAACTTGAGTTGTCGATGCGGCTTCGGTAATTGGCATGACGACATCAATGACATGAAATGCACTGTAACCATTCAATTTATCTTTGTTTTCGCGTACAAATTTTTTCACATCTTCTGGGGTTACTGTCACTGTTCTAGCAACTTCGTCTTGTTGTAACTTTTGCATTGCGATTTGATCTTTGAGATTCTTTTTATAGTTATCAAATGTTAAACCTTGTTGTGCAAGAGCACCTTTTAATTGGTCTAGCCCGATATTATTCATTTTAAGAATTTTATCGATGGCTTTATTAACGTCATCATCACTAGCTGTGATGTTCCGTGATTCGCACAATTGTAGGGTTAATTTTTTAGCGATCAAGCCATCCAAAATTTTGCTACGTAATTCACCTGGAGGAGGTAAGGGTTGGTTGGATTGTTCCATGGTTTTTCGAACATGATCAATTTCTGTATTTAACTGTGATTGCGTAATCACCTCACGATTGACAATAGCGACGATTTTATCGAGTTTAGTAAAGCCACTCGATTTCGAAGCGTTAGACTGTGCGTTAACTCCTGCACATGCCAGGATTAAAAGCAATAGAATACTCGCTCTCTTCATTTTGTTACCCCTTGAAATTATCTACATATCCAAAAATGCTACTGGTTAATAAACCACCCGGATCACTTATACCAACATTACCCAGGCCTTTAAGTTGGAGTTGTACATAAACATTAGTTTGGTAGGTGGTAAGGTCATTTATATTTTCTGCAGTGAGTATACGACTTGCCACAAACCTTACAGCCCAACAACAACTATCGTATTGGAAGCCATAGAAGTAAGCTTGGTTATGACCATGGCTTAAATTGTAATTCCAACTCGCTAAAGCTTGCCAGTGATCGTTTAATTGCCACGCAGTGGCTAAGCTAATGCGATTTAAATTACCTTTGCTGGTATTTAGCGCGTAAGTCGTGAGTGTATCGCCTTTTCGAACAAAGTCATATCCTATGTTAAAAATATGTTTGCAGTCGGGATGATAGTGGAAGCGGATCGATGCATTATTTAGTCCTTGATCATAAGGGTTATAGGCGGCGGCTGCCACGCCATTCCATGCATCATTGAAATTGTAATTCAGCTCTGCAACCAAGGGTGAGAGTGTTTCATTAACATAAAAATCGTTGCGTTGATCCGAGGTTAGACTAACTCGTGGTGGTTGTAAATATAGGGTTTGACCGATGCTGGCGCGGAAGCGTTGAAAACCGGTACAACTATTTAAGAATCGAGTTGTTAGGGCAAACGAAACTTGATTCGCATCACCTAAGCGGTCATAACCGACAAAACGATTGATTCGAAATAATTGCTCAAAACCAAAAGAAGGCAGCGTGGTGTCAAAGAGTGGGAAATTATTTTGATTTTGATAGGGTACGTAGAGATAAAAAACCCGGGGCTCGAGGGTCTGAGTATAGTGGGCATATTGTCTTTCAAAATAAATTCCAGTATCGATTGAGAAAATCGGTAAGACACGGGATACATGTTCTTGTTGCCAATTATGTAAATCATAAAAAGTAGCATCAAGGAGAAGTTTTGGCGTAAAAAAACTATAAGCTGTGATGAAGGGGATGCTCAAACTGGGCTGCAGATGTAAACGTTGTCCTGTTACGGCAATTGGTGTATTGAAAATATTGTTTGGAATCTCGAAATATTGGTACTCACCATTGATTTGATACGCTAAGCGATTGGGAAATTCAGGGAAGTCACTTCGAAAAAATAATTGAGGCAGTCGAGAATATTGGTTAAGGATAGGTTGTTGATTGATAGGATGTAAGGTTTGAAACGTTTGTAAACGGCCTAAAAACCGCCAACAATCCGATGCATAATTAACCTCAGCTTGATTAAGAAGTTGATCTGTACTGCTGTAGAATGGATTATAAGCAAAATTTTGAAGGTAGTAGTCATCTGTCACGTAACTTAAATTAACATTACCCCACCAGTGCTCATTCCAAACTGTACTATCGTTGAAAGAAATTAATCCCCGGCTATTGCTTGAATGCGCGATTCGGTCCAGAAACGGTTGCGTAGCTGGATTAACACCATAGACTTGAGCGGCTGTTCTTCTAAATTCGGCAAAAACAATATCGTAGGGTAAAAATTCTAGATTAAAGTTACCTGCGCTAGTGCAAGTAATATAGCGAAAATGTGCCTCCAATTGAGCACCACGACGATAAATAAAATTCGGACTGATCGTCGCATCAAAATTAGGCGCTAAATTGAGATAATATGGAAAATTAATGTGAAAGCCATTGGTATTAGAATAGCCAGCAGTTGGGAATAAAAAACCAGTTTTTCGTCTTTTATCAATAGGGAACGAAAAATAAGGTATCCATAGCAATGGTAAGTCATGCACCAATAAGAAGGTGTGGTATGCTTCACCCCGTCCTTGATCTCTATCAAGATGCAATCGCTTAGCAATCACTTGCCAGGTCGGTCGTATGGGAGGGCAAGTGGTATAACTCGCGTCAGTGAGCAAAATATCACTATTTGAGCGTCGTATAACGCGCTTAGCCTGTCCCCAGGAATTCAATATCTCTCGTCGAGTGGGTTTGACCAATCGATAAAGCGCCTCATCCAGTTGCACGTATTTTTCCTGCAAATCCATAAAGACCACATCGGATACTAAATGCTTCCCTGATTCGTAATAATGGACATTACCTTGAAGCAGAATCTGGCGAATTTCTTTCGTAGTGGGATCGCGGTACAGAGTCGCCTTGTCAGCGGTCATCTTGCGGCCGGGTTGAGTCAGTACAACATTACCTTCTATTTGTGAAGTACCTTCGGCTGAATAAGAGAGAGTTCTATCCGCGGTAATCGTGGTTGGTGCTTCATCAAGATCAACGGGGTTAGCACAACTTAGTACGATCGCGGGCTCTTGATAAACCCCTCCGCAAAGGTTTTGACCGGTTGGCACCCATCCTAAAGTATTGGCGATTTCATGAGGAGGTAGTGTATTTCGAATCAAACATGGAAATGCCAATGCAGGTAGACAAAAACTACTGCCGAGTAAAACAAACAGCTTTTTAAGGGAATTATATTTCGTCACTGTATACCCGTAGGGGATGATTTCTAGGTGTTAGGAAGGACATCTTACTTCGACCTTGGCTTTTTTTCATCACAAAAAATGCTCGAAAGACAGTGAGTATTCCTGTGCTTTTTTGTGATGAAAAAAAACCAATCTCTCGCATGCTGTCCTTCCTAACACCTAGAAATCATCCCCTACGGGTATATTGTTCTTTATATCCGTGTGATGGCCTCAAATGGTACTCACTTAAAAGATATTTGGCTACACACCGATTCAAATCAACGAAAAAAAACAGTACAGTACAGTAAAACAAAAAGGCGAAAGACGATGAACTTAGCGCAAAGAACAACAAATCTAACAGCGTGGGTTAACAAATTTATCCAAGTTAAAGATTTGTCCCCTATTCCCGGCGATGCGAGTGCTCGACGGTATTTTAGGGTTACCACGAATGAAACCTCATTAATTGCAGTTGATGCTCCACCTCAAACAGAAAAAAATCCAGCCTTTGTGGCTGTCGCCAAATCTATGGCGGCACAAGGTTTGCGAGTGCCAGACGTCATACAAGTCGATTACGAGCAAGGTTTTTTGCTGCTTAGCGACTTAGGAAATACTCAGCTTTTATCGGTACTGAACGAACGCAACGTCGAGCAACATTATGATCAGGCTTTCCAAGATCTCATTAAATTACAAACATGTAGTCTGGATCAGGATTATCAATTACCTCATTTTGACGCTTCATTTATTTTAGAAGAATTAAATCGTTTTCAGGATTGGTATCTAGATCGTCACTTAAATCTGACGTTATCTTCAAAAGAACAACTATTGTTACAAGAAACCTATCAATTCTTAATCGATCAAGCGGTAGCACAACCACAAGTATTTGTTCATAAAGATTACCACTCGCGTAATTTAATGTTGCAAGCGGATGGCCAATTAGGAATATTGGATTTCCAAGATGCAGTGCTAGGACCGCTTAGCTATGATCTTACTTCTTTGCTTCGAGATTCTTATGTTCAGTGGCCCTGCGAGCAAGTTTATCGATGGGTTGCAGAGTTTTGGCAACTGTTGCCAAACCAACACCGACAAAGCCAGTCATATGAACAATTCCAACATCAATTTGACTGGATAGGTTTGCAACGTCATATTAAGAACTTAGGTATTTTTGCTCGCTTATTTCGTCGAGATAACAAAGATAATTATTTAAAAGATATTCCAACCTTACTTGATTACGTTTTAAAAGTTAGCGATCGATATCCCGAACTTCGGGCTTTTAATAATTTTCTAACTACAAGAGTATTGCCACATGAGAGCCATGATATTAGCGGCCGGGCGAGGAACGCGATTGCGTCCGTTGACGGATGACACACCTAAACCACTGCTTAAAGTAGGAGAATTCTCGTTAATTGAGCATCTCATACTGAATCTAAAAAAACACGGCTTCACTGAAATCGTCGTTAACGTCGCTTATTTGCGCGATAAAATCATCAGCGCGATAGGAAATGGCGATAAATATGGCGTTGCAATCAGCTATTCGTATGAAGAAGCCGATGGCTTAGAGACTGGCGGCGGAATCGTCAATGCCATGCCCATACTAGGCTCAAAACCATTCCTAGTCGTCAGCGGTGACATTTGGACTCAATATCCTTTTAGTAATTTGAAGTCCAAAAAGCTCGAAGCATTGGCTCATTTAGTACTTGTGGATAATTTTAAAGAACGCCAAGCGGGAGATTTTTATTTGCTAAATGGTCGACTACATGGTGATACAGGAACTCGACTGACTTTTGGGAATATCGGCGTCTATCATCCAGATTTTTTTGCAGACTGTGTGCCCGGCTTTTTTAAATTGGGACCTCTGCTAGAAAAAGCAGCTCATAGCAATCAAATTACTGCTGAACATTTTCAAGGCGAATGGGAAAATATTGGAACGCCTGAAGCGCTAACGGCACTTCGAAAACGAATTGCTGCTACTGTATAATGTTTTGAATCCAGCGACTAATATCCTCAATTTCCTCAGCACAAACACTGTGACCCATTGGGTATTCTTTCCATGTGGTAGGGTAGTCAAGCTTTGTTAAAAGCTCGTAGCTGATTTTACCGAATTGATAAGGAACAATATTATCTTGTGTGCCATGGGCTAAGAAAAGAGGAAGTTTTGAATTCTCACTGTGTTTTTCAGCCGAAATAAAGTCTGCTAAGGGGACGTAAGTGGATAGACCGATCGAGCCGGCCAATTTTTGCGGGTATCGAAGGGCTAAATGAAGTGCTAATGCACCGCCCTGAGAAAATCCACCAACGATAATCCTTTCGCTTGCAATGCCGCTTTGAATTGTTTTATCAATCAATTGATTGACTAATTGCTCTGCTCTGCGAATGCCTGCTTCATCCTGATTAGCATTTCGATCAAGTCCCAAAATATCAAACCAAGCCCGCATCGGAAAACCACCATTAATACTCACTGGTTGTACCGGGGCATGAGGAAATAAAAACTTAACGCGAAGTTTTTCTGGAAGTCGCAATTCTGACACTAGGCTCTCGAAATTGTGCCCGTCGGCGCCTAGACCGTGTAACCAGATAATGCTAGAATCTGGGGCATTACTGGTGCTCACTTCAACAAATTCTAATGCTTGCATGTCGTTTCCAGGCAATTAAGATTATGTTAATACAATTTTGTTATCATCATAACAGGACTATTATAAGTCTCAAAATTTAACAATAGTTAACTACCCTCTCCCGCGAGCGGGAAAAAATTGTATTTTATTATGTAAAATTTTTGGGTAGAGTGCGGAGTTTTAGACAATGGCCCTAACTAACTTACAAAAGCTATACAATGAAAGCATCCTGATGGGGATTCTCGATCAGGAATTTAAAGCTGTTGCCAACAAGCAAGACTTGCTCAACAAAATACTTTCTTTGTTTGATAACTACAATATTGATCTTGCTTACTACACGGGCTTAACAAGAACAAAAATAGTTTCGGCATTAAAACAATGCTTAAAAAATAATATATTCCAAGCTGATATAGCAGAACGATTTATCAAACAAGCCGCTGCCGAAATTGCCCGAATCAATGCTGAGGAATTAGCCGCATTTAAGTCCCAAGCCCCCGAGTTTAATATAGTTTCACAACTCAAAACTAAGGGCTACTTTGAGTGGAATAAACATTTATTCACTAAGCCTGATATTGATCATTACTTAGAAGGTCAGCTTCAAAAGCTGCCCCACATCATGTTATACGGCTCTATATCTATTGATAACCCAGGTAATGTCGGTAACCTAGGTTTCGATGCCATGTCAGTTATTGAAGAAGCGTTTCGTTTGAGTAAAGACTCTAACAAAACATTACTCATCCCAGCCAATATTAGTAACTCACACTGGATATTATTAGTTAAAAAACCCAATAGTGATGTCATTGAGTCTTGGAACTCGCTTAGAGAACCTACTGAGCCAGATCATAAAGCACAGGTGCTAGCAATGAATGCCGCTATCGAAAGAGCCGCGTCAACTGGTTTGGAAAAAAATATCAAATTGAAGGCTCATTACACAGGTACACAAACGGATAATACTTCTTGTGGTGCACATGTGTGTCAGCTGGCTATTCAAGTCGCTGGTGTTCACAATGAATTAGCTGCAATACCGCCAAACAACCCCAGTAAAATGGTTTTCCATATCGTTAAGACTTTGACAGCTCAAGATCCAGAGCTTAGAAAATCTGAACTTAGCGTTATTAATGACCAGCATGCTTCAAGGGTTTATGTGGCAGAGCGAGCCGAGGACAAATTAAAACCAATGATTGCTAGTCAGAAAAAATCTCAAAAGCGCTCTGATGAATTTTTGGCTATTGCTCTACAAGATGTCTACATCGAAACGCCTGATGTTACAGATGCGCAGGCCATGGCAAAAGCGAAGCACTTCATTGAGACGACAGGCAGTTATAGAGAATTAGCCCAAACCAAAACAAAAATTGTTGCTTGGATGGAGCAAAATTCTGCCAAACTACCCTCTTTCTTTGCCGCGGCGTGTAAAGTAGAAGCTAAGCGAGACGATCAAAAGGATCAACCCTTACCAACAGTTTCTGTTTAAGCAAAGCAGATTATTTCACTATCAAGGAATTCAGCGTGAAGCTAATGACAATGGCAATTCTTCTTTCTCTTTCTTCTTTAGTTTGCGGCTGTGGTCAAACAGGGCCTCTTTATTTACCTCCTGGGTGTTGTACACCTCCGGCTCACTAATCTTTTTATCGATAATTAACGAGAATCCGTATGGACCATTTTAATTACCGCGGAACGGCTTTGTATGCTGAAGATGTTCCGATTACCTCGATAGTCGCTAAATGGGGCTCACCTTGCTATGTGTATTCTAGAGCGACTTTAGAGAGACATTTCAAGGTATTTGATGAAGCATTTGCCAATCGGCCACATCGAATTTGCTATGCGGTAAAAGCAAATTCTAACATTGCGCTCCTTAGCATTCTTGCAAAGCTTGGAGCTGGCTTTGATATTGTTTCGCAAGGTGAATTAGAAAGGGTGCTGCTCGCGGGTGGTAAACCAAGTGATATTGTATTTTCCGGCGTTGGCAAATTACTGCCAGAACTTGAACGAGCTTTGGAGGTTGAAGTTGGCTGTTTTAATTTGGAGTCGCCCAGCGAGTTAACGCGAGTTAATGAGGTTGCTAAGCGCTTAAATAAGATTGCACCCATTTCATTTCGTGTTAATCCAGATATCAATGTAGAAACCCATCCCTATATTGCTACCGGGCTTAAAGAAAATAAATTCGGCATTGAATATGATCAAGCATTGCCTTTGCTCGCCGAGGCGCGAAAACTATCAAATGTAAAAATTATTGGAATTGGTTATCACATTGGATCGCAGTTGCTGCGCCTCCAGCCGTTCCTTGAAGCGTTTGATCGGATTAGCAACTTAATTGATCAATGTCAGAAAGAAGGCATTATACTGAATCATGTAGACATAGGGGGTGGCTTAGGTGTGAGATATCAAGATGAAAATCCACCCAGTCCAGAAGAGTATATTGCAGAGATTTTAAAAAGAGATCGACATCCGGAATTAGAACTAATAATGGAGCCAGGTCGTGCTATTGCAGCCAATGCAGGCATTTTGGTAACTAAAGTGGAATATCTAAAAAAAACCTCACACAAAAATTTTGCCGTGGTTGATGCTGCAATGAATGATTTACTGCGGCCTTCCCTGTATGCAGCGTATCAAGAAATCATCAGCGTCATCAATCATGACTCAGATTATCAAACTTGGGATATTGTCGGGCCTGTTTGCGAAACTGGAGATTTTTTAGGCAAAGATCGAAGGCTTTCTCTCAAAGAGCAAGACCTCTTAGCGGTTCGAACGGCAGGGGCTTATGGATTTACCATGAGCTCTAACTATAATTCTCGTCCTAAAATTCCAGAAGTGTTGGTGGATAAGGATAAAATGTTCTTGATTCGTAAAAGAGAGACTTATTCTGATTTAACTCTTCATGAAAATTTGCTGCCACAAGGAGCGCTATAGATGCATTTCCGATTTACCAAAATGCATGGCTTGGGTAATGATTTTGTATTAGTCGATGCCACCCAAAAGGCCATATCTTTTACATCGTCACAGATTCAGCAACTTTCAGACCGTAAAACAGGCATAGGTTTCGATCAATTATTGGTTATTGAATCGTCGAAAAATATGGCTCACGATTTCGTTTACCGCATCTACAATGCTGACGGTAGTCAGGTTGAAATGTGTGGCAACGGTGCAAGATGCGTTGGACGTTATATTTTTGATCAGAAGCTCACCCCAAAGGCTAGAATAATTTTGAAAACACTTGCTGGACCGTTAGAAGTAAAGCAAGAGGAAAATGGTCAGATTACTGTGGATATGGGCAAACCTACTTTTGTGCCCGAAAAAATCCCTTTTTGTACGGAGAATGAAGCACCTGAATATCATTTATCAGTAGCTGGCCGTGACATAGTATTGGGTGCGGTTTCTGTCGGTAACCCCCACGCCATTATTAGAGTAGACGATGTTACCACTGCCCCCGTCGATGAGATTGGGGAAGCACTGCAGCGACATCCAGCATTCCCAAAACAGGTGAATGTCAGCTTTTTACAAATTCTAAGCCGAAATGCCGTTAATTTACGGGTGTTTGAACGAGGTGTGGGTGAAACCAGGGCTTGTGGTTCTGGTGCTTGTGCCACTGTAGCGGTTGGCCGAAAATGGGACCTACTTGATGGAAATGTCGAAGTGAACCTTCCCGGAGGGAAAGTTGAGGTTTTGTGTCCCAAAGTAAGTGGTCATGTCTACCTGACAGGGTCTGCAGAGTATGTGTTCCAGGGTGAACTTAAGATGATTTAGATTGCGACTTAAAACAGTTTTTGGTAAAAACGACAATTCTTTAAAAAGGATTTTTTTTATCCGCTATAATTAATAACTATTATTATTTATGCCTGAGCTGGAGGACAATGATGGCGACCACAAAGAAGACGAGTAGTACCTTAGGCCCCATTGGTTTTGAGCCCTATAAAATCAAAAAGGGCGAAAAATATATGAATGAAGCCCAGCTTGATCATTTCCGTAATATTTTACGTTTGCTCAAACAGCAATTGATGGAAGAAGTAGATCACACTGTTCATCATATGAGAGAAGAGGCTGCGATTTATTCAGACCCAATTGATCGTGCTGCGTTGGAAGAAGAGTTTACTCTGGAGCTGCGTAACCGTAATCGTGAAGGTAAATTGATCAAAAAGATTGAATACAGCCTTGAACGTATTGATCGGGGTGATTATGGCTATTGTGAAAGTTGTGGCGCAGAGATTGGTATTCGACGCCTTGAAGCCAGACCGACCGCTGAGCTTTGTATTGACTGCAAAACCTTTGATGAAATCCGCGAAAAACAAACTAGTGGTTCCTAAGACAATTTGTTAAAGTAGCCCTACGTCCTAACGGACGGTTCCCAAGGATTAATGAAAGGAGCTCATATGTGCAGTAAAGTCTTTGCTGTCATTTTTGTCATTATTGCTTTGTTATTAGCAATAACGGCTTCAATGTTACCTCAAGATCGATTAGCTAGTATCATCTACATTACGCGATTTTTTGACATCATGTTGCCTGTCTTAGCAGTAGGTGCTTTAATCAAGTACCTCTTTTGCCATGGCTGGAAGCACTGTAAAACTACAGAAACTGTAGTGACCAACAAATAAAATAAGAGGCGGATTTTTTAATCCGCCTTTTCTCTATTATGATAAATGCACTTGAGATTACAAATTTAAAAAAGACCTACAAAAATGGTTTCACCGCGTTAAAAGGCATCGATCTTGAAGTTAAAGCAGGTGATTTTTTTGCGCTCTTAGGTCCAAATGGTGCTGGTAAAACAACATTAATTGGGATTATTTGTCATCTTGTCACTAAGACCGGTGGCAATATTAACGTTTTTGGCGTTAGTATTGATAAAGATCTCGAGCGCGCCAAATCTTTTATTGGGCTTGTGCCCCAAGAATTTAATTTTGGAATTTTTGAAACGGTTGAGCAAATCGTAGTTAGCCAGGCTGGCTACTACGGTATTCCCCGCAAGATTGCAAAAGAAAGAACTAAGAAATATCTCAAACAACTTGATTTGTGGGATAAACGTAACGTTCAGGCCCGTTTACTTTCGGGTGGCATGAAGAGACGTCTAATGATTGCTCGTGCTTTAGTACACGAGCCAAAATTATTGATCTTAGATGAGCCGACAGCAGGCGTTGACATAGAAATACGACGATCTATGTGGCAGTTTCTTAAAAAAATTAATCAATCTGGAACCACTATTATTCTTACCACCCATTATTTGGAAGAGGCAGAAAATCTTTGCAAAAATATTGCGATAATTGATCAAGGTCAAATCATCGAGCACACCAGCATTAAAAACTTTCTAACCAAACTCAATGTTGAAACTTTTATTTTATTTTTGAGTGATGCTATCGATGTTCTGCCTGAAGTTGAAGAATATCAACTTCGTCTTATTGATCCTAAAACGATTGAAGTCGATGTTCGAAGTAACCAAGGAGTCAATAATCTTTTCGGACAGTTATCTACTAATGGCATCAAAGTCCTAAGCATGAAAAATAAAGCCAATCGCCTGGAAGAAATGTTTCTTTCGCTCATAGGAAATTCTCACAATGAGGAATAGAAACGAATACGTTGCAGTAATGACAATTATTAACCGAGAAATTACTCGATTTTTGCGCGTGTGGACTCAGACAATATTGCCTTCTGCGATCACCATGACACTTTATTTTGTGATTTTTGGTCACCTGATGGGTTCTAGGATTGGTTTGCTGGATGGTTATCCATACATTCAATACATTGCTCCAGGCTTAATCATGATGGCAGTAATTACTAATTCCTATTCCAATGTTACTTCATCTTTCTTTTTGGCCAAATTTCAGCGTAGTATTGAAGAGATTTTGGTTTCTCCAATTCCCAACTATTTAATTTTGACGGGGTTTGTAGTTGGGTCTGTTCTGCGCGGATTAGTCGTTGGTATTGTGGTCACAATTATTTCTGCATTTTTTGCCAAATTAACAATTCATCATTTAGGTATAATGTTACTTGTAGTGATTTTGTCGGCGTTATTATTTTCCTTAGCCGGTTTTGTTAATGCAATTTTTGCTAAGAAATTTGATGATATCGCGATTGTGCCAACGTTTATTTTGACCCCTCTAACTTACCTTGGTGGTGTCTTCTTTTCTATCAGTATGCTTCCTAATTTTTGGCGAGTTCTGTCATATTTCAATCCGATTCTGTATATGGTCAATGCTTTTCGTTATGGAGTTTTAGGCGTAAGTGATGTCAGTATCAGTGTCGCTTTATGGATTATTATAAGTTTGATCATCATTATGGTAGTTGTTGCTCTTTACCTGCTTGATAAAGGCGTTGGAATCAGAACATAAAAAAACGAGAGGGGCAAAATGGATAAAATTTTTATTAAGGGTCTAGCGCTTGAAGCGAAGATCGGAATTTACGAACATGAAAAAGGCGTGACTCAACCCATCAGCATTGATTTAGAAATTTTCTTCGATAGCACTAAAGCCGCAGTAACAGGGTTGATTAAAGATACGATTGATTACGATGTTGTTGCGCAAACGATTGCTGAGATTGTGGCGCGGACTAGTTTTGAATTATTAGAGTCACTTGCAGAGGCGGTAACAACAAAACTGTTACATGATTTTAAAATGAGTCAATTGACCTGCACTATCTTTAAACCAAAAGCATTGAATAATGCTGAGACAGTGGGAATCTCTATTGTACGAACACTAAAAACTTAAGGTTGAGCAGCGGGAGGCTGAAGAGATTCTATTTCCTGGAGTATTTTAGCAAAATGGCTCTTAACATTAGCATTTTCCAGTTCCTTTTTGATCGCAGCTACTCTTTCATTGGTTGCTTTTTCATCAAAGCCAGTAATATGGATTTTACCTTTATACTCAGATTCAACAGTCAAAATTGCAAAAATTGTCTGATTTATCAATTCCTCTGAATTAGCTCGAAGATAAATATTTTGTCCATATAAGTACAGATTTTCATGAACCATACTCATAATGGTTTTTTGTCTGTTTTGAGTCGATAAGCTTTCGCCTTCAGCTTTGTGAATAATTTGATCTTTACCTTTATTCGCCTTAATGACGGTTTCAGTGTAGATTTGTTGATTTACAGGAATTTCACGTTCTTTGACCTCTATTTGCGTCTTGGGCGCAACAAACGCAGGAGGTGGAGCTTTAACGGGTTCTTCTGCCACTTTGAGTAGTTTTGCAGGCGGTGTCACAACTGGTTTAGCAGCAGGAGTGCTAGGGGCGATAGGCGCTGCTGGTTTAGAAGACTCCTTCAGTACCACTGGGAGTTTGGATTCTGAGAGTTCTAAAGATTTTAATTCTTCTTGTGTAAACATCTCTTCTTCATCAGCCTTATCATCAATTTTTAACGCATTGGCTGGAAGTACAAATGATAGAGGATCTGGCGGTAGTACTAGATTTTTTAATCTTGCGAAATTGGTGAGATTATTATTATCTCTAGAGGCTTTGATGGCTTCTTGAAGACGTATGAGTTCTTCTCTCTTTGCGGCCAACTCGGCGTTCTGCGCAGCATTAGTCGCATCACGAGCAGCCAATGTCAGTGTTGCTACTCTACTCTCCAATCTAGATCGAATTTCTTCGGCCGCAGCATACACTTTCCGTAGTTCTTTGTGACTTACGGCAGTTGCTTCGTTTTTACCACTGAATAAACTAAAAAACTTCGGCATCTTTTAAAACTCACGCTATTTAGCAATTATTATAGTTTTTTTACCTTAAAAAAATCTTAAGTCAATCCCTTATTGTTCTGCCGCCATCGATAGCTAATACCTGGCCAGTAACGTAATTAGCATTTAATATGTATAAAACGGCATTAGCGATATCTTGCGGCTTACCCAGCCGTTTTAGAAGCGTTCTTTCTAAAATATGAGTCTTAGCGATCTCGGTAAGATCATTGCCCTCATTTGGCCATAAGATAGCTCCCGGCGCAATTGCATTGACTCGAATCTCAGGGCTAAGTTCTCGAGCTAACGATTTAGTCAGCATGACTAACCCTGCTTTAGCGCAACAATAAACCGTATAGTTTTTTAATGGCCTATCTGCATGAATATCGACAATATTCACTATATTACCATTCTGTTCTTTTAAGTATGGAGCAGCGTATTGCGCTAAAAAAAGTGGCCCCTTGAGATTCGAACCCAGCAAATCATCCCAGGAATGTTCATCGATTGACCCAATTGTCGTTGGGTAAAAGCTCGAGGCATTATTGATTAACGCATCTAATCGTCCCCAATGCTGCGCAGCTGTCTTGACGATATTCAGGCAATCCTCAATTTTGGCGATATTTCCCTGTACAACGGTCGCCGAGTCGGGTCGTTGGCCATTTAATTTTGAACTCAGCGCCTCCGCATCTAGCTTGGAATGTTGACAATGAATGACGACGTTCATTCCTTGTTGATGTAATGTTTCTGCAATGACTGCGCCAATTCGCTTGGCGGCTCCAGTAATAAGCGCTACTTTGGGGTCCATTAGAAAATCCCTTATCTGATTTAGTTGCATTCGAAAATATTATTGTTTATATAATCTTATGCAAATTGACATGACGGCTATTTTACCCCAACCAGACGCAATCGCACTTGAATATTCACACCGACTGCAAAATTTAATTGCGCAGGAAATTGTACATTCAGGACCTATGACGTTTGCTCGTTTTATGGAGCTAGCGCTGTATGCCCCAGGTCTTGGTTACTACAGCGCCGGTTCTAAAAAATTCGGCAAAGAAGGGGACTTTATTACTTCTCCTGAGATGTCATCATTATTTTCAAGATCTTTAGCCAAACAATGTGCTCAAATTTTGCATGGCGGAGGAGATATACTCGAATTTGGTGCAGGTTCTGGAAAGATGGCGGCTGGCATCTTAGCGGAACTTGAGGTTCTGGGAGTTCTACCCAATCACTATTATATTCTTGAAATCAGCGCCGATTTGAAAGAAAGGCAGCAGCACTATCTCAAAAATAACCTTCCTGAGCTTCTTGAACGAGTGATCTGGTTGGATCATTTGCCGGCATCATTTAGCGGGGTTTGTCTTGCAAATGAGGTGTTGGATGCCTTCCCAGTACATCGTTTCAAGAAAACAGAGCACGGGTTCCAAGAGCTTTATGTAGGGTATCAAGATGATCAGTTTGAATTAAGGTATCAGCTACCATCCCCAGCACTAGAGCATTATGTTCATGACCTTCCAGAATTGCCGATTGACTACGAAAGCGAGTGTAATCTTAATATTCAGGGATGGATTAATTCTGTTGCTAAAATGTTGTCTCACGGAACCCTATTAATTATTGATTATGGTTTTCCACGTTCGGAGTATTATCATCCAGAGCGTAGCCACGGTACTTTTATGTGTCATTATCGCCATCATGCTTTTGACCAGCCATTGGCTAATATCGGACTGCAAGATCTGACAGCACATGTTGATTTTACCGCGGTGATTGAAGCTGCCCATCAGGCTGGATTTTCTTTGGGGGGCTATACAAACCAAGCTAATTTTTTATTGTCATGTGGTATGATCGACTATTTGCGCGAAGTTTCATGCCAAGAACAATATCTGAAGCTCTCCTTGGAGGCAAAAGTATTGACTGCTCCAAGTGAGATGGGAGAACTTTTTAAAGTAATGGCATTGCATAAAAATAGTGACCTAGAGCTGCTCGGTTTTATGTTGCGTGATTACAGCGAACGATTGTGACAGGTGATAGAGTAAAAATGAAAGAAATAACTACGATAGAATTAACCAAAGAAAATTTAGAATTTGCGGCAGGTCATTTTACTATTTTTTCTCCAACAGTTCGCGAGCGTTTACACGGTCATAATTTCCGTGTGGCTGCAAAGATTGATGCACAATTGGCGTCCGATCGAGGAATGGCATTTGATTACGGTGTTTATAAGAAAATTTTAGGTGATCTTTGTAAAGAATTAGATAGTTATTTTTTGTTGCCAACCCAATCACCTTATTTAAGAATCGAAGAAGAGGGTGATTGTTATTACGCATATTTTCATGAAGACCGAATTCCTTTTTTGAAGAAAGACGTTCTCTTGTTGCCGCTTCGAAACATCAGTATAGAAGAATTAGCTAAGTGGTTTGTCTCTCGGCTAGTTGCAGATGTAGACTCAATTACACGTTACAGTGTCGTTGGGATTTGTATTCAAGTTTTTTCAGGCCCAGGACAGTCCGCTTGTGCGAGTTGGAAAAAAACAACTATCGACGAACCTTCTCATGCCAAGTGTGAGTCTGCATCTCTATCAAACGTGAACGGGTTCTAGCAAATTCAAATAGCATTCGGCCACAAAAATAAATATCTTCTATAGGCCTTTCTGCCGCAATAATTAATTGCTTATTCGCATCATAGACTACATCGACTAAGTTAATAAAAGCACGTGCTAGATCATTTTGCTCTGGTTGAATCACTTTAAGATTGCTAACGAGAATAAAGTCAAATTGTTTAACGATATCAAGATAATCTTGCTGTGAACGTGGCACACCACAAATGGCCTGGAAATCAAACCAAATAGTACCATCACTCATCTTCTTAATTTCGATATCGCGTCCAAGAATTCGCAATGGATTTTTAGAGACGGGTTTGTTGCCTCGATGCTGATTGAACTGCCTTTCTAGCAGTTCTTCTGATTTTTCATTTAGAGGTGTGAAATAATAGTTGTTGGTTTCATATTCCTTGAAACGATAATCTTGAATTGAAGTCAACTGCATAACATCTGAGTGTTGCTTTATTAATTCGATCGCAGGTAAAAAGCTATCACGCTGAATTCCTTTTAAATATAAATTATCCGGCGCAGTGTTGCTGGTAAATAATAAGCAAGTATTTTCTTTGTAAAGGCAGTCAAATAAGCCTGCTAGGAGCATAGCATCGGTGATATCGTTGACCACTAACTCATCAAAGCAAATAACTGCGTTGGCACTTGCGATTTGTTTTGCAAGTTTGCTGATTGGTTTAGACTCATGTTTGAGCTGTTGTAATTGCTCATGAATCATTTTCATAAAAGCGTGAAAATGGACACGCATTTTATTTTTAATTGGCAGACAGTAATAGAAACTATCCATTAAAAAAGTTTTACCAATCCCGACCTCACCCCAAAGGTATAGCCCTTTAGTAAAGGTGCGCTTTCCAGCGAATCTTTGAAATAAACCAGTTTTGGTGGGTGTTGAAGTAAGCTGATTATAGATAGTTTGTAACCGAGTAATAACCGCGGCTTGCTGCGGATCTGCAAGAATTTGATCGCTTTCTAACAGCTTTTGATAATATTCTGTTGGTGTCACACAATACTCTTCTGGGTGTTTATCTTAGAATGTCCCATACTTTAAAGTAAAAACGTTATCACACCAAAGAATCTTCGCAAGAAGCGGCGTCGTGATGGCTCTTGACAAAATTATCAAGAGTTGGAGTGAAGATATTCAGTTCGCTACCCTCTGATTGTTGGTTGCGCAATGCCTTAGCCAACATGACTCGCTGGTCCTTTGTTCCAAATTTAGCCACTGTTAAAATGCAGTCGTCTAATTTCGACACATTACTGTCAGAAATTTCTGATTTGGGTAGAGAAATAATTTGAATAGCCTGTACTAAAGCACAAGATACCTTCTGATTGACATGAACGATGGCATTATTTTCAATTCGATACTGAGTCAGATAATTTTTTAAATATTGATAAAATTCATCAATACCGGAATATTCGGTGGCCGTTCGATTGAGTTGGGCTGACCAATATTCAATGTCACTCAGCACCCGATGTGCTTTATTAAAAAGAATGACATCGTTATCAAACTTTAAAGATTTTCGTTTGATACCAAGGTTAATGATTGCTTTATCTCGCTCGTTATTAGAGAGATAGCGTCGTAGTAAACGCTTATAATCATTCAACGATTTTAAAATATGCTCAGAAAAAATTGACATTTCTATGCCCCGTTATCATTTTTTAATGGTTGGCTAAAAATGATTATACAAAGCTAATCTTAAAAAATTATTAATAGGAAGATTTAATGTCACTAGAATCTTTGGACACGACAAAAATTACCTTGGACATAATCCTTGTGCTAACGTCCCACATTGTCATTCCCGCGAAGGCGGGGAACCCATGCTCGGTGCGGCTGGATGAATGGGTTCCCGCTTTCGCGGGAATGACAGGTTTCTTTCGGGGTTTTGATCAATATTGGGGTTGGCAGTTAGTTTCCTTGATCAAGAAAATGCTAGAGAAGATACCGATAAGCGAACAAATTGGTAGCAAAACCAAGGCGTTACGGTAATTCTCCAGTGTATAATAAGGTAGGCCATTGACTATAGTCCCTTCCCAGTGGCTATTTAATAATAAGCCCACCAGAGGCTGGAATAAAACGCCACCTAAGATAACCGCCATGTTGTTGAAGCCTACAGCAGTCCCTGCCACTGAAAGCGGATTATTGTCTTGTACCACTCCAAAAGTAACCGATTGCGAAGACGCCGCCGCACCAAACAGGAACAGAGCAATATACATGACACTCCAAGATAAGCTTGGAATATAAAGGAGCATAAGGGAAGAAATCAGGCCAGTAATTGAGCATAACAGAAGTGGGATGCGACGATTGCCGATGCGATTAGACCACCAGCCAACTAATGGTCCAATTAAAGCAATTCCTATCCAAACGATTGCCACCCCTATTGCTGCTTGGGCAACTGAGGTATTGTAAAAGACCTTCAAATAAGGAATACCCCAAAGGTCAGCAAAAATTGAGACCGGTGCCCAACATGAAAAAGCGTATAGCCCGATTGCCCAGGTTTGTGGATTTTTAACTACTTTGCTCAAACGTTCCCATTCCGTCATATTGCTGTGCGGAACATGTGGAACTTCATTGCTGATCGCTTGATCCGGACGGTCACGGATAATTAACCAAAATAAGATCGCAAAGACAGCCCCAACTGCTCCTGACCAAAACATCGTGCTACGCCAGCCGATCGATTGTACGATCACTGCTACGGGCGCTTCACCGACAATAGCGCCTACACAGCCCATCAATTGAATCAGTCCAACAATGAGCGCAAAATATTTTGCCGCAAACCAACGCGAAGCCAGAACTAAGGCCCCCACAAAAGCAAATGAAGAAACTAAGCCAATACACAGTCGCGCCACGGAAGCGATGATCGCACTATTAGTTAAGCCGAAGGCAAACGCACCGATTGCGCATACTGCCATCGATATCGTTAATAAAATCCGAGGACCGTACCGATCTAGAAGCAGCCCAGCTGGGATCTGCATGGGAGTATAGCCATAATAGAAAAAAGCACTCAGAATACCTAAGCCACCTGCATCAATGTGAAAGCTGCGCATGAGATCTTCTGTCATGGCACTGGGCATGACTCTGAGAAAAAATTCATAGACGTAAAAGAAGCCGCCGACACCGCAAACTAGGAATGGTAAGAAACTAGCTTTAGAGGTGTTCATCCTTTTAACATTAGTTACTGTCTTAGTATTTGTCATGGCAGCCTCTAGGTAAAAGGAAGCGATTATATACCCATTGCCCTTCAAGATGCGAGATTTTAAGAGTCAACTTGCGAGAAGTTGAAACGATCTGATTGAGCAAAAGTGCAGGAATAGCCATTCTATTTCGAGCTTTTGTGATTGAAGATCGTTTCAAATTCGAAGTAAGTTGGCTCTTAAAAATCGCATCTTGAAGGGCAATGGGTATACACTAATATATGGGGTATTACATCAGGCTCTTAGTTGAACTTTTGGTATTTTTAACATAGCTAAGTTTTTGAGAATTAAGGCATATTAGAAATGGTTGTTCCTTGAGCATTTTTATAAATCGAAACGCCACCAGGCTGATTGATTTCATAGAGGGCTCGAGTGGTGCCATCCGACATTACAGCCAAATGCCGGTATTGGCCTAAGGTATGCTCAATTCGAATGCCGCGTATGCCAGCTTCTTGTAATGATCGGATTTGATAACCTCTGGTAGTTGGATCAAAGACCAGCACCTTTAAAAAATTGTAAATAGGGTCATCAATGTTTATCAGGCCATCCCGATTAGTATCATAATTTCCAAGTTCGAAGCTACGTAGTGCGTCTTCCGCGGGCAAAGAAGTTGTCGACTGTAGGAGTTGTAATAGGATTGGGTTAGTATAATCTATGACAATTAAGGCATCGTCTCCATTAAGAACACCAGCCATATCAATACCATGATCATTATTGAGATCGACTACTCCTAGCCAGTGTTGGTTAGGTTCGATTTGATAGACTAGATACTTGCTTTGGACTTTGGTGTAGACTTCAAAGACGCCGATAATAACGAAAATGAAAATCAAGATTGAAACGGCTAGTGGTCTCGGGCCCATATCATATGCTCCTTTATTTAGAAGGTAGTACAGCATTAAACAGAGATCAAGTTCAGTAATAAGGCCTGAGCCTCAATGCGAAATCCAAGTTTGAATTGGAAGAAATCAGATCATTTTTCGAGTCAACAATTGCCAAAAACTGTAAGGCGCTGGTTGTTGTATGCCGATTCGATGACGAAACAATTAAAGCAAGCAAGCCTTGATCGACATTCCCAATTTAAAATAAAAATTTTGCATGAAGGTTTAGAGTTACTCACTACCAAGATGTGTGAACGAAAAATTTTCTCTTGCCGCTTTGTTTACACAAGAGAAGTACAAATTTTTTCTGGATCAACACTTTTAATGTACGCGCACAGCGTGATTCCTAAAACAGAAAAAATTCTCATTAAGCGTCAATTTCGTGGCTTAGGCTTTAAGCCGTTAGGTGAAATTTTATTTGAAGATAAAACTATTGAACGCAGCTCTTTTAATCTTGCAAAAATTTACTCGACCTCTAAGGAGTTTCATTTAACAACGATGAGTCAAAAAGGACACTCTTTTATCTGGTCAAGACAATCCTATTTTTCGCAAAAGCAACAACCTTTTTTATTGCTGACCGAATATTTTTCTCCAACTCTTTTCACTTTTTTGTCCGGGTCAACTAAGCATGACAACTAAGCTCGTTGCCTATACCAAATTAATGCGTTTGCACAAACCCATTGGGATTTTTCTTTTGCTATGGCCAACACTTTGGGCGCTTTGGATTGCTGGTGAAGGTTTGCCAACTGTCAAAATTTTAGTGGTGTTTTTGCTGGGCGTTATTTTGATGCGTTCTGCAGGCTGCATAATTAATGACATTGCAGATCGTAATTTTGATGGTCGGGTAGAGCGCACCAAGCAACGTCCTTTGGTAACAGGTACAGTGCAATTGAAAGAAGCAATTATTTTATTTTTAGTGCTTTGCCTCTTAGCTTTTTTGCTTGTCCTGCAATTGAATACCTTGACCGTAATGCTGTCATTCGTAGCGCTTATCTTGGCTTCGTTATATCCTTTTTCCAAGCGAATAACCCATTTTCCACAAGTCATTTTAGGCGCAGCTTTCGGTTGGTCCGTGCCAATGGTATTCGCTGCTCAAATGGGGTCGATTCCAGCAATAGCTTGGTTAATATATTTGATGGCAATCATTTGGCCAGTCGCTTACGATAGTATATACGCGTTGAGTGACAAAGCTGATGATCTGAAGATAGGTTTGAAATCAACCGTTATTATATTTGGAAAATTTGATGTCGTGATAATTTTTTTATTGCAGGCAGCCGTCATATTAAGCTTGATTTTATTAGGTTATTTTTTACATCTCACCTCCGCATATTATTTAAGTGTCATCCTGTCATCATTATTGCTCGTATATCAATTTTATTTGGTTGTGAACCAACAGTACCAGCGTGCTTTTTTAAATAATAATTGGATAGGATTTCTAATTTTCATTGGTATTTTGCTCAGTTATTGGCACTAGTTTTTTAGCAAAAAAACCGCCTGAAATCTTAGTTTTTCAGATAAGAAAAAAAGCTTTCTAAGTCATTTGCATTGTAAATAAAATAACTGTAGGATGTCCGCCAATGGAAATGCTCAAACAACAAAATGGATCGTTCAAACTCTTACAATTTAACTCAATTATTTTTTAGCGAACTAAAAATCTAAAAAGGCAAAAATGAAAAATTTATTGAGTCAGCGCGTATTCCAGATTACGCATCTTCTATTATTTTCCTTTCTTTTTATTCCTATCTTTGCTGCATTTGCAACCAAACCTATGTCGGTCCAAGAAAAACTGGCTTTACTTGAGACTTCATCTGGCGGAAAAATAGGATTAGTCGCAATTAACACTGATAATAATCAAATGATTCGTTATCGAGCTGATGAACGTTTTCCAATGGGTTGCACCAGTAAGATGGTAGGTGTTGCTGCGATACTCAAAAAGAGTATGAGTAATAACAAATTTTTACAGGAGCGAATTTATTATCAGAAATCTGATTTAACCTCCAACAGCCCAATTACAGAAAAACATTTAACAGATGGCATGACAATTGAAGAGCTTTGCGCTGCGTCTATTTCATATAGTGATAATGCAGCAATGAATTTCTTAGCCAAAAAATTAGGTGGGCCCGAAGGAATAAATTCTTTCGCACGTAGCATTGGAGACGCTGAATTTAAACTGGATCATGATTGGCCAAAAGAAGGCTATGGAAATCTACAAAACGGCGAAGATTCGACGACAGCAGCAGCAATGGCAAACAGCTTACAAAAAATTGTACTTGGTGAAGTACTAACAAATCCGCAGCGCGAAAAATTACAAAATTGGATGAAAGCTAATGTAACCGGCAATAATCGCATCAGGGCGGGTGTGCCAAAAGGATGGTCAGTAGCAGACAAAACCGGAACAGGTTTTGCATATGGCACAACAAATGACATCGCAATTATCTGGCCACCTAAAAAAGCTCCCGTAGTAATCACAGTATTTTATTCTTCTACCAAAAAAGAAAACCCAAAGCGCGAAGATGTTTTAGCATCAGCAACGCGTATAGTTTTGGAAAGCTTCAAAGTTCAGAACTAAACAAAAAGACCCTCACCCTAACCCTCTCCCTCTCCCGCAAGCGAGAGAGGGGATAAAATCAATTAGCTGAGTGTATTTCTTCTTGCTAGATCCTTGATCAAATTTCGAAAAAGGTTGCTCATTATAGTTCTTCTCTCCCACCAAGTTGAGGATGTTTTTAATAACTACCCTCAGACAAAGATCTCACTCGCAGGTGGAAAAATAAATTTGAGGAAAGTAAATAGATAAATACGTATCTACTGCCCATTCGTAACGTGACAGCATCTATCATCCCAACAGTCTGATCCATTTCAGGTGTGACTAGGACAAATGATTCCCGCTTTCGCGAGAATGACAATGCTACGCGTGAATGACAGTTAACTTGTAAAGCATCCTGGAATCCTCCAGGAAGAAGTTGTCTCTTCGGGCTTGAGGGTGGTGGGTGCACAGATTTTAAGGTAACGTTCTTTGAGTTCTTGGTATCTGTTTGGATTATTCCAGGCTCTAAAAAATCCGGATTTGTTTCTCGTGCGCCAATTCAAAGTGGTTTCAGTGGTCATTCGTACTGTCGTCATTAAAAACCTACAGGCATTTGTAAGTTCTTCTGGGGTGCGCTTTAGGCCTAACTGTGCTGCTAAATGAAAAAATATCAACAGCCATAGATCTGTGGGAAGAGTTCCTAACAGTAAATTTTGTGAAGGACGACAGCCTTTAGCGATTTCTACTACTTGTTCAACAAAAAGCAGTTCTCTTGCTTTGGTATTATCTTTAATGGCTCGCCTTATTTGATTTTGCACATTTGCTTCAAGTGGGTTGGCCAACAGATCGAGATCTCTTAAGTTGAGGTTCTCAACAAAGACTGATGAAGATAGACTGCGAATAGCATTGAAAGAAAGATCGAGGCGAATAAGATAAGAATTATTAGCCAAACCTTTTGCGCCCTCATCTCCAATTTCACAGTGTGCAGCTTTTAGCGAAATTAAATTCTTTTTTTTAGCCAAGATGTTAGCACCCGTATTCTGCAGTCTATTGAGACTAACATTAAGATGCATAAGCCTCGTGTTATCGGCAAGAGCTAATAAGCCTGGCATTCCTAATTCACTTGCGCTAACTCCTAGGGCGGTCAAACGAGTATTTTGGGCCATAATTTTAGCGCCTTCATCTTTAATTGAGTTGGCACCGAGATTTAATTCGGTCAATGTAGTATTCATCGCAAACGCTTTTGCACCAATCAGACCAATTTGATTTTTTTTCGCTTTAAGAGAGAGTAATCGACTAGAGGCTGCTAAAGCTAAAGCCCCAGCATCACCGACGGCATTATTATTAATATTGAGAGAAATTAAGTATCGACTTGTCACCAAAATCGCTAGTCCCTCTTTGGATATTCGATTATCACTTATATCAAGGAAAGTAACGTGACTGTTAGTTGGAAAAGCAGCCAAGAAGTCTTGGATATTAAGATCAAGTTGTCTCATTGCTAAATATAAAGCTATCAGTTTTGGGTTGTTATCTTTTAGCAGCTGCAAATCTCGGGCTGTCGCTTTAGATCTGGCGTCGTCAAATTTTTTGTTCATTTCTGCTAATTTTTGGTGCATGTTTTTCCTCGAGTAAAATCAGAATACTCCTAAATTAGCATGAATTTCTTAAGAAATTTTTAAGTATGATAAAAATGAAGAATTCCTTTGGACGCGACAAAATTTATTTTCTTGTGCAAAAATAGGCCTTTCTTCCTCGTCCAGCAGCACGAGTTGCAGACCTCCTGCGACTCTGATTGCCGACGTCCCGCGATCAAGTCGCAGGACATTTGCAACTCAAGATCGCGGCGCGATGGTAGACTTTTGTGTCGCTCGAAAGAGAATCTCAATTTTCTGATAGGGTAAGAAGTTTACATTTCTTGGTCTGCTTCTTCCGCAGGTGTAGTTTTATCTTCTACAGGCGGTAAATCCTCTTTCTTTGCTGAGTTGTCTTTTTCTGGTTCTTTTTCAGGTAATGTGGGCTTATCTAATTTTTCTGGTAGAGTGGGTTTTTCTAAAGGTAGCCCTATTTCCTCTCTTTGATCAGACTCCGCATTTGGTTTGAGTTCACGAGGAGCATCCATTTCTCCATTCGCATCATCTCGTCCCGCAGGTTGATCATGTCTCTCTACAGGGGCGGGGGCCTCATTTTGATTCTGAGAATAATCTTCTTGCGGATTATCCTGATTAGGAAGATGTGCCTTATCGAACAATTCTGTGAAGCTGTAATAATCGTTAGCTAAACCGTTGCTTGGATTTACTCGGAGACGAACGACATCTGATGGTTGAGTTAAAGTATTTTCAGGTTTATTGGCTAGCGCTACTCTCATGTAATCAATCCAGATTGGTAGAGCAGCATCGGCGCCATATTCATTTAGCGATTTACGTTGGTCAAAACCAACCCAAACTGTCGTGACAACGTCGCCATTGAAGCCTGCAAACCAACCATCCATTTGGTCATTGGTGGTCCCTGTTTTTCCAGCAATATCACTTCGTCCTAAAGCTAGCGCGCGATGACCGGTGCCCTGACGAATGACATCTTGTAAAACATTGGTCATTAAATAAGCATTTTCAGGGGTAATCGCTCTTTCTAATGTCGGATTACTTGCTTTGTAAAGCTCGTTGTCTTGGTCATCCGTTATGTGATCGATAAAATATGGTTTGATTCTAAAGCCACCATTTGCAAATGTGGCAAAGCCAGAAGCGAGTTGCATTGGCGTAACAGAATTCGTGCCAAGGGCTAGGGTTAAGTTTCGGGGCATTTCTTCGGGATCAAAGCCAAACTTGCTCGCATAGTCGATTGCATAAGTCACGCCAATTGATTGTAAAATTCGAATCGAAACCGTGTTCCGAGAATGCACTAATCCGAAGCGCAATCGGGTTGGACCGTAAAATTTTAGATTTGAATTTTGTGGGCGCCACACTGTGTTAGAGCCTGGAATATATTGTTCAATGGGAGCATCGTTGATAATGCTGGCCAAAGTGAAATCTTTATTTAGTGCAGCCGAGTAAATAAATGGTTTGAAACTTGAGCCAGGCTGGCGCTTAGCTTGGGTCGCCCGATTGTAAGGGCTTTGGTTGAAAGAAAAGCCGCCTGTAAGCGCTAAAATTTCTCCGGTATGAGGATCAAGTGATACCAGCGCCGCTTCTGCTTTAGGAACTTGCGCGAGAGTATAGCCATTAGGACCTTTGATCACCCGAATGACATCCCCTTTATGCAGCTTCGCTCTTCTAGCATTAGTTACTGTTACTTTTTGGCGATTTGCTAATACGGCGGTCACGCTATCGCCAGACTTGATGACAACGGCAGGGGCCATATTGTTAATTGTTGAGAGTTGTTGCAGCTTAGATAGCCATTGGGATTGTTTGGTGAGATGCTTTTCAGGTCCCCTGTAACCATGGCGGGCATCATAATTGAGTAGGCCCTTTTTTAAAGCATCGTTGGCGGCAACTTGTAGATGAGAATCAACGGTCGTATAAACCTTTAAACCGTTGGTATAGGCACCATCGCCGTAGGCTTCGACCATCGCAGCTCGTACCATTTCTCCCACATAAGGTGCTTCGACAGTGTTAATCCGACTATGTAATCGAGCGCGCAATGGGGTAGCTATGGCTTTTTCATATTGAGCTTGAGTGATGTAATCATTAGCTAGCATTCTTTCTAGCACGTGGTTGCGTCTTTCCAAAGCGGCTCTTGGGTTATCGACCGGATTATCTCTGGAAGGGGCTTGTGGAAGACCGGCAAGGAGAGCTATTTCCGACAAACTTAATTCTTGTAATGTTTTGCCGAAATAAACATCAGCGGCAGCAGCGACACCGTAGGCGCGTTGCCCCAGATAAATTTTATTTAAGTAAAGCTCTAAAACTTTTTCTTTGCTCAAATTGGCATCGATTTTTAAGGCTAATAAGATTTCATTGAGTTTTCGACCGTAAGTTTTCTGTCTCGTTAGAAAAAAGTTACGAGCTACCTGCATGGTGATCGTACTAGCTCCTTGCGCTTTCCTGCCAGTCACCAATAACACTCTAGTTGCTCTGACTAAGCCTATAAGGTCCACACCAGGATGCTCAAAATAACGTTGATCTTCTGTTGCCAAAACGCCTTGCACTAACTGCTTGGGTACTTGGTCTAAGCTAACGGGAATTAAATGATTTTCACCATACTCGGCGATCAGATTGCCATCTCGGGTATAAACTCGCAGTGGCACTTGTAATTGCATATTTTTCAAAGTCGAAACATCAGGTAGCCCTAAGTAAATGAAAAAGATGAAACCACCTAAGAGAAGAAAGCCAGTGATAAGGAGGCTGAAGATTGCAAGAAAGCCATTTTTAAATGTTTTTCTTATTAGATTCATAAGTATTTCTATGGTTATTTTGAGTGAGGCTAGTTTAGCATAGATAAATAATATTGATAATTTTTCGAATCTTAAAAATGAATTTAGCTAGCTGCTTAATAATTTAAGCAAACAAAGCTTAACAAAAGTTTAAATGTATTGACATATACAGTGTTTTTTCCGGAATTGTTGCTTAGTGCTATGTGGTTGATAATCATGACCAATCTGAGTTACGGAAAAAATTATGAGAATTTTTAAGGCTACGAGCAATGCTAAAACACAAAATCGTGTCGGATTAGCTTTTATAGAAGATCAACTTACTTTTGCTGTTGTCTCCAATAACAATGAAGTACTGTTTTCTGAAAAATTTAATCGGGGAAACAATCTCGTTTCTTCATTACTCATACTCAAAAAACATATAAAACACAATTATCCCTGTTATTTGGTTCTGCCTTATAGCATTGCGATGATCAAAGAATTTAACTTTGGTGAAACGAACAACGAAGCTGAATTGAATAAATTGATTAAGATGAATGCACTCGATTTTTTTTCGTATCCTGCTGCTGATTTATACTATGACTTCGAAATATTAGCGGGTAACAGTCGACGAGTTAGATTGGCGGCAAGCAAAAAAGAATATATTACGAATTGGATCAAAATATTTCGAGATGCCCAGTTAAATTTAGTGCGTATCTCAATAGACTCATTTGTTTTAGAGAAGTTTTTGGTTGCAAATCAATATCTTCAACATGCTAAAAATTATGCGGTAGTTTTGGTTTTTGGAAGGTACTTGCTGCAAGTGATCATCAGCTCAGCAATCATTGTCTTTATGAGCAGCAACATGATCTGCGAGAATAACTTTCATCTAGAAGAAGAACTGACAAAGTTTCTTTGTCTCTATGAGAATACCAAAAAGCCGAAAAAAATAGATGAAATACTGGTATTTTATGATGCCCATTTGGAAGCGAAAACCATGTGGCCTTCCCCCTGGAGAGTGGTTCAGTATAAAACATTGCGAGGATTCGCTAAGCAAAAACTGCCATTATCAAACTTATTGACTGTGGGAGTAACATTGTAAATGTTAAATTTATTGCCATGGCGTGCCCATCAAATCCAAAAAATAAAAAGAAATTTTTTGCTGTTGCTGAGCTTGATGTTGTTCTTGATTACATTAAGTTTGTTGGTAATTAGGGAGAAAATAGTGCAGAAAAATTTACAAATCCTGTGTCAGAAGAAAGTGTTGATTCAAAACATTAGGGGGGAGAGTATTAAAAAGGTTGCATTAGTTAAAAGAAATAGTGCGGAGCAAAAGGTTTTTGGCTTTTTGAGCGAGATCCAGAGGCAGAGAAAATATTTAACAATATTAGAAAGAATCCCAGATTCTCTACCGCCAAACAGTTATCTAAATTTTTTGGCGCTTGCTAAAAATGAGTTGAAAATGGAAGGCGCTTTATTAACGGCTAGTGATCTTTCGTTGAAACAATTTATTGCGGATTTGACCAATCGATATGCATTGAAATTGAAAGAACAAAAAATTCAACTGGAAAAATTGTCTGAACAGAAATTTCAATTGACCTTTACTTTGTAGGAAATCTTATGCAAGCGCTGGATGGCTTGGCTGTCTATCCAATTTACATCAGGCTAATAATCTTGTTAGTGGTTGGCTGCCTTCTCCTGCAAATTGAATATTTGCTTTTATTGGCGCCTATCAAGAAGAGTTATGTTGCAAATAAAAAAGCTTATGAAATTCAGCAGCATAAATTAAAGCAATTAAAAGAAGAAAATAAACGATATATGCAAGCTTTGCGTTTAAAGCAAGATTTAGGGCAGCGTTTTCATCAAAGCCTTGATCATAACACTTTGCTGCTGAGATTGGTCAAAGGCTCTATGTGTGATTTTGGTTCAGTAAAGAGAGTGAAGTCCGGTTTTCAGTTTGGTGGTCATGGAGACTATGCCGCGGTTCTTGTGTTATTGAAAAAATTAGAATCAATTCATGCTTTTTTGCAAAGTATTGTGTTTAAAAAAGTGCAGTCAAACGAACCGCCAGTTATTTATTTGCAAGTGCATGCTAATTGAATTGCGAAAGTACCTTGTTTACTTTCTGGTATTTTGCGCAAGTAACATCAATGCGATGCGAGATCCATTTTCAGTTACAAATGCTTGTTACGTTAGTTGCGATTTGAACACTCTTCAGCCGGATGATTTAAGTTTCGTTGGTGCTATTAAATATTTAGATCATTCTGTCGGACTTGTCGAAGATCCAAAAGGACAAATTTGCCAGATCAGCGTCGGTAAATTGCTGGGTTCAAAGAAATATGAAGTTGTCGATATATTGGAGGATCAAATCTTGCTGTCAGATGGCCAACAATACCTATTAATAAAATAAACTATGTGCATTCGAAATTTTTGTAGAATTTGCACGCTATTTTTGGTTTTGCTAATTAACCAGTCCGTCGTTGCGGAACAAAAGAACACAAAGGGGGTGGATAGATCAAAAATTAGCTTGGATTTTAAGAAAATCGCGATTCGTGAATTGCTAGAATTAATTGCGGATGAATTACATTATAATATTATTATCAATGATGATGTTACTGGCAGTGTGGCATTGCATTTAAAGGCGGTCACTTGGTCGCAAGCATTGGATGCGTTGTTAAATGTGTCTGGACTTGCTAAGAAAATCGAAAATAACATGTTATATGTCGGAACGCCTGCCAATTTTGCTGCCCGGCAGCAAAATCTACAACAAGCAGCCTTGTTAAAAACAGTTCGAGTTGTATTGCGTCATATCGACGCTGAGCAAGTCAGCACTTTCTTGAAAACCCAAACTGATTTTTTGTCACCACTGGCGAAAATAATTTGTAATTCAAGAGACAATAGTTTGTGGATCAAAGAAACAGCAGATAATTTGCAACTCGTATTAGATTTTTTGCAACAATCAGATGTGCCTGACAAGCAAATTTTAATCACCGCCAAAGTGATTAATTTAGATGAAAAACAAAAGTGTGAGCTAGGTGTAAAGTTTAATTCTTGTGCCAACAACAAAATCTCGAACAAGGCAAACTCGACCACGGAAGAAGTAAACAATCGCTTTAATTTTGCAATTCTTACCATGTCTCAAAACCAACTGTTAAATGTTGAGTTAGATGCATTAGAAAAAACGGGTCATAGCACGATTGTAGCTGATCCGACGATCATCACACAGAACCGCAAAACAGCAACAATTGAAGCCGGTGAAGATATTCCTTACCAAGAAAAAACCGCAAGCGGCGCCACAAGCGTAACGTTCAAAAAAGCAGCCTTAAGCTTAAAAGTAACTCCAACAGTTCTTCCTGATCACCGTATCACTCTAGAATTAGAAATAAATCAAAATAAAGTTTTGCCGTTGTCAGTCAACGGTACTCCTGCAATTCAAACCCAAGAATTAAAAACTCAGGTAGTCATACATGCAGATCAAAGTATTATATTGGGAGGGATTTATGAAACGGATCATGCGAAGGTAAAAACTACTGTACCGATTATCGGTCATCTTCCGGTGGTGGGGGCTTTGGTTGGGCATAATGACCAAGAGCAGGTTAAGCGGGAGCTACTCATTCTAATTTCTCCGCATTTATTGTGATTTGATTTTATCGATGGTGAGAACGTTTCTTAAATCGTTCCCGTTCCCGAATCATACAGAGACAATACGGCACGTCTTAACTTGCTTTGCATAACTTGATAAACATTCTCAGTCTAACACATGTAGTTTTTTTAATTTTCACCGCGACTGGCAGTAGAAGATTTGTGCTATATGCAGCAAGTAACGTGCTGAATTGCCTGTATGATTCGGGAACGGGAGGAGGAACGGGAACGAAAATAGACACCCCAATTGCCAATCAGCATAACTACCTTTATCCTAATACAATGACAACACAAAACATTTTCCTCATTGGGCCGATGGGAGCGGGTAAAACCTCTGTTGGTAAATTATTGGCTAGTTATTTGAATTTTGATTTTTTTGATTCTGATCAAGTTATCGAAGAACAGACCGGGGCAAATATACCCTGGATTTTCGATATAGAGGGCGAGGCGGGGTTTCGTAAGCGAGAGGCAAAAGTTATTGATGAATTGACTAAAAAAACACAGATTGTGCTTGCTACAGGAGGTGGTGTTGTTTTAGATCCGGCTAATCGTAAAAATTTGGCGGCGAGAGGTTTTGTGGTTTACTTGCGTGTGAGTGTTGACGAGCAGGTGAAGCGTACATATCGGAGTCGGACTAGGCCTTTAATTTTGAATAAAGATTCAAAAGAGATTTTTGAACGGTTGAAGCTAGAGCGAGAACCATTGTATCAGGAGGTCGCGGACTTCACGGTGGATACTAATCATGGCTCAATACGGGCTATTGTCGAATCTATTTTGGCCAAAACGGAAAAGTAGGGCATGACTGCAACGAAACTCATTGTCAATTTACCTGAGCGCTCCTATCCAATTTACATTGGAAGCAATATTTTTTCAGAATCGTTTCTGCGTCCCTACGTGGTTGGACAACAGGTGTTGATTGTGACCAATGAAACTGTTGCGCCGCTTTATCTGGACAAAGTCCGTGGCAATTTTAAGGATCTACAGTGTGATCAAATTGTTCTCCCTGATGGTGAGCGTTATAAGACCTTGGAAACTGTCAGTACTATCTTTGACGCGTTGATTGAGAAAAAACATATTCGGTCCACTACATTAGTTGCTTTAGGAGGGGGTGTCGTTGGCGATATGACGGGCTTTGCTGCTGCATGTTATCAACGAGGGGTTAATTTTATTCAACTGCCTACAACCTTGCTGAGCCAAGTTGATGCGTCTGTGGGAGGTAAAACAGGGGTCAATCATCCCTTAGCTAAAAACATGATTGGTGCTTTTCATCAGCCTAAAGCAGTTTTTATAGACCTTGAGACCTTGCAGACACTTCCCAGTAGGGAATATCAAGCTGGGTTGGCGGAAATTATCAAAGCTGCATTAATCTTGGACTCTGAGTTCTTTGAGTGGCTGGAGGAGCATATTCCACAATTAATGGCTCGTGATAAAAGCGTTCTCCAATATGCGATCGAACAGGCTTGCGCCATTAAAGTTAAAATAGTGGTAGCGGATGAGAAAGAAGCCAATGTCAGAGCCCTGCTTAATTTTGGCCATACGTTTGGCCATGCTATTGAACAAGTTACCCATTACAGCGAGTGGTTGCACGGCGAGGCGGTGGCGATTGGCATTGTTTTGGCGGCTCAATATTCGGCTTCGATTGGGCTGATTGATAATAAAATTGTAACGCGTATCAAAAACATTTTGACATCGGCAAAATTGCCGATAAGATTTCCTAATTCCATTGCAATAAAGCAAATGATTGCGTGCATGGATAGCGACAAGAAGAAAGATAATGAAGGCGTGAGATTGGTTTTACTGAAAGAGATTGGGCAGGCAGTTCTAAGTCAGCAAGTCGATCCTTCCATTCTAGAAGAAACACTTAAGCAAAATCAGCAGTCGTAAATGCGCAGCGATTGTTGTATTTGTTGTTTTGACCTGTTATGGAGACCCGTGCCAACTAGAACGATTTGAAGCCTTTCAAGTAGCAAATACGAATACCTCTATTATTTTGAAACTCTACATGGAGAGGTGAATGCAAGAGTTATATCCAGTAGAAAGTAAGGTCATAGCCTTACCCAAAGCCAAGCGTGGCAGTAAAAAGCCCGCTAGCCAGTCTACTCGGGTAGAAGATCACTCATCTAAAGTTCCCTACTTCCAAAATATTATCAATCAGCTCCAAGAATTTTGTCAGTCTCAACATAATGTCGCTTTATTATTAGGTCCAAAAGGCAGCGGCAAAACAGATATTTTGAATCTTTTTCTATCTTGCCAACCAAATGCCGTTTTCCTTCATCACAACCAAGGAAAGTTACTCTCCTGCCAAGATCTAGAGGGTACTCATGGTCAAGAGCGAAAAGACTTTGATAGCACCATTGACTACATTACTGCTATGCAATTAGCAGCAGGTAAAAACGAACTTATATACTTGATTGATGATGCGGATTTCTTAAGCTTAAAAGAATTTAAAACGGTTATGAATCACTTTGCGGTTGCAAATGCGGGCCGCATAAAAATAATTCTAGCGGGTGAAGAAAACCTGTCACGAAGAGTGATCAAACTCTTTGAAAAGGATTTGGCACGAATCCCCTATACAGCCATACCAATCACGCCATTCTCTTACCAAGAAATGAAAGACTATCTCAAAAAAATATTCGGTAAGTGCCAGAAAGAGAAAAAAATACTGATCAGCAAGAACCTTGAAAAAATCTATCAACTCTCCAAGGGCTATCCAGGACGCGTCAATCGCGTGGCCAATCAATTGTTGGCAGAGCTAACTGGCAAGGCAATCAGACCGCTACTGCGTAAGAAGAAACTTTGGTATATCGATTTGTTTATCGCAGCAAGCACAGTTTTATTATTGCTAGGAATAAGCTTACAAATCTACCAGCAAGCGTTCTTGACTCGAGATGTTCAGCCTGTAAGGATAACTAACAAACCGATCTCTTTCACAAAGCAGGTTGCGTTGCCTCCACCTTCAAGTGCTGTTCTACCAATTGATCAGCTAGCTTTCCCTTCGTATATTGCCTCAATCGAAGATGCGACTGAAGAAAAATTACCGACTAATCAGTATGTCGTGAACTTGCCAGAACCCTCTGTAAAAACACCGCACTAGGGTCGTCTATGTCATCACAAGAAGTATTCATTCCAGGATCTGCTGGGCTGTTAGAGGCAGTAATTGAAGAACCATCTTCATCACCTCAAAGGCTATTAGCAATCATTTGTCATCCCCATCCGCAACAAGAAGGAACCATGAACAATAAAGTCGTGACCACTTTGGTGCGCGTCTTTCAGCGCTTAGATATCGTTCCTATTAGATTTAATTTCCGTGGAGTAGGCCGCAGTCAGGGCAGCTATGGGCATGTAACTGGCGAGCTAGACGATCTTCGAGCTGTGATTGCCTGGGCGAGAGAACATTATCCAGATTATAGAATATTATTAGCGGGTTTTTCGTTTGGATCCTATATCGCTACAAAGGTTGCAACCGAGATTAACCCTGTTGCCCTAATTACAATTGCTCCGCCAGTACACCACAACGAATTCAACAAGCTCCCTGAAATTAATTTTCCTTGGATTGTTGTCCAAGGCGAAGCCGATGAAGTTGTTCCACCTCAGGAAGTTTTTGATTGGCTAGAAACAAGATCTATCAAGCCCTCGATGATTTCCTTGCCAGGTGTAGGGCATTTTTTTCATGGTCAACTAATTGTCTTACGGGATCTGCTCATCGAGCGCTTATCGCCACTGATTAATAAAAACACATGACAGCTATTTCCGCTTGCAAAGTAATGCAGGTGTGAATTACTTCACGGCGTATGACCCCTTTATAACTCCATTGCTTTGGGGTTTAATGAATTTTTAGTATTTGTGTTCACGAATGCCTCGGACTACAATTTAATTAGCTTCACATTTAAGGTAGGTCGTCGTGGTCTATAAAAAAGGTTCTCTTGAAGATTTTGCAAAGAGCGAGACTGTCTGGGGTAAAAGAGCAGAAGGTCTACCCGAAATCGGATTTGATCTTGGTCGTACCCCAACCAAGGATGAATTGGCTTACCTGCATCAAAAATATTCTTTTATCCAAATCGTCAACCCAGGCGCTCAAGGAGAATACAGCGAAATACGTTTTCTTCGCGCACCTTCCGGTTGGTTGATTTTCTTTTACAAAAACGCAATGGCTGCTTCTCCAGGCGAAGGGATTTTTACCGATGATGTGTATACTAGCCAGGGGGATGAGGTTACTCAAGTTTGCACTGGAACTGGTACTCGCATCAAACAAATTATCGACACCGCGAGCGAATTAGTTCGAATCGCCAAAGAAGAAAAATGGACTGGAATTCATGTTATTGACGGAACGCCGCTAATGAGTTGGGGTGTCTGGAAAGCCGCTAAAGAATTAGGAATGGAAGTGACGGGCTATGTCCCTTCCATTGAAGAAGAAGCTAAGTATGAACGCATCCAAAAGAATTGTCCGTCATTAATTCTATCTAAGACACCTAGTCCCAAAGGATAAACCGCTAACGTGATTTGCCTGGTCCACCTCCACCTGCTGCTAATTCGTCAGGTGAAAATTCTAGTCGGTCTGGTCTCGGAGCAACTTTTGCTGGCAATACATCTTGTTGATGATTGGCTAAATGATCAATGCGTTCATTAACAATTTTAGAAAAGCTAAGATAACGACTGACATTTTCTTCCGAAGTGAGTGCCATAGTGCGAGGCTTCGGATTTCCATCTCTGGGATTTCGTTCCTCCTTACCATAAAAGCTAGGTAGACCATCTGTAGGTAATTTACATACTCCTTTAGCGGGCTGGTATGTGATGGATCTTGGTGCTGCTCTGTCCGCGGGAAGAGCGCGAGAAGCGTACTCGGCCTGAAATAGCCCCACTTTAATAGCTAAGCGGTCATATTTGTTTAGATAAAGTTCTCGAATATGCTCAATATCCGCATGAGATTTTCCTCTCAAGATTTCGTTAATTTCATTTGGATCCGCATTAGTAGCAGTCAATTTGTAATCTTCGAGAGTAGATTTGGGATCATTAGAAGCAATATTGTATCGACGTTCGACTAATGCACCCAGGCAAGCAGCTCTAACCTCGTTTTTGAATGCTGAGTCACCATTCATGTTCTCGATCTCAGCATAAAAGCGAGCACGGGCTTCTGAATCTTTGATTTGGGCGATGAAATCAGCTGCCTCATAAGGTTGGGTAAGAGCCCTAAAGGCCGCAAGCTGTTGCGGTTCAGTTTGAATTCTACTGTAAGCGTCTCTAAATCCTTGTGGCAGCAGTTGAGCCCAACGGGGACCGTTCACTGAAGCTAAAAGTTTGGTGATATAATTGTATTCATCAAGCTTTATCTCGCCTAGCCTGTAAATAGGCTTGTCAGCCTCAGGTAAACCTGAATTAAGATCTCTTAATTCTAAAGCAAGTCTCGCCTTTTGATCATCATTTAGGGTGACTAAGTAGTCTTTTCGCCCTGCATCTGTTGTGATTTTGCCAAAGATTTCCGCATGTTGCCTAGACTCTGTGACTTTGTCATTAAAAACTGGATTGGCAGAATTGAGCCGAGCAAATTTCATCGCGGCAACTCGTTGTCGTAAGCGGTCGTACCTATCTCGAAGCTCTTTTGTTTTCTCGAAATTGTCGTAAAGACCACTAGAAACATACATTAAGTCCTTGGTTTCTGGTTCTAGATCCACATCTTCGGCACCTGCGTTTAAAGCAACTTCCGCTGCCATAAGGGCTTTTTCGGGGTGACCACCAAAGATGATATCTTTTTTACCATCGGCAACCATGCCAAGACCTAGCGCATAGGGATCTTCACTCTTTGCGGAATTGCCATCAGGTTGAAATTCAATTTTTCTCTTGTCATCTTGGGGGTGGGTCACTGTTGAATTTTGGCCAAGGTCTTTACGTAAATCAATCGGAGGACGAGGTTGGCCTGGGGTCCGTGCAGTTACTTCCTTAGGGCGTGACCTTCCCATATATTCGTTAAACAGATCATAGCCGCGCTCATGAGACTTTCTTTCAACTTCCTGTAGATGTTTTTGGAATAATCCGGCACGAATCTGAGACATAGCGTCAAGAGCTTCGTTAATGGCTGCGGCGTCAGCGTTACCAGTCAGTTGAGAGGCAAATAATTTTTTTGTTGCTTCCTGGCGAGCATTCAAGCCCTTATTTTTTTCTTCACCTGGATCAAGTAGATCCTTATCACGTGCGTCGTTAAGACGATCAATACCCGCTTGTTGGATAACATCTTGGTCTTTATCTAGTCTTGCTAATAAAGCATCTCTAAGACCCGCATCGGCCAATGCACCAATTCTGCGTCGCAAAAGCTCATCTGCGGCGCGAAGTCGCTCTTTAGTCGCTGCGTTAATGACGTCACTGCTAACTTTAGAAATAATAGGTGCGGCACTGCCGCCTGTAGCTATTACCGTTGGGGTTATAGGAGCAGGTTGTTGAGGAGCTTGCATAATTCACCCTTCATGAAATTCAACGTTATTTATATTATAAAAACCTAACATTAAGAAAATCTTATTAAATGTAGCCTAGGTTAAATCCAGGTAACTGAGAGCTAAATCCAGACATTACAATTATAGCCATTAAGGAGTCTGATTGTAACGCCTTACCTTCCGTTGCGCGGAGAGCTAACGAGGACATTATTATTGGCCTCCTCTAAGTCAACTTCTGAAAAATCTACTTTATTAATGAATTTGGAATGGGTAGTGCTTCCTTGGGCAGGGATTCTACCCATATAGCGGCTTAAGCTTTGGTAGGCCCTTTCTAGAAGGTTTTTTTCCTGGCAATGTTGTTGCAGCATCCTAGACCGAACGTCACACAGTTGCGCAAGAGTGTGGTTAATCTCATTTGCAGCATCGTGCCCTTTTAATTGAGTGGCGAATAGGATCCTTGTTTTATCTTGTCGATCATTTAATCCTCTATTCTTCTCACCAAGTGGGTCAAGCAGAACGGTTTCGCGGGCATCATTTAGAGAATCTAGGCTAGCTTGAACGATGATTTTTTTATCCTGGTTTAGTCTAGCTAGTAGGGTGTTTTTGAGTTCTTGGTTAGAAATTCGCTCTATAATCTTTTGCCGCAACAAAGTCTCTAATTGATCAAGACGTAGTGTGAGGGCTTGATTCGTTTGAATGTGTGGGTCTTGCATAATTTACCTTTCGTAAGTTCGAAATGGTTTCAATTGTAACGGTCAAAGATTAATTAAATCTTATGATTGGTGAAATATCTTTGGAAAAAACGCTTGTCATGGTCATGTCATTCCCGCGTAGGCGGGAACCCATCCTAGGCGTGGCTTCACGCATAGGTTCCCGCCTGCGCGAGAATGACAGGATTAAAGCCAGGAATTTTTTTGGTGAAATAGAAACGGGAGAAAAAGAAAAAAGTCCCCGTAAAACGAGGACTTTTTAAAAGATTACTGAACCATATCCTTAAGTTTTTTAAGGGGTCTGATTTTAACGACGTTGCGAGCGGGTTTGGCTTGGAAAGTCGTTTCTTCGCCAGTGAATGGGTTAATGCCTTTGCGCGCTTTGGTCGCAGGTTTTCTAACGACTCTGCACTTCATTAAACCTGGTACTACGAATTCGCCTGGACCACGTTTGTTGCTAAGGTGTAATTCCATTAAATCGGCTAATGCAGCCATTACGTTCGTAACGTCTTTCTTTTTTAAACCAGAGCAATCTGCAATGTAGTTAAGTACTTGAGACTTGGTGTATGGTTCGCTGACGCTAACTTTCTTTTTAGGTGCAGCACTTGATGTTTTCTTAGCAGGTGCAGCCTTGCTTCTAGCCGTTTTCTTAGGTGTTGTTTTTGGCATTATCAATCCCTCATAAAAATGTGAAAAATAAGTGCTAATACTCAAAATCCTTGAGGTACTAGCTCCACGTTGTAGTAATCTTATATCCCGTTGCGCAAGATACCACCATTAAAATTAAATTGCACGTAAATTTAAGGCTTAAAATAAAATTTTAATCAAAAGCAGCGAACAAATCCCGCAACTTAGTTGTCAGTTGTGAAAGTATTGTATATATTAGGCGATTACTGTAAGATCCACCCTTTTCATTTCTTGGAGCACCTTGATGAGTACATATAGTGCTAAGCCCGATACAGTACGTCGTAGCTGGTATCTGGTTGACGCAACCGATAAGACCTTGGGTCGTCTTGCAAGTGAAATTGCAACCCGGCTAAAAGGCAAACACAAACCAGAATTCACACCACATGTGGATACCGGTGACTATATTATTGTCATTAACGCCGAAAAAGTGCGAGTAACTGGCAACAAGGCTAACGATAAAGTTTATCATCATCATTCAGGTTATCCAGGCGGTATTAAGGCAACTTCTTTTGAAAATATGTTGCAAAAAGCGCCAGAGCGTATTATCGAAATCGCGGTCAAGGGTATGATGCCAAAGGGTCCTTTAGGCCGAGCAATGTTTCGCAAATTAAAAGTTTATGCAGGTACTGCCCATCCACATGCGGCACAACAGCCTGAGATACTAGATATTTAAGTGGGGTAACGTTTCATGCCACGAGCAAAAGCAAAAACACAGAATTATGGTACCGGTCGTCGTAAAGCAGCGACAGCTCGCGTTTTTATTCGCAAAGGTAAAGGTGACATTGTTGTCAACAAATTACCTTTAGATAAGTATTTCTCTCGTGAAACTTCACGAGTCATAGTGCGTGAGCCTCTTGTGATTGTGGATTCTATCGATCAATTCGATGTTTTCGTTACCGTACGTGGTGGTGGCAGTACCGGCCAAGCGGGTGCGATTCGTCATGGTTTAGCAAGAGCATTAGTTGAATACGATGAAATCGATTTACCAGAAGGTCAAGAACCTGGCGAAAATAGCTGGCGCAAAGCACTAAGAAGAAAAGGCTGCCTAACTCGAGACGCCAGAGTTGTTGAACGTAAGAAACCAGGTCTCAAAAAAGCACGAAAAGCTTCACAATTTTCGAAGCGTTAATATTCTTTACGCTTTCATCATTCAAAAATGCCTAGTTATTCTAGGCATTTTTTCTAAGTTCCAGCTGATTTTTAAGGAGTGATTTGATGACTGTCCTTAAGCGCTCTGTCATGACTTTGTATTCCGGAGCATTATGCCCTTATAGCCATCGCGTTCGAATTGTACTCGCTGAAAAAGGTGTGAGTGTTGATATTCTCAATGTCGATCCTGAGAATCCGCCAGAAGAATTATTGGAATTAAATCCTTATCAATCAGTGCCAACCTTAGTAGATAGAGATCTCGTTCTTTATCAATCTAATATCATCATGGAATATCTAGATGAACGCTTTCCGCATCCGCCATTGTTGCCAGTTTACCCAGTAGCGCGTGCCAAAAGTCGATTAATGATGTATCGTATTGAGCATGATTGGTATCAATTATTCAATCAAGCGATGGAAGGCGATGCTGCCAATAGAGATGCTGCCAGAAAAGAATTGCGTGATAATTTAGTTTCTTTAGCACCGATCTTTGCAAGTATGCCCTACTTTATGAGTGAAGAATTCTCATTAGTGGATTGTTATTTAGCACCACTGCTATGGCGTTTACCGTCGCTCGATATTGAATTACCTGCCCAAGCAACTGCGATAAAAAATTACGCGAAAAAACTCTTCCAACGAGAGTCATTTCAAGCCAGTTTGACTGAAGCTGAGCGAGAGCTAAGGGATCATCATGACGTCTAGTCGTCCCTATATCATTCGCGCTTTATATGAGTGGATTAATGATAACCGTTTAACCCCATATATTATTGTGAATGCTGATTCACCAGACGTACAAGTTCCTCGCGAATATATCAATGACGGTAAAATCGTATTTAATATTCACCCAGAAGCAATTTTTGCGCTGCAAATTAGCAACTCTACGTTGCGATTTGATGCTAGTTTCAGAGGTATTTCTCGACATATTAGCGCTCCTATTGTTGCAGTTGAGGCAATTTATGCCCAAGAAAATGGCCAAGGAATGTTCTTTGGCGATGAGCCAGGTGGTGAATTACCACCCGATGATAGTAAGTTCAGCCAGAAAAAAACTCCTCCAAAAAGACCACATCTTAAAGTGGTTAAAGACGGCGAGTAACGTTGTTGAATGCTCCTGGCATTAACATCGAAGGAGCAACGCTACTCTACGAAAACCACTTTTTGTTCCAAGATTTAAATCTCAAGTTACAAGCTTCCAAATGGACATGTTTATTAGGTCCAAGTGGCGTTGGCAAAACCAGTTTGTTACGTGTAATTGCAGGTTTAACGAGTGATGTTTCCTTAAAGATGATGCGCGCTACCGATGACTTGCCTTTATCAAATCGCATCGCTTATATGGCGCAAAATGAATCACTTTTGTCTTGGCTCACTATCACTGAAAATGTTGTGATTGGTCCAAAGCTTCGTGGTAGTAAAATTACCTCAGAAGATCGTGATCGAGCGTCGCTGTTATTGAAACAAGTAGGACTTGAAAAATACGCACATGTGAAACCAGCGGTTTTATCGGGCGGCATGCGTCAGCGAGCGATTTTAGCGCGCACAGTATTTGAAGATAAGTCGATTGTGTTAATGGACGAGCCATTTGCAGCGCTAGATGTCATTACCAGAGCTTACATCCAAGAATTGGCCGCAGAATTATTTGCAGAACGAACAGTTGTATTAGTAACGCATGATCCTTTAGAGGCGCTTCGCTTGGGGCACCATGTCTATATTATGTCAGGCAGTCCCGCACGAATTAGCTCTGAAATAGAGCTCCAAAATCAACCGCCACGACTTTTAACGGATAAAGTGTTGCTAGAAACCCATGGAAAGATTTTGGAGCAATTAAGTCACGCAACCAAGGCGTTAGGCGATTGATTAGAAGAAGTTTACTAATTATTTTGGGGATGCTATTACTTTGGCAAGCCATCGTTCTGGTTTTTAATTTTCCGTCTTATATCCTGCCAAGCCCCTGGCAAGTGTTCCAAAGTTTTAAAAATAATTTTGGATTAATCATGAGTAACACTGGACCCACAGTAATTGAAACGCTAAGCGGCTTGCTACTGGGTATTTTTTTAGGATCTTTACTGGCAATTATCATGTATTTGCTTCCAACGTTGGGCTATTGGTTGCTGCCATTAATGGTCATCAGCCAAGCTATACCGACTTTTGCAATAGCTCCTGTTTTAGTGCTTTGGTTCGGCTATGGAATGCTCAGTAAAATCGCCACGATTACGTTGATGTTATTTTTTCCGGTAGCAAGTGCGTTGTATTACGGTCTTAAACAAACACCCTCGGATTGGCTTGATCAAGCAAAGGTGATGCATGGTCAGAAAAGCAAAGTTCTTTGGCATCTACAATTGCCAGGGGCTAAACCTTATTTTGCAAATGGTTTGCGCGTTGCCGCCGTGCTAGCGCCTATTGGTGCAATCGTGAGCGAGTGGATTGGTGCAAGCAAAGGATTAGGATTTTTAATGCTGAATGCCAATGCAAGGTTGGCGATCGACCTTATGTTTGCCTGTGTCGTGGTAATTATGGTGCTGGCGATGGCGTTGTACGGATTAGTTAATTCACTAGTAAAAATGTAGCCTGGGTGCAACCCAGGAACAATAAATTTAAGTCTCCTGGGTTGGCGCACCCAGGCTACATTGCACCCAGGGCTACATTTTATCGTCCTGGAGCTGGAGCAGCTCGTGGAAAGAACTTCTCTTCTCCCCCTGGTAATGCTGTCAACGCGGCTCTATTAGCTTCTCGGAAAGTCTCTGATGGCAGTGGTCCTTCAACGTCAAAACCTTTTTTAACATAATCCAACCACATTTTATTTTTAACCTCTTCAACTTCCGCGTTGCGGCCTGGATCTGCACATTTGACCTCAATTTTGATCTTTGTCCCTTTTTCCAAAGTTAATGCCATCGCTTCAGACATCGTTTTTAAAGCTTGGTCTGAACTATTATTTGCAGTAAAAGAAAGTCGATCAGTCGTAGTTTTTTTAATTTCAACTTTATCTTTTTTATCTGCAGATGTAATTGTGACCAAGTCACGGGCTGTATCTCTTGTGACATTAAAGCCTTGTTTAGTAAAGGTATCTGCAAGAGTGCTGTACTTAATCTTCGAAGGGTAAGGACTTTCGGTTTCAACGAGAGGTAAAACGGGTCGCGGAAACTCAAATCTGTCTGGGTCATGACGAAAATGGAAGCCATTTGTGCGGGCCCGAGATACGATGACTTCATCGCTTCCACGACCCATTAAGCGTCTCATTCCATCTTCTCCATAATCCCCAGCAACGACTACTTGGCCGGTATATCCTGCATAGAACTGTTCAATATCTTCTCTTTCGACATTATCTCCTAGATACACATTGACGAGACGAAAGGCAATGTTAGGGTCTGGATCTGCTGGGTTTCTTTTCTTAAGTTTTAGATCTGTAGTTTGAGCCGTATATCTGCTTAAGGCCTCATTTTCGGCGTCTTCATCCTCCTCTGCTTCATCCTCATCATCCTCTGCACATTCAGGACCCAAATCTGGCTGCCCAGTTACCTCAAACAGTTCACTGTTAACCAGGGTTAAGTTGCCATATCCTGAATTGTGCATGGCTGTGTGGAAAAGATTCTCATCAAGATTCCATTTTGGCGCTTCATCATCACCGAGGGCATCTGATAGAGCGTTAAGAAAGTCTTCTCTATAAGGATCTTCAGTAGGAACTTCCTGCAGAGTAATAACGCCTATATTAGGCTCGTCATTAATCATTTCTGCTAATCTTTGTGCGATACTAGTTAATCTAGCTGTATAATCACCGTCGGATTCACTATCAGCCTGAGGTGAAATATTCCAGTTTAATAAATTGGGAGCTGATGGAACCTTAGTAGTTAAAGGAACAGACTGTGCTGAAAAATTTGAGAGTGATTCACCATCCACCCAGTCGTCGTCGGCAACCCCGGCTTCTAATAATTTGGCTTCTATAGGCATGTTAACCTCGAAAAAGTTGAAATTAATATTATTTTATCATAAGAACATTTGGGTCGTGACTATATTTTTAGGCAAAATTGCAAAATTTATCATTTCAAGTGCTGTATTTTTGTTGCTTCCATTAATATTTGGGTGTTTTGCTGCAGAAATTCAAGCCAATAAGTTTACAGTTGTCTTGGATTGGTTCGCCAATGCCAACCACGCACCCATTTTAGTCGCTTCAAAGTACGGCATTTTCAAAAAATATGGCTTAGAGGTCACTGTTATATCCCCGGCTGATCCAACTGATCCCCCTAAATGGGTGGCCATTGGAAAAGCCGATTTAGCCATTGATTACCAACCTCATGTGGTCATTGAAACTGCACAGGGACTTCCAATTGAACAGGTGGGTACTCTCATCGGGCAACCCCTGAACTGTTTGGTAGTATTAGGCTCTAGCCCTATTCATAAACTAGAAGACCTCAAAGCAAAAACGATTGCTTATTCCTCGCCACAAATCGATCTAATTTTTATGCAGCAAATGTTGCAAAAAGTAAATGTAAAAATCGACCAGGTACAGCCTATCAATGTGCATTACAGCTTACTTCAAGCATTGTTGACTAAGAAGGCCTCAGCAGCGATTGGTTTGATGCGCAATATCGAGTTGGTCGAGATGAAGTTTCTTGATCAGCCTGGGCGTGCTTTTTATCCTGAAGATTATGGCGTTCCTAATTACAGTGAATTAGTTTTTATCGTTAAAAAAGGAGTGAGCGACGATCGTCTCAAACGTTTTTTCTTGGCTTTAAATGAAAGTCGGCAATATCTGTTCGCTCATCCGGAAGAAACTTTTCAGCAAGTACTTGCTGATCATCCAGAATTAAATACTCCTGCCAATCATGCAATGTGGCTCGCCACGATTCCATTGTTTTCTCGTGATTTCAGTAAAGTGGACATGCAACAATATCGAAACTTAGAGAAATTTTTAAATACCGTAAATGCCAAGAATTAAGTTCTTTAAAAATATCGAAGGAACGATGATGATTGGCGTTAAGATGCCCGTAACGAGCAAAACTAACAGAATAATGAGACCGGTAAATTCAAGATGTTGCAGCGTCATGGTGACTCTAGCAGGAAGCATGCTATAGAGCACTCTGCTGCCATCTAGCGGTGGTAGTGGGATGAGATTTAGTAGCATCAGAATCAAATTAATATTGATTCCTGCAATACCCATATAAACAATGGCGCGTGCCCATTCATATTTAAAACTCAATAAATATAGACCGAACTTGGCGATGCCTCCCCATATAAAAGCCATGAGGAAATTAGCGCCAGGCCCTGCTAGTGCAACAAGTGCCATATCCAGTCGCATATTTCTCAAGCGGCTCCAATTTACTGGAACAGGTTTTGCCCAGCCAAATACCATGCCTGTTGTGGCTAGCATGATGGCAGGTAAAAGAATCGTTCCTATCCAATCGATATGCTTGATCGGATTTAGCGTGACTCGTCCTAAGGACTTCGCAGTATCATCGCCAAAGATATTAGCAACAAAGCCATGTGCTGCTTCGTGAACCGTAATGGCAAACAAAATTGGCAATGCCCAAACGGCAAATAATTGTGGCAGAGTTAATTGTTCCATGGGGCAATCATAGTATCCAATAGTTGAAAAACAAGTTCTGTTAAATTTCTGGCATGGTCATGTAGAAGAAAATAGTGACAACTTGCTTCACGCCATCGGTTGATTTGGCAAGTTCGACTGCACAGTCTGCCTCTTGCTGGGTGATGATGCCGGCGAGGTAAACAATTCGCTTTTCTGTCACCACGATGATTTTGTCTGCATAGAGTTGATTGGAGGCGATGATTTTAGATTTCACTTTTGTTGTTAACCAACTATCTTGAACTTGCTCGCCAGTCGTGGCGGGAGGTTCGATCGTGGTAGCATTGTAAATTCTGGCAATTTTATGGTTGCATTTCAGTGCTTGTTCGATTGCAGCACGGACTTCTTGGTTGGGCACTTGACCTGTGAGTAAAACGACTCGATGGAAGACAGTTAAGTGTACCGGTTTAATGACTTCTTGTGGGAATTGTTTCCTTAGTGTATTCCAGCTGCCAATTCTAATAGTGTAGTCACTGACATCGTCTTGTATGTATTTGTGCCGATAAACTACGTTAGCGCTTGAGAAGGCGCTACTCACACAGCCCGACACTAGTAATAACAGCAACAATAGTAAGTAGCGCATAGCGATTAGTTAACATATTCAAAGAGAGTGACTACTTTCTGCACACCTGTAACAGTGCGCGCCACGTCAACAGCAAGGTCTGCTTGATGGTGCGTTACGAGTCCCATGAGGTAAACAACTCCGTCCTCAGTTATGACTTTAATTTGCGTTGAGCTAAGTCCTTTTTCAGCTAGCATGGCAGTTTTAACTTTGGTGGTTATCCAAACATCGGTGGAGATTTCTTTTGCCGATACGGGGTCGCCAATCGTAATTTCATTGGTAATTCGGCGGATATTGGGCACATTTTTGACTAACTCGTAAGCTCGACCGCGTATCCCAGGTGTTTGTGCTTCACCCACTAAGAGCACGACTCGGTTAAACGTTGTGACGGAGATGTGTGATTGCTGTTTCAAATCTCTATCGGAATTAAGTTGGATTAATGATTGGCACGTAATTTTCTTATCCTGAACGATAGTTTTGAAGCTGCGTCGATCAGAAATCACAACACCACCTGCGGTCGCACCGGCAACAAAAGCTGCGGGTAAACAGCCGGATAGAATGGTTGAGCTAAAGAGTGCAACTAAGAGCAATAGTTTTTTCATTTTAATTATCCTTCATTGCTGATTAAGTGTTGGTCTATAACTTCACAAACGTTGCTAAATAAAACACGGTCTATCAAATCACAAAGACAGTGAATGATTAATAAATGAGTTTCCTGAACACGTGCTGTAGATTGAGCTGGAACTCGAATTTCAATATCTTGTGAGTTCAACACAGCGCCAATTTCACCTCCATCTCTGCCAGTTAGCGCCACTACGATCATGTGACGATCCTGGGCGGCTTTGATAGCATTCACCACATTTCTGGAATTGCCGCTGGTTGAGATCGCTAACAAAATATCGCCAGGTTGGCCTAATGCTTTAATTTGTCGGGTGAAAATTTCGTCAAAATGGTAGTCATTGGCAATGGATGTGATAGTTGAAGTATCAGTAGTCAAAGCAATTGCGGGTAGACTTGGTCGCTCCGTTTCAAAGCGATTAATAAGCTCCGAAGCAAAATGCTGCGCATCAGCCGCAGAACCGCCATTGCCACAACATAAGATTTTCTGATTTTCCACCAACGCTTTTGCCATGTAATTGCCAGCACGTGCAATAACTTCTGGGAGGACTTCGATAGCAAGGGTTTTGGTGGCAATACTATCGTGAAAATTTTGTTTTATTCGTTCGATTATACTCATGATATTCCTGGCAGAAGAAGCTGGTTTCAGTCGATTATTCTACCTGAAAAGCATCTTTTAGCCAGAGAATCTCAACATCAAACGCAAGTGGATCAATTGTGACGACGTCAAAGCGGCAGGGTTTCCAGGTAGGATTAAATTGTAAATAGCGCATGGCAGTGTGGATAATTCGACTTTGTTTGTGCCGGTCGATAGTGTCGAGCGCCTTCATCAGGTCATTTGATCGGTAACGGACCTCTATAAAGATTAGCGTTTCTTTGTTTTCCATGATTAGGTCTATCTCGCCATAAGAGCTGGAATAGTTTCGAGTAATGGGTTTGAGGCCCTGTTTTTTGAGGAAGTGGTATGCTTGCTTTTCCGCTTTGTGGCCAATTTGTTGTGTGGGAGAATGCTTGCTGGGGGAAGCAACCCTCACCCTAGCCCTCTCCCACAAGCGGGAGAGGGAA